>DAISVV010000234.1:0-4787 GCA_036840015.1 Micropepsaceae bacterium
GGCGGTCAGGTCGGGCATCGGGACCTCGGCCGCGGGAAGCGTGCAGCCATTCACCTGCGCCCAGAATGCGACTGTCTCGGGCACGGTTGTCATCGGGTCCCGGGAGCGGTTGGCCATGGGTCCCGTCGGTGCGCCTTCGTATGGCATCAGAGGATCGGCGGTCCCTGCGATCATGACCACGGGCACCGGCCTTGCGGGCTTGCAAGCCTCACGGAGCGCGACTGGCATCTTTGAAATGGTCGGCGCAATCCCCGCGACAACCCCGGCGCGCTCGCATGCAAACCGGAACGACATCAACCCGCCATTGGACGCACCAGACACATATACGCGCGCCGCGTCTGCACGATCCCTGGCGACCAACTCGGCGATCACTGCCTCAAGGAAGGCCACGTCGTCGGCGGTCGAGACTTTCCCGGAAATCGTCTGCTTGCGGCCATCGTTCCACTGATTGTCGACGCCCTGCGGCGCGACCAGGATGAAGCCTTCCCGGGAGGCGACGCCGGTCCAGGCTCCACGGGCAAAGATATCGGTGGCGGGCCGCGTGCCGCCATGCAGGACGATAAGGAGCGGCTGCAGGCTGCTCGCCTGTGCCGGCAGCTGGACGAGGTACTCCCGTTCGGTCCCGCCTACGTTCAGCGTTCGCCGCACGGCGTCAGCGCGTGCGACAGTCACGGCACCGAAGGCCACCAAGAGCAGCAGCACCACAAACCGACTTGCACGTCCCATCGTCAACACGCCTCGCTTCACTCTTTTGACACTTTGAGTTCCTGTCTATATTGTCGACAATCTCAAGCAAGATCAAGGGCCTTGGCCAGTGAAGGGCTTCGATACATCAATCATGTCCCGGCGCACGCTGATGGCGATGTCGGCGGGTCTTCTCGGAGTTGCACTCATTCCCAACGCCCGATCCGAACCTGCCCTGCCCAGCGGTGACATGATGTTCGCGGATGTCGAGGCCTATGCGGCTCTTGGGGATCATCGAACGGCCTCGCCGGGAGATTCTGCGACGACCGCTTGGTTGCGCAAGCGTCTGGAAAGCGCGGGATTTACGGTCGATGTGCAAGCGTTTGCGTGGCCCCGATACATCCCTGAGGCCTGTGCCCTCACGCTTGGCGGCACGACGATTGACTGCCTGCCGGCGTGGCAACCTACCTCAACGCCGCGCAGTGGACTGACGGCGAGACTGGTCCACGCCGCGGACACCGCCAGCGTCAAAGACTCGATCGCCCTCGTCACGATCCCCTATGCGCCAGCAGGATCGTTCCACGCCAAAGGGCAATCGGAACCGGTGCTGGAAGCGATCGCTGCCGGCGCCTCTGCGGTCGTTGCGCTGACTGACGGGCCAACGGGCGAAGTGATCGCCATGAACGCCGCACCGGACCTGCGCTGGGCGGTTCCGGTGGTCCTGACGGGCGGGAAGAACAAGCCGGCTCTTGAACGTGCTGCCAATGAAGGGACGCTTGCGACCCTCGCGTCTTCAGGGCGTGTCGACAGTGCGGCGAGGGCCGAGAATGTCATCGCGCGCAAACCCGGTATCGGCAAGACCATCGTCATCTCGACGCCGAAGAGCGGCTGGTTCCGCTGCGCCGGCGAGCGCGGGAGCGGCATCGCGGTTTTCCTTGCACTGGCGACATGGGCGGCACGGTCGGTCGGGAACCCCATGCTTTTTCTGTCGACCTCGGGCCACGAATTCGAAGGTGCCGGTGCAAAGCTTTTCCTGAAGGGTGGTGCTCCGGCGGCAGGCGATGTCGGGCTGTGGCTGCATATCGGCGCCAACGTCGCCTGCACCGCCGTCGAGGTCCCCGCTGATGGCCCGCGCCGCCTCGACGGCCCATCGAAACAGCGCGGGTTGATGGCGCATCAGGCGCTCCATCCCGTCATCGCGGAGGCGTTCCGCGGACAGGCGGGATACGAGACCCCGCAGCCGCCCGACCCTGCACGGGCCCCGGGCGAAACAGGCATATTTCTTGCCGCAGGCTATGAACCGCTCATCGGAATGGTCGGCGCCCATCCGTTGCACCACACACCGGTCGACCTTCCGCAGGTCGCCACGTCGCCCGAGCAACTGGCGAGCGTTGCCACTGCGCTGTCACGGATCATCTCTTCGGTTGCAGCGAGGACTTAGGTTTGGCGGTCGTTTCATTCAGGGAGGTCTTGTGCTGCACCGGCATCTAGTCAAAGGCGCATTTGGCGCATTATTCCTGCTCGCCGCGGCGCCGCTGTTCGCGAAGAGCTGGGACGCGGCCGTTGGCGCGTTTGAACATGCGGATTCGGCGCGAACCGGGCTGTTCGCAGATGCCGCTCCATTTGCAGCCTCGGTGGGCGATCCTCGGGCAGCGACCGCCGCAGAACTGCCGGGGCTCTGGAGTGTCGCCATTGACAGCAAGGATCGGGTTTTTGCCTTTGCCGGTGTTGTTGGCGATCTCTCCTCTGCCAAGCCTTTTGTCAGCCAGTTGGACCCTTTAACGCGTCGCGAGTTGTGGCGCACAACATTGCCCATGGTCGAGGGAAAGGATGTCTGGATCTATCCGGGTGGGATCGGCATTCACGCCAATGGCTACATCTATGTCGCCTATGCTGCGCGGCTGGCAAAGCTCGATCCGGCAAATGGCCAAGTCATTTCTTTCATCGACCTGCCGACCCCCAATGGACTGGCGCACAGCACCTACAATGGCTTCATCGTCCTCGACGATGGCATGATCCTGACAAAGTCCCACCATCGCAAAGCCGATTGTCCGGTACAGGGCTACCGCGCGTTCATCGTCTGCGGCGTCGATGGCTTGCCTGCTTCGGCATTGGTCATGCTCGATCCGGACACGATGAAGATCGCCTGGACGGGCAAGGCAGAAGAGTTGATCGGTGGACGGGTCACGGCTACCCGATTTCGTGGCCAGGAGTATGTCTATCTGGCGGGACTCGACCGGCTTTACAGGATGCGTCGCGCGGGAGAACGACTGGAGCCAGACACAGGGTGGGGGCCTGTTACTTACCGTGAGGGAAAGGAAACCCCCGGGACTGCTGCAATCGGCTTCGGCGACTTTGTCGTGATTCAGACCAACGCGTTGCCTACAAGTGCGCCGATGCGGGTCACAGCGGTGGCACAGGCCGACGCGTCGAAGAGGTTCTCGGCGCATCCATTTGCGGGTTCGAATGCCAAATGGTCGTTCACACCCTCGAAGGCATCATCGGACTGGGCGGCACGACGGGTGTATACCAGTGAGGCGTATGGCGGTTTTGCTGCACTGGATTTCGATCCGGAAGCAGGCTTCTCCGTCGCGTGGAAGGCTGAACAGTACACGGGTTCCTTCATTACGCTGCTGGGAAGCGGGGCGGAGCGCGTCGTTGTCGCCACCGACATGGGGGTCGCGGAGCCGGATGATTATGGTGCTCCGAAACATCGGCAGGAGAGCTTGATCTGGCGGCGCGCGTCGGACGGCGGGGAACTGGGCCGGGTCGAGGGCCTCCCGCGCAACTTCGGGCTGACGCTGACGCCGAGCAAAAGCGGCTCGATCTATTATGCGACCGGAGCAAAGGGGCTTTGGTTAATTACCCCGCCACCAGGCCACGCAGTGGAATGAGGCTCCCCACGCCGGGCCCCATCGCAAACAGAATTCCCAAATTAGCTTCAATTCATTGGGGTGATGACATTTTCCGGCATCCCTAGCCGTCACCGGCGCGGCGCGTTGCCTCCACCCGGTTGCGCAACGGCAGACCTATGATAAAGGATCAGGACGATGCCTGACACACGTTCGAAATCCAATGTGCGTACGTCCGCGGTCATGCCTTTGGCACCGCGCGTGTTCGAGCCCGCCATCCAGTCACCGGCCGGGCGATTGCCTCCGCACGTCATTCGTGTCGCCCATGGGCTGATGCAGGACATCGTATCGGGACGCTACAAGCCAGGCGACTGGATCCGGGAGGAAGAGGTGGCGGCACGCTTTGACTGCAGCCGTGCCCCTGTCCGCGAAGCCCTCCGGCTGATCGAGATCGACGGGCTGATCGAGATGGTGCCCTGGCGTGGTGCACGCGTGGTGACGCTGACGCTGCGTGAGATAGATGACCTCTATGTCCTGACCGGCGCCCTCATGGGGGTGGTTGCCCGCTTTGCTGCAAACCATGCCAGCGAGCAGGAACTGGCCGAGTTCGAGGCGAGGGTCGAGGCCATTGAATCCGGTCAGGAGCACGGCACGTCCACCGGCGATGAATTGCGCCTCGCCTTCGCGGCCGCGGCCTATCTGGGTGGCATCTGCGGTAGCCAGCGCGCCGCGTGGATGTTCCAGCGGGTCGGCAACCTGGCCTTCTGGCAGCACCGTTATGTGCTGCCGGCAAGCCTGCCGTGGAGGCGCAGCCAGTTGACGAACTGGAAGCAGCTCGCTGCCGCACTCAGCGCACGAAACGGGCAGAAGGCCGAAGCCGTTGCCCAGCGGCTTGTCAACCAGTCGCGCACCCTTGCGATCAAGCAGATGGAGGCGGAAGCTGCCGCTGTTCAGGCGCGCGTTTCGGCGCCGCGCCGCAGTGCCATTGTCCGCGGTGGGCGCGGCAACGTCGAGGGTGGGCCGCCCCAAGGAAACAATGCGTCGAAATCTCCTTCACGGAGAGGGCGCGTGGGCGCCGGGTGACACCGGAATATAGGGTATCCTCGCAGGCAGCCAGTCGTTGAGCATTCCTGTCATGCGCCGGCCTGCAAACGTCCCGGTCACGATGCTGCTCGCGCGCCACGCGCCATAGCTGCGCTGTCCGTACCCGTACCGCGCATCCGCCCTGCCCTCCAGAACCGTCCCGTCATC
>DAISVV010000235.1:0-332 GCA_036840015.1 Micropepsaceae bacterium
TCGCTCGGCACGACCTGGCAGGACGACAACTGCCGTCGCCTCAAGAACTCGCGCCAGCTTGTGGCACTCGGGTTCCACCGCGCGGCAACCGCCCTGATGTGCGTGGATGAGGATGTCCGCGCCGCCATGATCGCCGCCGGCACGCCGTGCCCGAATGGCGAAATGGCCGCAGCCGTCGCCGCGCCGCCCGCCCGCCACTACGTGATGATGGCGCCGGTCGCCGACAAGCCGGCCGCCAAGCATAAGCAGCGCAAGAAGCGCAAGGCTCTGCCGCCGAAGTAAGAAGGTCTTCAGTTAAGGCGCGGCGGCTCAGGCCAGCCCGCCATGGGGAG
>DAISVV010000235.1:342-4732 GCA_036840015.1 Micropepsaceae bacterium
GGCCGCCGAAATATGGCAGGGCCGCGAGCGCGGTCCTCTCCATGGGGAGAGGCCGCCCGGTCAGCCGGGCGGCCTTCTTTTATGAGATGCGCGAGCCGGCGGCAGCCTTGCGGCTTCACCGGCACATACAGCTCACGCCCCGCCGCATCGAAGCGCTGGCTCATGTCCGCCATGCCCTTCTGCTGTTCGGCAAGCTTGGCTGCATGGTCGCGGACATCCTGCGTGATCTTCATCGAGCAGAACTTCGGGCCGCACATCGAGCAGAAATGCGCCGTCTTGTGGGCTTCCTTTGGCAGGGTCTCGTCGTGATAGGCCCGCGCCGTCTCCGGATCGAGTGCCAGGTTGAACTGGTCTTCCCAGCGGAACTCGAACCGTGCGCGCGACAGCGCGTCATCCCACAGGCGCGCCGCCGGATGGCCCTTGGCCAGGTCGGCCGCATGCGCAGCGATCTTGTAGGCAATCACACCCTGCTTGACGTCATCGCGGTCGGGCAGCCCGAGATGCTCCTTGGGCGTCACATAGCAGAGCATCGCCGTGCCGAACCACCCGATCATCGCCGCACCGATGGCGCTCGTGATGTGGTCATAGCCCGGCGCAACATCCGTCGTCAGGGGCCCCAGCGTGTAGAAGGGTGCCTCGCCACAGGCCTTGAGCTGCTTGTCCATGTTCGCCTTGATCTTGTGCATCGGCACATGGCCGGGCCCCTCGATCATGACCTGCACGCCATGCCGCCATGCGACCTTGGTCAGTTCGCCCAGCGTCTCCAGTTCGGCAAACTGTGCCGCGTCGTTCGCATCCGCGATCGAGCCGGGACGCAGTCCGTCGCCCAGCGAGAAGCTCACGTCATAGGCCGCAAGGATCTCGCAGATCTCCTCGAAATGCGTGTAGAGGAAGCTCTCCTTGTGATGCGCCAGGCACCACTTGGCCATGATCGAGCCCCCGCGCGAGACGATCCCCGTGGTCCGGCTGGCGGTCAGGTGGATGAAGGGCAGGCGAACGCCCGCATGCACCGTGAAATAGTCGATGCCCTGTTCGCACTGCTCGATCAGCGTGTCGCGATAGACCTCCCATGTCAGGTCCTCAGCCACGCCGTCCACCTTCTCCAGCGCCTGGTAGATCGGCACAGTTCCGATGGGAACAGGCGAGTTGCGCACGATCCAGTCACGGATGTTGTGGATGTTGCGCCCCGTCGACAGGTCCATCACCGTGTCCGCACCCCAGCGGATCGACCAGACAAGCTTCTCGACCTCCTCCTCGACCGACGATGTCACGGCCGAGTTCCCGATATTCGCGTTGATCTTGACGAGGAAGTTCCGGCCGATCGCCATGGGCTCGAGCTCGCCATGGTTGATGTTCGCCGGAATGATGGCCCGCCCCCGCGCCACCTCGTCGCGCACGAATTCCGGGGTCACCTCGTCCGGAATTTCGGCCCCGAAGCTCTCGCCGTCGCGCGCAAGCTTCGCGCGGCCAAGGTTCTCGCGGATCGCCACATACTCCATCTCAGCCGTGATCACGCCGGCACGCGCATGATCGAGCTGCGTGATGCGACGCCCCGCCTTCGCCCGTCGCGGGCGCAGGGTTCCGGGAAAGGCCGGGACAAGTCGCTCGCCCGTGGCACCGCCATTGTCCTCGGGCTTCACGGCGCGCCCCTCATAGGTCTCGGTGTCCCCGCGATCGGCCACCCACGCGTCGCGCAGCCGCGGCAGGCCCTTCTGGATCTCGACCGCGCAGGCCACGTCCGTGTAGGGCCCCGAGGGATCATAGATCCGCACCGGCGGCTCGTTGGCGGAAGGATGCAGCGACACTTCGCGGAACGGCACGCGCAGGTCCGGGAACCGGGTTCCAGCCACGTGGATCTTGCGCGATCCCGGGATTGAACCCGTCGTGATGCGGAACGGGGTCTTGTTCTGGATGTTCATGGAGGAAGTTTCCTGCGAGTGCGGTGGCGAGGCTGAACCGTCGTGCGGGCAGGGCAGGTGTGCCTGCGAAAGGAGATGCGCAGAAGCACGATCCGTATCCCTACGCCGGTGCGAACCGGATCAGGTTCAAAGGGTGGTCGCGCGTGACGCGCAGATCTCAGCCGGATTGGCCCCCCTTCGGACGGGGGCAATCTCTACCCTCGCGTCCCAGCCGTCAACGCTAGAAGTTCTGGGGTCTTGGGGTTCCGTGCGCGTCAGGCGTCACTCAGGCGCCCTTGCCCTGTCCGGCCTGCGCCAGCCTCGCTTCAGCGAGGGATTTCATGGCCTGGCCAAGGCGCCCGTCCAGCTCGGCTACCTTTGCCCTCAGCACCGCGGCCTCGTCGCGCGACTTGGCAGCCTCGTGCAGCATCGCTTCGAGAAGCTGGATCCGGTGGCGCAGCGCCCCGATGTCCGCCGATGCCTGCGCCGATGCCTGAGTACCCGCAACAAGGCGCGCCTCGACATCGGCCAGCCGCGCCTTGAGCGCGCCGGCCTCCTCGCCCGCCACAGGGGGGCGCGCCTGCGCCAGCGCTTCGGCCAGCCGGGCCTCGAGCGTGGCGACCTGTGTCCGCAGAGCCTCCGCTTCCGATGCCTGGCGCTGCATCCGCTCAAGCGCAGCTTCGAGGTCACGCACGCGCGCCACGGTGTCGGGCGTATCGCGTACGACTGTCTCGGCAGGCCGTGCGAGAGCCCGCTCGAGCGATGTCTCAAGCTCGCTGATGCGCGACCGCAGCGCGCCCGTCTCCGGGCTACCGCTGATGGGCGTGTCCAGCGTAAGCGGTGTCTCGGCGAGCCGCTGCCTCAGTGTCTCAACCTCGGTCTTGAGCGCATCGGCCATCATGGCGCGCTCTTCGGCCAGTGTCAGCTTCGCCCGCAGTTCCACATTGTCCGCACTCTGGAGAACGGCAATCGTGTCACCCGAAGTGTTGGTCGCAGCCGCATGTGCAAGCCGCGTCTCCAGTTCGACGATCCGCGCCTTGAGCGGATCAGTCTCCTGCCGCACCCGGTCCAGCGATTTGCTGATCGCTGTCTCGGCGGCCGCAAGCTTGTCCTGCAGGTCGAGGATGCGCGAGCGCAGGGCATCCGTCTCGCGGGCGACCGCAAAACCGGATGCCAGCCGCGTCTCCAGTTCCGCGATCCGCGCCTTCGACACACTGAGCGCCTTCTCGATCGACGAGCGGTCGGAATGGCCAGACGCCGCTCGCGCCTCGGCGGCGGCAAGCTGCCCGGTGAGCGCCGCGACCTCCGCAAGCGCCCGGTCACGCGCCTGTGAAACCTCTGCAAGCTGCGATGCCGGAATGCCTGGTTCCGCTGGCGCCGTGCCGGCTGCCTCAAGCTCGCGGATACGCACCAGCATCTGGCGGATCTGGGTGGCCGACGCGTCACGTTCACCGGTCGCCTGTGCAAGCTGTCCCTCGAGCTCCGACAGCCGCACCTGCATGGTCCTGATGCTCTCCTGCGCCTTGGCATCGGGAACAGGCGCCACGCCAGCAACCTGCCGCTCAAGCTCGCGAACCCGCGCCATGTGCGTGCGCGCCTGCTCGCCGATGCGGTCCTTTTCCTTCGATACCTCGGCCAGCGTCCCTTCCAGCTCGAGAAGCCGCTTTCGCATCGCATCGTCGGGCATCATGCGTGCCCCGCCCAGGTCGAGCGGCGCTGAAGCCTGCTGCAGCGCATCGGCCTTGGCCTTGTATTCATCCCACTTCGCGCGCGCCTCCAGGTAGCGCGTGCGGAAGCTGTCGGCCTCCGCCTTCAGCCTTGCACTCTCGTCCGTCAGCGACTTCTCGCTCGTCCTCAGGCCCGAAAGCTCGCGCTCGAGTTCGCCGATGCGCAAGGCCATCTCCTCGCGCGAGGCAATGCGCGACGCGCGCGCCGACGGCGGCAGTCCCTCAAGTTCGGCCAAACGCCCGCGATTATCCTCAAGCTCGCGCTCAAGCGCGATCGCGCGGTGGCGTGCATCCAGCGCCTCGGTCTCAAGCTGGGATTGCCGCTCGAGCTTCTGGTTCAGCACCAGGAAGTACCCCATCAGCATCCCGATGAGGCAGGCAATCGCCAGGAACAGCCACGTCTGCGCGATGAGATAGATCATGGTTGGCGCGCGCTCCGGTTCATGGGACCACCGAAAACTCGACGCGCCGGTTCGCGTCGGGATCTCCGGTCATCGCCGGCTGCGCGGCGCCTGCACCCATCGGCGACAGCCTGTCCCGCGCGATCCCGGCCTCCCACAGCAAGGTAGCAACGGCAAAGGCCCGCCGCCGGCTGATGTCGCCGGCATTGGTCTCTCCGGGCGTCCCGTCGGCATGGCCGGTGATGTTCAGCTTCAGGTCGGGGCACTGGCTGGCCGTGCGCGCCATCGTCGCAATGAGGACCTTGCCCGCCGCATCCACCGCAGCCGAGCCCGGCGCAAACCGGATCACGTTGTTGCGCATCGC
>DAISVV010000236.1:0-4678 GCA_036840015.1 Micropepsaceae bacterium
GAGGCGTATCCCTTCCAACATTTTGGCGCATTAGCGGGTACAATCAAGAGTGTCGCTCGAACGACGACAGCGCCTGATGAGATTATCGCTCCCGTTCGCCCAACCACACCCATCTACCGGGTCATCATTTCTCTTGACGATCAGTATGTGAAATACAAAACTCATAGGTACGAGCTGCGGTCAGGCCTTCTACTAACGGCGGATATTCTATTGGAAAAGCGTACACTGTTGGAATGGATGTTTGAGCCACTGCTCGGTCTATCCAATCGAAGTCGGAGTGTTTCGAATGAGCCTCAATAGTGGATTGGATTTCATGAGTTGGGTTGGTGTTGTTGCAGTGCTCGGTGTCGCTACCTCTATGTTTCTCGCGGACAGAGTCGAGGCCGACCCCTCGCTTGAGGCTACGATTCGCTCGTATGAGAAAGCTTGGAACGAATGTGACAGCAAGCTTCTTGGAACGCTGCTCGCGCAAGATTTTTCAGGATACGTTGTTCGAGGTGGACTAGCGAAAGGAGCGGATAGTGGCGTCGAGGCGCTGGCACGCCAATGTGCAGCCGGCATCCGAGTAAAGCTGACTTACCAGATACTGGATCAACAGGCAGCGCCCGACGTTGCTTTTGTCGCAGCTTACGCCACAGGCACCCTGACGATGCCAAACAATGCTGCGCGGCAAAACGCCTTACGCGTTACCTTTGTGTTGCAACGCGGCGCTGCGCAACAGCCATGGAAGATTCGTCACACACATTTTTCAGCTGGTTGAGCTTTCGCCGGTTATCTCTCTAAGGCGACCCTGCTCGAGCACAAAGACACGATCGGCAAGTTCTGAGAAGAACGTACGGTGGCCGAACACAATCCGCGTCACCGGCATATCTGCGAGGGCCCTAGATACCAACTCCTCGTTACGGTGATCTAAGTTTGCTGTCCCCTCATCGAGGACTATTAAACGGGGCCCTTGGTAGAAGGCTCGAGCCAAGAGTATACGCTGACGTTGTCCTCCTGAAAGTGAAGATCCCATATCACCCAAAAGCGTATAAAAGCCTAGTGGATTGCGCTCGATGTCGCTAAGGATTCCGGCGGTTGCCGCAGCCTTCCGCATCTTCTCCCAATCGATCGCCTCATCGAAGGCAGTGAAAAGAATTGGTGTCAGACACCCAATTGCCGCAGGCGGGCGATATGCAGCTGCCGATGCCCGCGCACGGGCTGCAGGGCGCGACCCGCGCGCACGTATCCGCTCCCTAGCTATTGTTTGTTGCAGTAGATCGGCACGGCGAAGCAGACCTACTGCGCCGGAAAGCGACGCGCGCTTGACGATGTCAGGGTTGCAACCTCGCAACAGCAGCGCCTTGCTCCCGCCGCATTGTCCGTGGCCCAATATGGACGTACTCGGGGGAGGCAATCATGTTTTCTTGGACATTGCGGATCGCGGGCTGGATCATCGGCATCTATGCGATGCTGAAGCTCGCGGCAGCCACTGGCACCGTCACCTACACCAAGGTGTTTCAGGCCTGGATGGACCAGCTGCGCGCCTTCCTTGGTCTGGGTTTCATCCTGAAGCCCCTGACGCAGGCCGTCATCCTGCCTACGCTCGACTTCATCCGATCCTTCGGCATCCCGATCCCGGCCTTGCAGGATCACTGGCAACAGGTGTTCGTGCTGACGTGGCTCCTGTTGGCGGCGTCCGCGCGTAATTTGTCCGGCAGCGTACCCACCTTCGTGGCCCTTGGCCTTGCCTTCTTCTCCACCCAGCTATTCTGCGTTGCCGCCGGGACAAAGCCCGTGGGCAGCGTTGCCGTCCTCTTCGTGCCCGCCGCGAGCTTCGCCGCGTTCTTTGCCATCCTCTTCGTGCTGCGCGGGGATTGGAGGGGCGCGCTGACACTCGCCGCCTCTGTCGCCGTCGTTGCCGCTGCGGGCTTAACCTCCACCACCCGTGCAGGCATCGACCCGGTGACCCCCGCGGCCGTCGTCTTTGGCGGCGTGATGTTTTTTATTCTCGTGTTCCGCCTGCTCTTTGGCAAAGGCACCCTATCGCAGCGCCTTCAGGATCCGGACGCGGCCACCGGCCTCGACATCACCGCCGCAATGCTCGGGGCCTTCGGCCTGGCGACGGCCTTTGCCGATCCGCCGCTGTTCTGACGGGCGGCATGCCACGTGGCGTTTGCGCGAGGTCGTCAGCCTGTTGCGTCGGTGACGACGGTGGACCGCCATGATGCAACGGAGCCCTGCAATGACGCGCGGGTGGCGTCATCTTTCGGCGTAATGGCGCGGCTCAGGGTCAGGCAGAAGACGCGACCGTGGACGGCCGTCAGGACGGCATGGACCGGCTCGCTCGCGGGGTCGAAGCACACCTTGATCCGCACAAGGGGGGCCTCGGCATGCGGGGTTTGCAGCCGCGGCATCGATGTCGTTCCGCGGGCGTCTTTGTTGGCCTTGCGGTAGAAGTTGATCGTCCGTCCGTCGACCTCGCGCTGGGCGAGGTTGTATGCGGCAAGCTGGGTTTCGACGGTCGTCCGGATCGCCGGGGGCAACTCGGCAACAGCGATTTCGAGAAGCTTGCCTTCTGCCGCGCGCAAGGTGGTGCCACCCCAAAGGAGGCGGGTGAGCATGTTGCCGAAAGTCCATCTCATCTTGCTGCGCCTGGCATGGACAGGGTTGGGGGCGCGATCCGTGGTGATGGCGTGGGCGCGCGATTCATGCGTATGAGGGTAGCATGGACGGGAGGCAGGCGGGCTATTTCACCAGCTTGCGACACGCCGCCGGCATGGCATTCAGCTTGAGACCTTTTTCGGGGACATAGGGGCGCTTGCCGGGGGTGCGCCAGGAAGGGTCGGCGAGCCAGGAGGCGAGTTCGGGGCCGCAGCCGTCGCCTTCGGGGACGGGGTCCTGGTCCTTGCAGGCGTCGCTGTCGGCGGGGCAGGCGATGCGGACGTGCATGTGGGAGGTGTGGCCCCGCCAGGGACGAACCTTGCGCAGCCAGGCGCGGTCGCTGTCGCCAGCCTGTCCGCACAGGGCCTGCTTGATCGGTGGCGAGACGAAGATGCGTTCGACATCGGGGTGCCTGGCGGCGCGGGCGAGCATGGCGATCTGGGCTGCACCGAAGGCGGGGGTGACGGTAACGGCCTCGAGGTCGCCCATCGAGGGGGGCGCGAAGCTCTCGAGTTCGTCGGGGGTGAGGCGGCGCTCGGGCAGCGGGGTCAGCCAGATGTCGGCGTCGAGGCCGGTCTGGTGCGAGTTGTGGCCATAGGGCATGGGGCCGCCGCGGGCTTGCGCGAGGTCGCCGACAAGGACGCCGCGATGGCCGTCGGCGGCGACCTGCCGGGCGACATCCTCGACCATGCGCACGAGGGCGGGGTGGCCCCAGGCGCGGTTGCGGGAGGGCTTCAGGACCTGCCAGTGGGGCGAATCAGCGGCGAGGCGGCTTGCGCCGGCGATGCAGCCATTGGTGTAGGTCCCGTGGACCATCGGCTTGCCGGTG
The DNA here is from genome assembly GCA_036840015.1 of Micropepsaceae bacterium. GTDB lineage: Bacteria > Pseudomonadota > Alphaproteobacteria > Micropepsales > Micropepsaceae > SZUA-430. Next base: position 3,473 of record DAISVV010000236.1, read on the forward strand.
CTTGCGGTCAGGACTGCGGCAAATTGTGCGGCCGCGGGCTTCTTGAGGGCGGCCGAGGGTGCGGCCACGGCTGCGGGGGGCAGGGGGACGGCTGCGAAAATCGCCAAGGCCGCCGTGAGGCGCAGGCTGGTTAAGCGTGGCATCGGGGGAACCTCCACATCGGGCCATGCCAACCGAGCGCCCGCGTCAATTTCGGGGCGAGACCTCGACATGGCCGGGGTGAAACCACATTTCATGCTCGTGGCGGGGTAGCAACAAACCGCAGGTTGGGCTACATAGCCCCCGCCTTTTTGCGCTTTTCCCTTGCCCGGGGTTACCGGGCGGGACGGGGCGCGTTCCTCACGCTATGCCAGGTCCCGCATGTACGCCGTTCTGCTCACCATCGAAGTCATCGTCTGCATCGCCATGATCGTCGTGATCCTGCTCCAGCGCTCGGAAGGCGGTGGGCTGGGGCTTGGAACGGGTGGCGGGGTCAGCGGGCTGATGTCCGGGCGCGGCACGGCCAACGTGCTGACCCGCACGACGGTGGTGCTGGCGACGATCTTCATCTCGACGTCGCTTGCACTGGCGTTGATCGCAAAGAACACGGGCTCGTCGAACCCGTGGGGCGACGTGACCTCGGAAGACAAGCCGCTGGGCACGCTGCCGGATGTTCCGGCCGGCGCGCCGAGCGCACCGAGCCTGCCCACGCCGCTGCCGACGGCACCGGCGACGCCGGTTCCCGGCGCTCCTGCACCGGCGGCGACAGCTCCTGCACCGGCGACGGCACCCGTTGCACCGGCGACACCTGCGCCCGCCAATCCACAGCCGGCGCAACCCGCGCCTGCTGCTCCTGCGAGCGGCGGCGGGAATTAATCACCTTTTCTCGCGCCTTTTCGTGCCTGCCGCGTGAAACGCGTTCCACGCTGCGCGTCAAAATTCCATTGTTCCAGTCGACATAAAAACTTTACTGTGAGGGTCCATGGCGCGGTTCATCTTCATCACCGGCGGCGTGGTTTCCTCCCTCGGTAAAGGCATTGCCTCGGCAGCCCTCGGCGCGCTGCTGCAGGCGCGTGGTTACAAGGTCCGGCTTCGCAAGCTCGACCCCTATCTCAACGTCGATCCGGGTACCATGTCCCCGTATCAGCATGGCGAGGTGTTCGTCACCGATGACGGGGCGGAGACCGACCTCGACCTCGGCCACTATGAACGCTTCACGGGCGTCTC
>DAISVV010000237.1:0-4617 GCA_036840015.1 Micropepsaceae bacterium
CGACCGCGCGCCCATGAGCGGGTCGTAGAACGGCATGTAGTCGACCAGCGTCGAGCGCGGCACGTGGCGCTGGCGTGGATCAGGGACGAGCTGGCGCGCCCAGGCATTTCGCTGGGGCTGCCGGGCACATCAGGCGTGCTCGACATCGACGTGGTTCGCCTGTGCCACTCATAGGCCTTCGAGCGACGTGAAGCTTTCGATGGCGTCAAAGCGGGCGCGCTCGGCCGGTGCAGGAATGCCGGGGCTGCGGCAGAGCAGCATGGACTTCATGCCGGCGGCGAGGGCTGCGCTGACCTCGGCGGTTGCGTCCGAGAAGAACATCATGTCCCCGGGGCTTGTGGCCGCCTGCCGTGCAATGGTCGCATAGGATGCTGGCTCGCCCTTGGGGCCGGTCGTCGTGTCGAAATAGCCGCTGATCAGCGGGCGCAGGTCGCCGGCGACCGAGTAACCCATGTAGAGCTTCTGGGCCTCGATCGATCCGGATGAGTAGATGAAGATCCTGAGCCCCTGTTCGTGGTACCGCCGGATGGCCGCGATGGCATCGTCGTAGAGGTGTGCCTTCAGCACGCCTGTCTCGTAGCCCGTGCGCCAGATCAGGCCCTGCAGGGTCTTGAGCGGGGTGATCTTGCGATCTTGGTCGATCCAGGCGGCGAAGAGGGCGGCGGCCTCGTCCGGGGTGGCAAGCGGCTTGCCCGAGGCCTCGCGCGCCTGCACGAGGATCGCGCGAAGCTGGTCATCGTTCCAGTGGCTGGCCAGGAACGACGCGAGGCGTTCGCGTGCGAAGGGAAACAGAACCGAGCGCACGAAGGCGATGTCGCCGATCGTGCCCTCGATGTCGAAGACGACGGCCCGGATCACGCGGCGTATTTCGGGATGTTGTCCGCGATCTTGTCGCCCGTGAATTCGGCGACCCAGCCTTCTGGTGTCGTGAACAGGCGAATGGCGGCGAACAGGGGCTTGGGGCCCATGTCGAACCAGTGGCGCGTGTGCTTGGGTACTGACAGCAAGTCGCCAGCCGTGCAGACGACCTGGAGTACCTGCTCCTTGTTGCGCAGATAGAAGGCGCCGGCGCCCTCCACGAAGAAGCGCACCTCGTCATCGGCATGGGTGTGCTCGGAGAGGAATTTCTGGCGCATGGCCTCGCGATCGGGATGGTCGGGACGCATGCGCACGACATCGGCCGACTGGTAGCCGCCGATCTTCTTCAGGCGGTCCACGTCGGCGGCGTAGGCTTGCAGAACCTCGTCCTGTCCGGCGCCGGGCGGCAGTTCGCGGGTCGCCTGCCAGCGCTCGAAGCGGACGTCGAAGGGCACGAGGGCCTTGATGATCTCGCGCGTATCGGTGGTCTGCGAGACGGGCGAGAATCCCTTCGAGAGGTCAAACACCGTAAGGGTCGTCATGCCGGTATTCCTTTCAGTTTCAGGCTCAGCGTAAAAAGGTAATCGAAAGCGTCGAGATGGCGAAGGGTCTCCTGCGTGGTGCGACCCCACGCGTAGAGGCCGTGGCCTGCCAGCAGAAAACCCCAGCACGGCTTTTTCACAGAAATATCCTGCGCAATCCGCAGAGCAAGGCCGTCCATGTCCTGGTCGTTGTCATACACGGGCACATCAAGGTGCGCCTCGTGGGTCTGGAACCCGTGGAAGGCCTTCAGCATCTCGAGCCCCTCAAGACGCACGCGATTCTCCTGGCGCAGGGCCATGGACGCGAGGACCGCGGGCAGGGCGTGCACGTGCGTGACGGCGCCCGCCTCGGGCAGGCTCCGGTAGATCATGTAGTGGAGCGGGGCCTCGGCTGATTCGCGGGGGTGGCGCTCGCCACTGATTGCGGCTGCGATCACACCGTCGGCCGACAGCTGTGTCTTGTCGCTGCCTGAGGCTGTCACGGCGCATGTGCTGGCGTCGATCCGGACCGAGAAGTTGCCGCTGGTCGAGGGGATCCAGTTCCGCGCGCCGGCATGGTGCGCGAGGCGGATTACCTGTCCCACGATGTCGGCCGTCAGTCGGCTGTCAGTGTGCATGGGGTGAGCCCTTCCACATCAAGGGGCCTTCATATGGGGTATCGCGGGCCGGATGTCATCCCCCATACGGCCACGCCGCGCGGAGGGCTTAAAAAAAGAGGGCCCCCGGGCGAGGTCGCGCGGGGGCCCCTTCAGGCATTCGCGGGATGGCTCTAGCCGCCGCCGCGGATCTCGGTCCAGAACTTCACGATCTCTTCCTTGTTCTTCAGGCGGACCTGGAAGGTGCCGGAATTCAGGAAGCCCTCCACGTCGCGCGAGAAGTTGATTTCCTTCAGCTGCTCGTCCGTGTAGTCGGCGAAGATCGTCGTGTTGGCCGGGCCATTGTTCAGCTGATCAAGCTGATACTTCATCGCCTGCGGAGAGATGCCGCTGTCGATGATGGCGTAAGCCTTTTCGAGGTTCTTGGCTTCCGCGTGGACGACCATGCCGCAGACATAGGTGAACATGCCGCCGGGCGGGTTCATGAAGGCAACGGGCTTGCCCTCACGCTTCAGCGCTGCATGGGTCTGGTTCCAGGTGATTGCCGCCACCACTTCGCCGGACGCGAGGCCCTGCGAAAGCGATGTTTCATCTGACGAGATGAAGCGGGCGTTGGCCACGAATTCGCGCAGCTTGCCCTGCACGAGTTCCCAGTCCTTGTCGCTCATGTTGTAGGGATCAACGCCCCACGTCTTTGCGATCAGGGTCACCGTGTCATCAACGCCATCGAGGCCGGCGATCTTGCCCTTGTACTTGGGGTCGAACAGGATCTTCCAGCTCTCGTTGCCCACATACTCGGGTGCGAGGTCCGTGCGGTAGGTGATCGAGGTGTTGGCCCAGTACTGCGGGATGAACCATGCTTCGGTTTCGGACTTCATCATGCCCGGCACCTTCTTCAGGGCGTCGGGAATGTCCTTCCAGTACTTCAGCTTGGTGACGTCGATAGGCTGGATGAGGCCGGCTTCCTGCCAGCGGCCGAATTCGTAAGAGCAGGGCGCCATCACGTCGGGCTTGTAGCCCGCGCGCATCTTGGCAAAGGCTTCGTCCTCGTCGGCCCAGATGGCCGTGCGGGGTTCGACGCCGTACTTCTCCTTGTATTCAGCAAGGAACGGCGGGGCGCCCCAGTTCTCCCAGGTGAACAGCAGAGGTTCGTTGTCGCTCGATGCTGTCTGTGTTGCACCGGCGTCAGCGGCAGGCGCTTCGGGCTTCCTCATCTGGAGGAAGTAGTAGAGGCCACCAGCAACAATCACGATGGCGAGGATGGCGAGTAAGGAACGGTTCATGCGGGCTCTCCCTGCTTTGCAGCTCCGAGGTGGGCACGAAAAAAAAACATGCGGCCCGCCCGGGGGCGGACCGCATGCACAGGCACTAACTGTGACTGTTCAAGCCAGCTTACTGGGCCGGCGGAGCAGCCGGGGCTTCAGCCGGGGCTTCAGCCGGAGCAGCTTCAGCCGGAGCAGCTTCAGCCGGAGCGGCTTCAGCCGGAGCGGCTTCGCCTTCAACCGGAGCGGCTTCAGCCGGAGCGGCTTCGCCTTCGACCGGAGCAGCTTCAGCCGGAGCGGCGTCAGCCGGGGCTTCCGTCGCCGTCGCGTCCGTGGCTTCGCCAGCGGGCTTCTGGTTCAGGTAGAAGTAGGCAGCGACCGCCAGGATGACGACCGCGATAAAGAGAAAAAGACCAGTCCTATTCATTACTTCTCTCCATATATGGCCGTCATGGTGGCCATCTGTCCCCTCGTCGCGCGCCGGTCAACGTGCATTTCCTGACGGTCCTTTGAGGTAGGCTTGGCTACCAGACAGGCAGGTTCGTTGCGCACGTCCTAGCGCGACTTGCAGCCGACTCTAGACAACTCCCAAAACAGCAACAAGCGTAGCGAAGGTCGCAGTCCCGGGCTTTCTGCCGCACCCCGGATCGCTTGCGACAACGGGAATCCCGGGGCCGTTTGTGCGACGCAGCACAGCATGAAAGTGGCGCGACATTGCACGCGCGGTCAAGCCGGTTACGCTGCCAAATCAATGTGTTCGCAATGGCCTGCGCGACGCCCCATGGGAAGGCGCTGCCGCTGCCTCGCAGTGCTTGCTTGCCGCTTGGTTGTGCCGGGGCCGGCTGTTTCCCCCTTGCCGGGAAACGGTTTTCAGGCGGCCAGAGGCAGGGTGAAGCAGACGCTGGTTCCTATGCCCGCCTCGCTCTCGATGGTCAGGCGCCCGCCATGGCGCGTGATGATTCCATTCGAGGCCGCGAGCCCGAGGCCTGTTCCGCTGGTCTTGCTTGCCTTCGTCGCCTTCTCGATGCGCTCGAAGGGCTTGATGACGCGGGGCAGGTTCTCCGGCGTGATGCCGATGCCCGTGTCATGGATCCAGACCGAGGCCAGGTCACCGAGCATGCGGGTCTCGATCGTGATGTAGCCGCTGGACGCGTTGAACTTGAGTGCATTTGACAGGAGGTTCGACATGACCTCGCGGATCGCCTTGCGGTCGGCCCGGACGGCGGGCAGGTCGCGAAGCTGGGTGCGCAGGGTAATGCCCGCGGCACGCGCCTTTTCCTCGATCTCGATCGTTGCCTCCTCCACCAGTGCCGTCAGGGCGGTGGGCGCGAAGCTGAGTTCGAACTGCCCCGATTCGAT
>DAISVV010000238.1:0-1681 GCA_036840015.1 Micropepsaceae bacterium
CCTACGACGAAAGCGTGCGCGCCTCATTCGCGCTCGGCTGCGCCATGCGCAAATACGCCAAGCCACAGGAAAGCGTCGGCATCATGCTGCCGACCGGCGGCGGCGCCGTGCTCGCCTTCTTTGCGATCCACGCCTTTGGTCGTGTCCCCGCAATGTTGAACTTCACCGCGGGCGCGCGCAACCTCAAGGCCGCCTGCGCCGCTGGCGAGGTCAAGGTCATCGCCACCGCCCGTCGCTTCGTGGAACTCGCCAAGCTCGAGCCGCTCATCGAGGAACTCTCGACTGTCGCCCGCATCGTCTACCTCGAAGACGTGCGCGAGAACCTCTCGATCGTCGACAAGGTCGCCGCTGTCGTCGGCTCGCTCATGCCCGCCTGGGTCTTCGAGAGGTGGCCGCATCACGACGAGACAGCCGTGATCCTCTTCACCTCGGGCACCGAGGGCGATCCAAAGGGCGTCGTGCTCAGCCACGCCAACGTGCTGGCCAACATCGAGCAGGTCCGCGCGCACATCGACCTCTATCCAAAGACCGACGTGCTGTTCAATCCGCTGCCGACCTTCCACTGCTTCGGCCTGACAGTGGGCAGCCTCCTGCCGCTCTTCATCGGCGTGAAGACGGTCTGCCATCCCTCGCCCCTGCACGTGAAGGAAATCACCAAGCGCGTCCGCCTCACCAAGGCAACGATCCTGATGGCGACCGACACGTTCATCTCGCAATACGCCCGCGCCAGCGACGAGGGCGACCTCGCCTCGCTGAGGCTCGCCGTCTGCGGCGCCGAGCGCGTGCGCGACGAGACCCGCGCCCTGCTGCGCCGCCGCTGCAACATGGAGATCCTCGAGGGCTACGGCGTGACAGAGGCCGCCCCCGTCGTCGCCGCCAACCAGCCGGGCAACAACAAGCTCGGCACTGTCGGCAAGCTCATGGCCGGCATGGAATACAAGCTCGAGCCCGTCGAAGGCATCCCGAATGCCGGCCGCCTCTTCGTGCGCGGCCCCAACGTGATGAAGGGCTACCTGAAGCCCGACCAGCCCGGCGTCCTCCACCCGCTGGCCGATGGCTGGCACGACACGGGCGACGTGGTCGCCGTCGATGACGAGGGCTTCATCGCCATCCGCGGCCGCGTGAAGCGCTTCGCCAAGATCGGCGGCGAGATGGTCTCGCTGGCCGTCGTCGAGAACTGCGCCTCGGCCCTCTGGCCCGACAACATGCACGCGGCCGTCGCACTGCCTGACGACCGCAAGGGCGAACAGATCGTGCTGCTGACCGATGCGAAGGGCGCCAACCGCGCCGAGATCGTCGCCTGGGCCCAGAACCACGGCGTCCCCGAACTCGCCGTGCCGCGTCGGGTCTTCATCGTCGACCAGGTGCCGGTCCTCGGCACCGGCAAGACCGACTACGGCACCGTGGGCAGGGTCGCGCGCGAGAACCTCGCCGCGATCGAAGCCAAGGCCGCCGAGTAGTCCGTCAGGCCACGAAGCCTGCCGCGAGTCATCGGACCCTGCACAACATTTGTGCAGGGTCTTTTGTTGACGCCATTGGCGTGCCGGTGCCAACTGTAGCGCAACCGAATGCCAAGCCCTCGATGGCTCAAAGCCCATCCACCGCCACGACTGACGCCGCTACCGGGCCCGGAAGATCACGCCCAGGCCACGACCGCCCGTTCCTCGACGACGCGCAAGGC
>DAISVV010000238.1:1691-4583 GCA_036840015.1 Micropepsaceae bacterium
CCCACTCCCCCCCCCTCTCTCCCCCCCCCCCCCCCCCCCCCCCCCCCGTCCCCCGCGCCCGCCCCCGCCCCCCCCCCCCCGCCCCACGACCGCCCGTTCCTCGACTACGCGCTCGGCCGTCCCTATGACGAGATGTTTGCGGGCGATGGCCTGCCGCGTCCCGAAGCCGCCGCCCTGCTCGAGACGCTCACCCGGCTGCCACCTGAGGAACTTGTGCGCCGCCAGCAGGCATGCGAGCAGTCCTTCCTGCACCAGGGCATCACCTTCACCGTCTATGGCCACCAGGACGCGACCGAGAAGATCATCCCGACCGACCTCCTGCCGCGCATCATTCCCGGGCGCGAATGGGACCGCCTCGAGGCTGGCCTGCGCCAGAGGCTGCACGCGATGAACCTGTTCCTGAAGGACGTCTACAACGACGGCCGCATCCTGAGCGCCGGCATCGTCCCGCGCGACCTCGTCTACGGGTCGAAGCACTACCTGCGCCAGATGCGCGGCGTGCCTGTCCCCCTCGACGCCTATGTGAATGTCTGCGGCACCGACATCATCCGCGGCGAGGATGGCGGGCTGATGGTCCTCGAGGACAATCTGCGCGTCCCCTCCGGCGTGTCCTACATGCTGGCCAACCGCGAAGTGGTCAAGCGCGCCTTCCCCGACCTCTACCGCGCCTGCTCCGTCCGCCCGATCGAGCATTACGGACAGGAGTTGCTCGCAACCCTGCGCGAGCTTGCCACCGGCTTCCGGGACGACCCGCGCATCGTGCTGCTGACACCCGGGATCTTCAACTCGGCCTATTACGAGCATGCCTTCCTCGCCCGGCAGATGGGCATCGACCTTGTCGAGGGACGCGACCTGCTCGTCCACGACAACATGGTCTACATGCGCACGACCTCGGGCGTGAAGCGCGTCGACGTCATCTACCGGCGCATCGATGACGACTTCATCGACCCGCTCGCCTTCCGCAGGGATTCAGCGCTCGGTGTCCCCGGCCTGATGAACGCCTATCGCGCTGGCAATGTCGTGATCGCCAACACGATCGGTACAGGCGTCGCCGACGACAAGGCCGTCTACTCCTACGTTCCCGAAATCATCCGCTACTACCTCGGCGAGGAACCGCTGCTGCCCATCGTCGAGACCTTCCGCTGCCGGGAACCCAAGGCGCTGGCCCACGTGCTCGACAATCTCGACACGCTGGTCGTCAAGGCCGTCGGCGAAAGCGGCGGCTATGGCATGCTCGTCGGCCCGCACGCCACGCCAGCCGAACGCGAGGCCTTCGGCGCCAAGGTGCGCGCAAACCCCGACAATTACATCGCCCAGCCCACGATCCAGCTGTCGACCTCGCCCTGCCTCATCGGCACGGGCATCGAGGCACGCCACGTCGACCTCAGGCCCTACATCCTGACCGGCCGCAATACGCGCCTCGTGCCCGGCGCCCTCACGCGCGTGGCCCTCAAGCGCGGCAGCCTTGTCGTCAACTCGAGCCAGGGCGGCGGCTCAAAGGATACCTGGGTCGTCGGATGAGGAGCCCGTGCGCATGATGGACACAGGCATGCTCTCGCGGGTCGCCGACTCGCTCTACTGGATGGCCCGCTATCTCGAGCGCGCCGAGCACACGGCGCGCGTCCTCTCGGTCAAGCTCGAGGCCATGCTCGACCAGACACCGGAAGACGCGGCGCAATCCTGGATCCGCGTGTCGGGCGCACTCGCCTGGCCGATGGTGCCCGAACCCGACCGCCTGCCACTCGACCTCGCACGCCAGTTCACGCTCGAGCGCACGCACCCTTCCAGCATCTTCAATTCGATCCGCCTCGCCCGTGACAATGCCCGCCAGGTCCGAGAGATGATCTCGACCGAAATGTGGGAGCAGTTGAACCGCCTGTTCCTGCGCGTGAACGCCACCGGCTTCGCCGCGGACTGGACCCGCCAGCCCGTGCCGCTCCTGCGCAGCCTCGGCGACGACCTGCTGCTGTTTGCCGGCATCACGGACTCAACCATGCGCCACGGGGAAGGCTGGCACTTCATCCAGCTGGGCCGTCACATCGAGCGTGCGCAACTTGTCAGCCGCCTCCTCGACCTCCACTTCGGCACCCTGCCGCCCGACGTCCCGCGCCAGCTGCGGACACCTCAGTACTTCGACTGGATCAACCTGCTGAAGCAGTGCACGGCCTTCGAGGCCTACTGCAAGGTCTACAAGGCGGACGTCGAACCCAAGAAGATCGCCGAATTCCTGATCTTCGATCCGCAATTCCCCCATTCCATCCGCTTCTCGGTTGATCGCGTGCAGGAGGAACTGGGTCTCCTGGGCGCCGGCGGCGTTGCCGGCAAGCGGGCGACCGCCGAGCGCCTCGCCGGACGCCGCAAGGCCAGCCTCGACTACGGCCAGGTCGACGAGCTCCTCGCCGGCGACATCGACGGCTTCCTGCGCTCGATCCAGACGGGCTGCAAGTCCATCCACCAGTCAGTCTACGACGCCTTCATCGGCTACAGCGTGGACGAATTGCTGCCGGGATAACGCGCGATGTTCTACTCGATACGCCACCTGACCCGTTACCGCTATGATGCCCCCGTGCGCGAGAGCATCATGCAGCTCTACATGCAGCCCAAGACCGACACGTCCCAGCGCCTGAGGGCGTTCCAGGTCGCGACCACGCCGCGAGCGGCCCTCCAGGCCTACACCGATCACTTCGGCAACGCCGTCTATCATTTCGATGTGCCCGGCGCACATGCCGAGCTGCTCGTCGAAGTCGAGGCCCAGGTCGAGGTGATCCCCATGCCGGCACCACCCGAATTCGTCGATGAGAGTGCCTGGCAGAAGCTCGCCGGCGACCAGACCCGCCACGAGCATTTCGACATGCTGTCGCCCCACGGGCTCTCGACGCCGACACCGGCCCT
>DAISVV010000239.1:0-4535 GCA_036840015.1 Micropepsaceae bacterium
GGCTCTCGAACCCTGTCGCAGCGCGGGACCACCTCGCTCTCGCCTGCCTCGATCCGCAACGTGCTGTCAGACCTCGAGCGCGCGGGCCTGCTCGACTCACCGCACAGCAGTGCCGGTCGCATCCCCACACAGATGGGCCTGCGCTTCTTCGTGGACGGGCTGCTTGAGGTGGGCAACCTCAACCCGGATGAACGCAAGGGCATCGAGACCCAGCTTGCGGTGAGCGGACGGTCGATCAATGACGTGCTGACGCAAGCCTCGAGCATGCTTTCAGGCCTCAGCCAGTGCGCGGGGCTTGTCGTCACGCCCAAGCGCGATCCTGCCCTCAAGCATGTCGAGTTCGTCCCGCTTGCGCCGCAGCGCGCGCTGGTGATCATGGTGGGCGAAGACGGGTCGGTGGAAAATCGGATCATCGAGACGCCGAGCGGCGTCCTGCCCTCCTCCTACATCGAGGCGGGCAACTACCTGAGCGCACGGATGCGCGGGCGGACACTCGAGGAGGTCCGGTCGGAAATCTTTTCGGAGATCGCCGCGCAACGCGCGGAGCTTGACGAGCTTGCGGCGCGGCTGGTGGCCACGGGACTTGCGGAATGGGCCGGACGGCCGGATGCACTTGCGAGCCCGTCGCTGATCGTGCGGGGCCAGTCGAAGCTGCTCGATGACGTGCGGGCGACGGGTGAACTTGAGCGCGTGCGGCACCTTTTCGACGACATCGAACGCAAGAGCGACCTGATCCAGATGCTGGAGCTCGCGAAAATGGGCGACGGGGTGCGCATTTTCATCGGCGCGGAAAGCAATCTCTATTCGCTGTCGGGATCTTCGGTTATTGCTGCGCCCTATGCCGACCGTACACAGACCGTCGTGGGTGTGATCGGCGTGATCGGCCCGACACGCATCAATTATGCGCGCATCGTGCCCATGGTCGATTACACCGCGCGCGTCATCAGCCGCATCCTGAGCCAGCAGACCTGAACCGAACCAGTGGAACGCCAGACATGACCAGCAACACCCAGAACGAGAACGCTGCGACAGGCGAAGCTGCGCCGGAACCGGGCATCGGTACCTCACCGGGCGAAGCCGCGGCGTCGGAGATCGTGCGCGAAGCCGCGCAGATTGCAGTGCTCCAGGCAGAGCTTGCCGAGTTCAAGGACCGCTACATGCGCGCGGTTGCCGACACCGAAAACCTGCGCAAGAGGGCCGAGCGCGAAAAGCAGGATGCGACCCAGTATGCGTTCAGCCGGTTTGCGCGCGAGCTCTTGTCGGTTGCCGACAATTTCGAGCGGGCGCTCGAGGCGTTGAAGCCGGAGAAGCGGGCCGGGCTTGCCCCGGAAGTGCTTTCTGTCGTCGAAGGCATCGAGGCGACGCAGCGGCAACTTCTTTCCGCATTCGAGCGTTTCTCCATCCGGCGGATCGAGGCGATCGGCCAGAAGTTCAATCCCAACCAGCACGAGGCGATCGCCGAATTGCCGGTGCCGGGCCAGGCCGCGGGCTCGGTCATCGCCGTGGCCGAGAACGGCTACATGATCGGCGAAAGGCTGCTGCGTGCGGCGAAGGTCGCGATTGCGGCGCAGTTGCCTGAGGATGCTGCGCGGGCCGCACCGGCTGCGCCGACGGGTGGCACCATCGACACGTCGGCCTGAGGCTGCGCCACCTAGTTGTTGGAGCCGTTGCTGTTGCCGCCGTCCTCGTCGTCCTTGTGATGGTGTCCAGAGGTGCCGAACCAGCCGTGCTCGCCGCCGTCGCCTGACCGCCGGAGCCTTGCGTCTCGCTCCTCGATCTTGAGAGGGCCGATCACCAGCAGATAGATGACTGCGACAAAGAACAGGATGATCAGCACGGCGACCCAGCCATTGCCTTCGATGGATACCGGCTTTGCCTCGGCGGCGGCGGGCCCGGCCATTGCGAACAGCGCGAAGGCTGCGAGCTCAAGCTTTTCGATGATGTTCCTGAAAGCCATTGCCTGTTGCCCCTCCTCCTGGCTGCAAGCCCCGCTCGCCTGTATGGCGCGGTGTCATGGCGAATGTGTGGCCGGGGTTGCGGGCTCGCCTGATTTGGCGGGCCCTTGTCCCGTTTTGGTGCCTTGGCCTGCCAAAATTTCGCGCATTGGCTGAGGGGGCATGCCTTGCGGGGTGCGGACCGCCCCCCTATATGTGGCCCTGAAAGCCGCGAGAAATCGAGGCTCACCTAGTCCTGAACAAGTCCCTGAACTCCCTGGGAACGGTGCGGGTGCTTTCGCATACCCCAAGGCCCGGACCGTTTGCCGAACAATGAGGATCTGAATTATGTCGAAAGTCATTGGCATCGACCTTGGAACCACCAATTCGTGCGTCGCCATCATGGACGGCGGGCAGCCGAAGGTGATCGAGAACTCGGAAGGCGCGCGCACGACCCCATCGATCGTCGCTTTCACGAAGGATGGCGAGCGGCTCGTCGGCCAGTCGGCCAAGCGCCAGGCGGTCACGAACCCCGAGCACACGTTCTTCGCGATCAAGCGCCTGATCGGCCGCAAGTTCGACGACCCGATGACCCAGAAGGACATCGGCATGGTGCCCTACAAGATCATCAAGGCCGACAATGGCGACGCGTGGGTCGCCGGCCGCGACAACGAGAAGCTCTCGCCGTCGCAGGTGTCGGCCTACACGCTGCAGAAGATGAAGGAGACCGCAGAGGCGTTCCTTGGCGAAAAGGTATCGCAGGCCGTCATCACGGTTCCCGCCTACTTCAATGATGCCCAGCGCCAGGCAACGAAGGACGCCGGTCGCATCGCGGGGCTCGAGGTGCTTCGCATCATCAACGAGCCTACGGCGGCGGCGCTGGCCTATGGCCTCGACAAGACGCAGAGCGGCACGATCGCGGTCTACGACCTTGGCGGCGGCACGTTCGACATCTCGATCCTTGAGATCGGCGACGGCGTCTTCGAGGTTAAGGCCACGAATGGCGACACGTTCCTGGGCGGTGAAGACTTCGACATGCGCATCGTCGACTTCCTGGCGGACGAGTTCAAGAAGGACCAGGGCATCGACCTGCGCAAGGATCGCCTCGCGCTGCAGCGCCTGAAGGAAGCGGCCGAGAAGGCGAAGATCGAGCTTTCGTCGCAGATGCAGACGGAAGTGAACCTGCCCTTCATCACGGCGGATGCGTCGGGCCCGAAGCACCTGAACACGAAGCTCACGCGCGCGAAGCTCGAGGCGCTGGTCGATGACCTGATCCAGCGCACGATCGCGCCAGTGAAGGCGTGCATGAAGGACGCGGGCGTGACGCCTGCGGACAGCGACGAGGTGGTGCTGGTCGGCGGCATGATCCGCATGCCCAAGGTGCAGCAGATCGTGAAGGAATTCTTCGGCAAGGAGCCCCACAAGGGCGTGAACCCGGATGAAGTGGTGGCCGTGGGTGCTGCGATCCAGGCGGGCGTGCTGAAGGGCGAAGTCAAGGACGTGCTGCTGCTCGACGTGACGCCGCTGTCGCTGGGCATCGAGACGCTGGGCGGCGTGTTCACGCGGCTCATCGACAAGAACACGACGATCCCGACCAAGAAGAGCCAGGTATTCTCGACGGCGGAAGACGGACAGACGGCCGTGACGATCCGCGTGTTCCAGGGCGAGCGCGAGATGGCGAAGGACAACAAGTTCCTGGGTCAGTTCGACCTTGTCGGGATCCCGCCCTCGCCGCGCGGCATGCCGCAGATCGAGGTGACCTTCGACATCGATGCGAACGGCCTCGTGACCGTGGCCGCCAAGGACAAGGCGACCAACAAGGAGCAGAACATCCGTATCCAGGCCTCGGGCGGCCTGACGGAAGCCGAAATCCAGCAGATGATGCGGGATGCGCAGGAGCACGCCAGCGAGGACAAGAAGCGGCGTGAACTGGTCGAGACACGCAACCGCGCCGAGGCTGCGGCCCACGATATCGAGAAGAACCTCAAGGAGCATGGCGACAAGCTCGGTGCTTCCGACAAGAGCGCCATCGAGGCCTCGATCGCCGAGGTTCGCGAGGCGCTGAAGGGCGAAGATGCGGACGTCATCAAGTCCAAGACCGATGCGATGCTGCAGGCGTCGATGAAGATGGGCGAGGCCATGTACAAGGGCATGAACCCGGATGGCGCGGCGGGCGCGGCCGATGGCGGTCCGTCGGCGCCGGGCGGGTCGCAGCCCGACGATGGCGTCGTTGACGCGGATTATGAAGAAGTGAACGACGAGAAGAAAAAGGGAGGGTCGCGTTAACCCCGCAGCCCCAAGATGACGGGCCTGCGCCGGCTCAACGCCGGGGCGGGCCCCTTCACTCCCACCCCTCACGGGTGTTCCGAGCAGATCCATGTCGAAGCGCGATTTCTACGACGTATTGGGCGTGCAGAAGCGGGCAACCGCCGAGGAGCTCAAGTCTGCCTATCGCAAGAAGGCGAAGGAACTTCACCCGGACCGCAATCCGGATGACCCCAAGGCAGACCAGAAATTCAAGGAACTCAACGAAGCCTATGACGTCCTGAAGGACGAGCAGAAGCGCGCGGCCTATGACCAGTACGGGCACAGCGCGTTCGA
>DAISVV010000240.1:0-4447 GCA_036840015.1 Micropepsaceae bacterium
ATTGTGTGGTGGCCATCGGCCTGCTTGTCAGGAAACGGGGACATGTGCTGGCGCAGGTGCTGCGCGTGCTTGAGCCGCGGCGACCGCACGCGGTCGAGTAGGACCCTTTCCTCAGGACAGGCCTTGCAGGTCGCGCCGGTGGATGGCGACGCCCGGGCGGGCCCGGGCACGCTCCTGCAGCACGGTGCGCAGACTTTCGGCTTGCCCTGCCCTGCGCGCTGCATCAATCCAGGCCTGGACGAAGATGTCGCGCTGGGCGTGCGAGCCGCCGAGGAGGTGCAGTCGCGGCAGGAGACGCTCCATGACGGGCGCGGCGTCGGCAACGCGGCCCTGCGCGGCATCGACGATGGCGCCCGCCAACGGTGCCGCGACGGCGGACCAGACGCCGCCCGCGGCATCCGCCTTTTGCCCGAGGGTCCGCACGAAAGTGCCCGCTCTTATCGCGTCCCCGTTTCTTGCGAGGGCGTGGACATAGTGCATGTCGTGGAAAGGCCAGAGGTGCTCGTCGGCGCGGGCGGCGACACGGGCGGCTACGGCCTGCCAGCGGTTGCCGACGTCCACGCCGCGCAGTTCCAGCCGCCAGAGAAGGGAGATGGCGCCGATCTGCTCCTGGGCGAAGTCGGGCCAACGACCCCAGAGATGCGCGTCCCAGACGGCCAAAGCTTTGGCGGGATCGTCGCGATCAAGGTGGAAGAGCGCGAGGTGCCAGTAGTTGTGCCCGGCCATGAAGATCGAACGCGTGGCCCAGCCGGGCGCGGCCGCGGTGAGCATCGCAATACCCTCATCGAGGCGGCCCGTCGTCTCGAAGACGTGGGCGAGCGCGTGCTGGGCCCAGGCCTCGGACGGCTTCATCGCGAGGGCCTTGCGGGCGGCGGCTTCGGCTCCGTCGAGGTCTTGGGATTGCTCCTCGGCGAAGGCGAACATGCCCCAGGCTTCGGGTATGTCGGGGCGCGTCTCGACAACGGGCAAGCCCAGGCGCCGCATGGCGGCGGCGTCGCCGAGATTGAAGGCGAGGTACTGTCCCCATTTGGCGGCGACGATGTCGCCCGGTGCTGCGGCGAGCGCCCGCTCGAAGGCCGCGAGGCTTGCGGCGTGGTCTGCTTCTGCCCAGTGGAGGGCGGCCTCGACGATGGCTGTCTCGCGCGGGGTCAGCGGGCCCTGCCCTGCGCGCAGGCGAGCGAGGAAGGGTTCGGCGGCGGTGTAACCTTCGGCGGCCTCGAGGGACATGTGCAGCAGGGCTGCGTAGGCCACGGCGAGGCTGCAGGAAGGGTCGCGCGTGGCGGCGGACAACAGGACGGCGAGGTCGGGGCCGTAGGAGATCCACTCCTGGCCAAAGACATCGAGTGCCGCGACCGTTTCGGGGGCGGCGTTGGTGACTTCGAGGCCGAAGGCGTCGCGCGTTCTTGACATGCGTCCCAGCCTAGCACAGCCCGCGGGGGGAAGAAAAAACCCCGGGAGCCTGAGGCGCCCGGGGCGAAGGTATGCAGTGGTGGTTCGATGGTGCCGGTTATTCGCGGTTGGCGAAAAGGCGCAGCAGCATCAGGAACAGGTTGATGAAGTCCATGTAGAGCCTGAGGGCGCCGAGGATGGCCTTCTTGCTGGCGGTGTCGCTGTCGTCACCCTCGAAGTACATCTCCTTGATCTGCTGCGTGTCGTACGCGGTCAGGCCCGCGAAAACGACCACGCCGATCAGGCTGATGGCGAAGGTCAGCGCATCGGACTGCATGAAGATGTTGACCACCGAGGCGATCAGCAGGCCGACGACGCCCATGAAGAGGAACGAGCCCCAGGCGCTGAGGCTGCGCGGGGTCGTGTAGCCGTAGAGGCTGAGCGCACCGAAGGTCGCGGCGGTGATGAAGAACACGCGTACAATGTCGGCGGCGACATAGGCCTGGAAGATGTAGGCGAGCGAGAGGCCCATGATGCCGGCGAAGGCCCAGAACATCATCTGCGCAGCGGCAGCCGACATGCGGTCGATCATGCCAAAGCCGAACCAGGCGATGCCGACCGGCGCGAGCATCACGACCCAGACGAGCGGCGTGCCGTAGATCGCATTGAACAGAACCGGCGTCGCTGATGTCGCGTAGGCGACGACGCCGGTCACGGCGAGGCCGACCATCATGTACTGGTAGACGCGGATCATGTAGGCCCTGAGGCCCTGATCGATTGCCTGCGCGTCAACGCCCGCGGGGGCTGCGTGACGAGCCTGGTAATTGTATTCGGACATGGATGCTCCCTTTCGTGCGGCGTACGCGCATGGACGACGCCAAGTATTGCCCGTGTAATGTGAGGCGCAGCGCTTTCCGATTCAAGGCCTTAGCCGGAAAATTGCGAACGGATTTCAGCCGCACGCTTAAGTGAAATGCAAGGAATCGGTCAAAACTCAGGCTGTTCGCAATGTACGCGCAGCCGGTGTTGAAAGAGCGGTCCATGTCGAGGCGATTCCGAGCGCCATCGCGGCGAGCGTTCCCCCGATTATCACGACCGCGAGTGTGGTCAATGACGGGACGAAACCCGTCTGCATCACGAAGGCCGCCACGGCCCAGGCCGCGAGCGTGCCGCACAGCGCCGCGACAAGACCCGCGCCAAGGCCGAGCAGCGCGAATTCCATCAGGTAGGTCGCCATGATCTGGGTCTTGGTCGCGCCCATGACCTTGAGCACGATGGCATCGAACAGGCGGTGGCGATGGCCGGCGGCGAGTGCGCCGGCGAGCACGAACAGCCCGGTGAGCAGGGTCACGAAGCTGGCCGCCCTGACGCCGCCCGAGAGCTGGCGAACGAGTTCGCTTGCGGCCTCGAGGGCTTCGCGCACGCGGATCACGGTCACGTTCGGGAAGGCGGTCGAGACGGCGCGCTCGACCTCGTCCTCGACATCACGCTTCGCCTGGATGGTGGCGAGGAACTCGTGCGGTGCCTTCTCGAGGACGCCGGGCGAAACGATCATGATGAAGTTCATGCGGGCGCTGGAGAAGTCGACGCGCCGGAGGTTGGCGATGCGGAAGGTGAACTCGCGGCCGAGCACGTTGACGCTGAGCGTGTCGCCGACATCAAGCCCCATGCCCTCGGCGAGGTTGGCGTCGAAAGAGACGAGCGGCGGGCCGCTATAGGTGGCCGGCCACCACTTGCCCTTGACGAGCTGCGCGCGGGCGTCAGGGGTGGCGCCGTAGGTCAGGCCGCGGTCGCCGTTCAGCGCCCAGCGCGCTTCCCTCGCCACCTCGGCCTTGTCGGCCTCGACCCCGTTGACCTTGGTGATGCGGCCGCGGAGCATCGGCACGAGGGCAAGCTCGGATGTGCCTTGCTGGCGCGAGACGAGGGTGCGGAACTTCTCGGCCTGCGCCGCCTGGATGCCGACGAAGAAGAAGCTTGGCGCGGAGACCGGCGTTTCCTCGGCAATCACGCGCCTGATGTTGGAGTCGATCAGGGCGATGGCGGCGAGCAGCGGCAGGCCCAGCCCGAGGGACAGCACGATCGAGGATGTCGGGTTGCCGGGGCGATAGATGTTGGACAGGGCGAGGCGCGCCATCATGAACCGGGGCCTGGGGATGCTGCGTGCAATCCACATCAGCGCCATGCCGGTTGCACGCAGAAGCACGAAGGCCGCCAGCGCGCCGGCGGCAAAGCCAAAGGCAAGCTCGACAGTGGGCGTCAGGGCGACGGCGAGCGCCACGAGCGCCGCGAGGGCGAGGCCTGTTGCTGCAACATAGGGCCAGCCGGGCATTCGCCGGGTCGGCGTGATGAGGTCGCGGAACATGACGGCGGGGGCGATCTCCTTGGCGCGCGCGAGCGGCCAGATCGCGAAGGCGAGCGCGGTCAGCAGGCCATAGGCCATCGCGGCGCCGAGCGGGGCCATGTAGACGCCGAACTCGGCCTGGAAGGGCAGGAAACCGGAGAGCAGAAGGCCAACGACAACCGGCAGTATCGCCCCTATGACAAGCCCTGCCCCGACGCCCAGGACAGCCAGGGCCATGACCTCGGCGAGGAACATCAGGAAGATGAAGCGGCCACTGGCGCCCACGCATTTGAGCGTCGCGATGTCGTCGCGGCGGCGGTCGAGATAGGCCTTCACGGCACTGGCGACGCCGACGCCGCCGACCACGAGGGCGGTCAGTCCGATGAGGATGAGGAAGGCGCTGACCTGCTCGATGAAGCGGCGCACGCCGAGGGCTGCGTTCCAGCGGTCGCGAACCTGCCAGTCCTTGTCAGGCCAGGTATCCTTCACGAACTTGAGGAAGTTCGCGACGCCCTCGCGGGAGGTGATCTCCTCGGGCAAGGCGACGCGGTAGGAGAAATTGATCAGGCTGCCGGGCTGGATGAGGCCGGTCGCGCGCAGGGCAAACTCGGAGATCAGCACGCGCGGACCGGTCGAGAAGCCGCCGGCGATGCGGTCGGGTTACTGGCGCACGAGCGCCCGCAGGCGGAAGCGTGCGTCGCCGATCTTCACGATGTC
>DAISVV010000241.1:0-4445 GCA_036840015.1 Micropepsaceae bacterium
TGGTCTGGTAGACGTAGTAGCCGTTCGCAGCAATCGAGTCCTCAACCCCGCGGTCAAGGAACAGCGGTGAGGCGAGGCCACCGGCAGCCGGCATCAGCCCCGAATCCGGACCAATCGTCGAGTGCACGCCGAAGAAGATGCCGTTGCGCGCGGGCTCGTTGTCCGACATTTCGTCGTCCATGCCGAGGCTGGCGTAGACCTTGTTGAGGATCCGGGTGGCGCTGAGTTCTTCCGACGCGTGCACAGGCGCGGAGACGAGGAAGACCCCCGCCGCGACTGCCGCCAGAAATGCGCCTGCACGCTTCATCGTGCCAAAATCCTGTTCAACCAGATTTCTCGCGATCGCCGCCAAGTGCTTTCGCACCCGATGGTTTCCCGCCTCGTGAAGATGTAGTCCCGGTGCCGGGCGGAATTCAATCGGCCGGGACAAAGAAGTTGGAGGGGGTGCAGCAAAGACACATATTGGTGGGAGGTCTCTGCGTTAACTCATCTACAGGTAGTGTTTCCGGCCGGGTTTTGCACAGTTCTTGGATATGGGTGCGGCGCGTTTGCAACTTGGGTTTGGGAGGGGTTGCGGCACTCGTCGTTTCCGCGAACGTTTCCGTCTCCTGCGTTGCGCATTCGGGCGCAGGCTTCGCCTATTGATTGCGGGACGGACCCAAGATGGCTAATGTCCGGCCCTCAAAGGCCCGATTTTCAGGCCGTCCCGAGCCGAAGGTTTACGCGTGAGCGACGTTTTTCAGGAACTGCAGGAAGAGCACCGACGGCAACAACTCGCCGATCTCTGGAAAAAGTTCCAGATTCCCGTCATCGGCGTGGCCGTGATCGCCGTGCTGGGCGTGGCTGGCTACCAGTATTGGACCTATTGGCGGGGTGAGCAGGCCCTGGCCTCGTCGCGAGCTTTCGATTCGGCCATCACCGAACTTGAGGCCGGCAACAACAAGGGTGCCATCGACCGGTTCCGCAAGCTCGGCGAGAAGGCCGTGGGCGGATATGCCCTCCTGTCGCGCCTGCAGGAAGCCGCACTTCTCGGCCGGACGGGCGAGGTTGACAAGGCCGTGAAGCTCTACGAGCAGGTCGCACGCGATCATTCGGATCCGCTCTTTGCGGGGCTGGCGACAATGCGCGCGGCGCTCCTGACGGTCGAGACCGCCGCGCTGGAGGATGTGCGCAAGCGCCTTGATCCGCTGATCGCCGGCGGTGGGCCGTGGACGGCTGGTGCCATCGAGCTGCTTGCCTACGCGACCTGGCGTTCAGGCAAGGATGCCGATGCGATCAAGCTCTACGAGCAGGTGATCGCCATGCCGACGGCACCGGAAAAGCTCAAGCGTCGCTGCACCGAAATGAAACAGATGATCGAAGGCGGACTGACCTTCGCTGAAATGAACAGGCGCACTGTGCCGCTGCTGCCGGCGCGGTCGCTGCTGCCTTTCGGCCTTGATCCGTCAAACCCGTCGGCGCCCGGCAGCCTTCTGGCGCCCGCTGACGTGCCTACGCTTCCCACGCTGCCTGCGTCCCCGCCTGAAACACCTTCGCCCTAACCCCACAGGGATTGTTCCGCCATGCGTCTTCCTTTCCGGCAGATTAGCCTTCCTGCTGTGCCCTTCGTGCTTGCCGGCCTGCTTTCACTGGGTGCCTGCGAGACCTTCGACGACCTGATCACGCCCGGCAAGAAGGTCGACATCCGCGGCGAGCGGATCTCGGTGCTGCCCAAGGCAGCTGAGGTCGAGGCCGACCCGAAGCTTGCGAACGTTGCCGTCGTGCTGCCCAAGCCGTCGGTGAACAAGGACTGGCCGCAGCCAGGCGGCTATCCCGACAATGCGATGCACCACCTCGCGGCCGAGGGCCAGTTGGCCGAGATCTGGGACAGCGGCATCGGCACGGGTTCGACATCGAGCACGCGCCTGACGGCCTCGCCCGTCATCGCCGACGGAAACGTCTTCGTGCTCGACTCGGAAGTCCGGGTGTCGGCGTATGATGCGAAGAGCGGTGACCGGCTCTGGCGCGTCGACCTGACGCCGGAGGACGAGGATTCCGAGGAAGGTTTCGGCGGCGGCGTGGCCCATGATGCCGGCCGCATCTATGTGTCGACGGGCTTCGGCTTTGTCGCCGCGCTCGACGCCAAGACCGGCAAGGAACTCTGGCGGCGCGCGGCGGCGGTGCCGTTCCGTGCTGCGCCGGTGGTCAATGGCGGGCGCGTGTTCGTCTCGACGCAGGAAAACCAGCTCCTCGCGCTGGCGGCTGACGACGGCCGCGTGCTCTGGGATCATCGCGGCATCGCTGAATCTGCCGGCATCCTCGGCTCGAACAGCGTTGCTGTTTCCGGGGACACGGTGGTCGTTCCCTACACCTCGGGCGAGCTTTTTGCGCTGAACGTGCGCAACGGCAAGCCGGCGTGGAGCGATACGCTGGCGCGCAGCGGCGGGCTCACGCCGCTCTCGGCCTTGGCCGATATTTCGGGCCGCCCGGTGATCGACCGCGGCGTCGTGTTTGCCAACAGCCATGCCGGTCGCCTTGTCGCGGTGGACATCCGCACGGGTGAGCGCGTCTGGACGATCGACGTGGGCGGCACCCAGCGGCCGTGGGTTGCGGGCGACTATCTTTATGTCATCACCGACAATGCGCAGCTGCTCTGCGTGCGTCGGGCCGATGGACGCGTGCGCTGGATCAGGCAGCTCGACGCCTATCGCAACGTCAAGGCGCGCCGGGGCACGATCGCGTGGTCGGGGCCCGTGCTCGTGTCTGACCGTCTGCTGATCCTGTCGTCCGAGGGCTATGCCCTTTCGGTCTCGCCCTACACGGGGGAGATCATGGGGCAGGTCGATATTCCCGACCGTGCCTTCATCGCGCCGGTTGTCGCCGACAACGTGGTCTACATTCTTACCGATGACGGGACGCTGACAGCGCTGAAGTAAGCGCACGATCTGCGAATGGTGCCATGTCTTTCACGGTTGCGATTGCCGGCCGCCCGAATGTCGGCAAATCGACCCTGTTCAACCGGCTGACCGGCAAGCAGGCGGCGATCGTCGACGACACGCCCGGCGTGACGCGCGACTGGAAGGACGCGGCGGTCAACCTGCAGGGCCTGTCCTTCCGGCTCATGGATACCGCCGGCATCGACATCAAGCCGTCCGATGACCTCGGTGCGCTGATCCGCACGCAGACGCTGCAGGCAATTGCGCAGGCCGATGTCATCCTGTTCGTGATCGACGGGCGCGAAGGCATCACGCCCTTCGACCGTGAGATCGCCCGCCAGCTGCGTCGTGGCGGCAAGCCCATCCTGCTTGTCGTCAACAAGGCCGATACGCGCGCAAGCGAGGCCACGGTCGATATCGCCGAGAGCCTGGGCTTCGGCGAGGCGGTGGCTGTTTCGGCGGCGCATGGCACGGGGCTTGGCGAGTTGCATGACGCGCTGCTTCCCCATGCTCCAGCTGATGCACTTGATGACGATGAAGACAGCGACGAGGGTGAAGACGAGGCTGCTGCGGTGCAGAGGCCGCTCACGATTGCGATCACCGGGCGCCCCAATGCGGGCAAGTCGACGCTGCTCAACCAGCTGATCGGGTCGGAGCGCGCGATCACGAGCCCGATCGCGGGCACCACGCGCGATGCGGTCGAGGTCGAGTGGGACTGGGACGGGCGGCGCATTCGCCTGGTCGACACGGCTGGCCTCAGGCGCAAGGCGCGCGTCGAGGAGGGCCTCGAGAAGATGTCGGTCAGTGTGGCGATCGAAGAAATCAAGATGGCCGAGGTGGTCGTGCTTGTGATCGATGCGGCCATACCCTTCGAGACGCAGGATCTGCAGATCGCCGACCTTGTCGAGCGCGAGGGGCGGGCGATGGTTGTTGCCGTCAACAAGTGGGACCTGGTTGAGGACAAGGCGCAGCTCCTGCGTACGCTGACCGAGCGGGTCGACCAGCTCTTGCCGCAGTGGAAGGGCGTTCCCATCGTGGCGCTTTCTGCCCTGTCGGGCGAGGGCATCGAGCGGCTCATGCCGGCCATCGTGAAGCAGCACGAGATCTGGAACCGGCGCATCGCCACGAACAAGCTGAATGCGTGGCTGCAATACATGACCGAGAAACACTCGCCGCCTGCGCCCAAGGGCCGGCGCATCAAGATCCGCTACATGACCCAGGCCCGTACGCGGCCGCCGACCTTTGCCATCTCGTCCAGCCAGCCGGGCGAGCTGCCGGGGGACTATGCGCGATACCTGATCAACGGGTTGCGCGAGACCTTCGGTTTCCATGGTGTCCCCATCCGCATGAAGGTCAAGGCGGGGAAGAACCCGTTCGATAAATCGTAGCTTCCTCCTCACAGCGTTGGGCGGTGGATGCAGCAGCGTCAGTTGCTGCGGGCGGAGGAGTTCGGTTGGGGCATGTGCCCGTCGGCAACGAACTCCCTCCCGGTCGCGTTCCGCGACCGTACTCCCTCACTTCGTGAGGGAG
>DAISVV010000242.1:0-4404 GCA_036840015.1 Micropepsaceae bacterium
CAGAGCTTACCATCCTCGGGGTAACGATCACGGCGGCGCAGACCCAGTCGTTCAACGCAGGCTTCATCCTGATCCTTGCACCGGTGTTCTCGTTCCTCTGGGCGGCGCTGGGACGGGTCAACCTCGATCCCAATCCGGCGCTGAAGTTCGGACTGGCGCTGGTCCAGGCGGGGCTTGGCTTCCTCGTTCTTGTCTGGGGCACGCAGTTCGCGGACGGCAACTTCAAGGTGCCGCTGATGTTCCTGGTGCTGACCTATCTGCTGCACACAACGGGCGAGCTGTTCCTGTCGCCCGTCGGCCTTTCGCAGATGACGCGGCTTGCGCCGGTCGCGGTGGGCTCGACCATCATGGCGACCTGGTTCCTTGCCTCTTCATGGGCGCAGTATCTCGGCGGGTTCGTCGCGCAAATGACGGCGACGGAGACCGTGGCCGGCCAGGTGCTCGATCCGCAGAAGGCGCTGCAAACCTATGTGCAGGTCTTCGGCGAGATCGGCATGTGGGGCGTGGGCATCGGGCTTGGGCTCATCGTGCTGTCGCCGATCCTGCGCTACCTCGCGCATCCGGAGACACAGAAGTAACAGCCGTAACACCATCCGGCCTGACCGGGCGCTGCAGCGGGACACGTTGCGGCGCCCTTTTTCATGGGGTCGGACTGCCTGCCCGAATGCCGGTGGGCGAAGACCGGCTGGATGTTGGCCCGTCGGCGGCCCCCGCCCCGCCTAGTTCCGTGCAGCCCTGATGGATGCGGAGGTGGTCTTCGCCCGGCATGTCGTCGGCAGGGGCGGAAGCACGATGCCGGGCTGGGATGCGAAGAAGGTGCGCATCTCGCTGTCGCAGAGGACGGCGTCCCGGCCTGCGGTGACGAGCGCATCGACGTCCGGGTCGCTGATGGTCAGGCCCGTCGGGATGGCTGCGAGGCGCGCGCGGGCCTCGCCGTCGGCGAGGTCCCGCAGCGAGACATGCGCGAAATGCGGTGTCACGCTGCGACAGGGCAAAGGTTCGCCATTGCTGCCCATCGGACAGTCGCGCCGCGCGATGCCGCTGGCGAGGCGGTCGGTCATTTCACGCGCATGTATCAGGGTCTCGAAGCCATACCGGTCGATCGCAGTGGACGTTACGGCGCCGAGGATGCGGAAGATGCTGTCGAGATAAGGGACCTCGCTCAGCTTCCGGTCAGGCTCGGCCTGGCCATCGACGCTGACGATCAGCACGTGGCGCACGCGCTTGAGCCGCTCGGGTTCGGCTGATGCGTTTTCGGTGGCTGGCGCCATGAGCTGGACGAGGCCGCGAAGTGCAAGGTTGTCGGACACGCCGCCATCAAGCAGATGAACGTACGAGCTCTCGCGCTTGGTCATGTAGTTCTGCGCCAGCTGCGCCAGATGGCGCCGGCGGGACAGCTCGTCCTCGATGCCCGCGTATTCGTCGACCCAGTGCGGCCGGCGGCAGCTCGCTTCGGGGTTGCCGGCGTGGTTCCTGAGGCTGATGGGCGAGAAGAGGATCGGGAAGCCGTTCGATGCCGCCACCGCCCGGGCGATGGGCATCGAGGAAATGTCGGAGCAGATCCAGTCGAACGTGTCCTGGCTGAAGATGAAGGGCGTTTCGTTCGCAAAATCCGTTGCCTGCACGCCAAGGAATGGCCGGCCAAGGCGCGCAAGGTCACCGAACGTCTTGCCCTTGAAGAGCAGGTCATCGTAGACGCGTGCCATCTCGTCGTTGGAGCCCCAGTTGGGGTTCAAGGCCCAGTCCCAGTGCCAGGGAAGCAGATAGATGCCGAAAATCTCGGCGTTGAGGTCATATTTCAGGAACTCGTCGACATAGGTCTCGAACAGCGCGTCGCGCTGCAGCGCAAAGGCCGAGGCGGTGAAGCTTCCGCCCGATACGCCCGTCACGACGTCGATCTCGGCGGTGAGTGGCCGCGGGCCTGAGCCGTGGTCGCCCATGATCTCGCGCAGGCCCGTCAGCACGCCGTAGCCGAAGGCGGAGGAGCGCTTGCCGCCGCCCGAGAAGGCAAGTGCCACGAAGAGTTCGGGCGATGTGTCGTCCGGGATCGTCGTTATGCGATAGGCCGGACCGTCGGTGGCCGTTTTCAGGGGCAGGTTCTGCTGGGCCCGGAGGGACGAGCAGGCCGACAGGATGACGGCGGCCAAGACGAGGACGATGGCTGACGGGCGCGACATGCGCATTCATTCCCTCCAGAGAGCGACGCGCAGGCGAATCACCTGCATGGAGGAATGTTAACGGCGCGCCCGGACAATTCTTACCATTTGTGAAACACGAAGAAGGCGCCTGCTGCGATGCAGGCAAATCCGACAAGGTGATTCCATCGCAGGGCCTCGCCCAGGTAGAGCACCGAGAAGACTGCAAACACCACGAGGGTAATGACCTCCTGGATGGTCTTGAGCTCCGCCGCCGAGTAGACGGCGTGGCCGTACCTGTTCGCCGGCACGGCGAAGCAGTACTCGACAAAGGCAATGGCCCAGCTGATCAGGATAACGCTCCAGAGAGGCCAATCCTTGAACTTCAGGTGGCCATACCAGGCAAGGGTCATGAACAGGTTCGAAATGCAAAGCAGGATGATCGGCAGCAGTGTGGCGGGCATGGCATGTTCCCGGATTGGCTGACGCCGCATTTCCCATTTTGGTTTGGCCTGTGTCAAAGGAAACACCTAGGTTTGGCGCATGACACAGGGGCCTGCGAAAACCGAACTTGAGAAGCTCGAGTACCTCGACTCGATGGAGGGCATCGTGCGGGCCGCGCCGACGCCGCCGCCGGCAGGTCTGCGGTGGCTGCCGCGTGCGGACGTGGTGCACGCGGTCTATCCGGGCGTGCTGGTGGCTCTGGTGATCGGGCTTGCCTCGACGTTCCTGTCCGACCACTACGGCGCGCCGGTGATGCTGTTTGCCCTCCTGATCGGCATGGCGTTCCACTTCCTTCACGAGGAGGGGCGCTGCGTCGCCGGGATCGAGTTTGCCTCGCGCAACATCCTGCGCCTCGGCGTGGCACTTCTGGGCGCCCGCATCACCTTCGACCAGATCGCGCAGCTCGGGACGGGTCCCGTGCTGATGGTTGTTTGCGGCGTGGCGACCACGATCGGGATCGGCGTGCTGCTGGCGCCTGTGCTTCGACAGTCACGCGTGTTCGGTGTTCTCTCCGGCGGGGCCGTCGCCATTTGCGGGGTTGCTGCCGCGCTTGCGATCGCTTCGGTGCTTCCCCGCAACAACTCGAACGAGCGCGACACGATCCTGACCGTCGTGTCGGTTACCGCACTCTCGACGATCGCGATGATTGCCTACCCCATGATCGTCGGCGCCCTGGGCTTTGACGCCGAGCACGCCGGCCTGTTCCTGGGTGGTACGATCCACGACGTGGCGCAGGTCGTGGGGGCCGGATACATGATCTCGCCAGAAGCGGGCGACGTGGCGACCTATGTGAAGATGCTGCGCGTGGCCATGCTGTTGCCGGTCGTGGTGGTGCTGCTGTTCCTCTTTTCCGAGCGCAGCACGCTTGGCGACCGGAAGGGGCCACCGCTTGTTCCGACTTTCCTTGCCGGGTTTGTGCTGCTGGTTTGCCTCAATTCACTGGGGCTGGTGCCCGCGCCGGTCGCGAGTGCCATGAACGACGTGTCGCGCTGGTGTCTCGTGACAGCCATTGCCGCGCTGGGCATGAAGACGTCGTTCCGCAAGCTCGCGGCCGTTGGCTGGCGTCCGGTCGCGCTTATGGTCGCCGAGACGGCGTGGATCGCACTTGTCGTCCTAGCAGCTGTCTACTGGCTTCTTTGAACCCCTGAGGAGAAAACCATGAAAACCCGCGCGGCCGTCGCCCATGCAGCCGGAAAGCCCCTGACCATCGAGATGGTGGACCTCGATGGCCCGCAGGCGGGCGAGGTGCTGGTCGAACTCAAGGCCACGGGCATCTGCCATACCGACAAGTACACGCTGTCGGGCGAGGATCCCGAGGGCCTGTTCCCGGCAATCCTCGGGCACGAAGGCGCCGGCATCGTGCGCGAGGTGGGGGCCGGTGTGACCAGCGTGCAGCCCGGGGACCATGTGATCCCGCTCTATACGCCCGAGTGCCGCACCTGCGAGTACTGCCTGAGCCGCAAGACCAACCTGTGCCAGAAGATCCGCGCGACACAGGGCCGTGGCGTGATGCCGGACGGTACCAGCCGTTTCCGGCTCAATGGCAAGCCGGTGCTGCACTACATGGGATGCTCGACCTTCTCGAACTTCACCGTGCTGCCCGAGATCTCGGTGGCGAAGGTCAGGCAGGACGCACCCTTCGACGTCATCTGCTACATCGGCTGCGGGGTGACCACCGGCATCGGTGCCGTCATCTTCACGGCCAAGGGCGAGCCGGTCGCCAACTTTGTGGTGTTCGGCCTTGGCGGGATCGGGCTCAACGTCA
>DAISVV010000243.1:0-4324 GCA_036840015.1 Micropepsaceae bacterium
GCGAGAAGAAGGTCGAGGAACAGAAGACCGACCTGCCGTTCAACCCGGCCCTGCTGAAGAAGGTCGACGAGCTCGAGCTTTCGGTCCGTTCGGCCAACTGCCTGAAGAACGACAACATCGTCTACATCGGCGACCTGATCCAGAAGACCGAGGCGGAAATGCTCCGCACGCCGAACTTCGGCCGCAAGTCGCTGAACGAGATCAAGGAAGTGCTGGCTTCGATGGGACTCCACCTGGGCATGGAAGTGCCTGGTTGGCCGCCCGAGAACATCGAAGAGCTGGCGCGCAAGTTTGAGGATCAATACTGACCGGTACCTCCGCCTGCGGGCGGGGATCCGAACAAGGGGACTACTGAAATGCGCCACGGTTTTGCGGGCAGAAGGCTGAACCGCACAAGCAGCCACCGGAAGGCAATGTTCGAGAATCTTGCCGCCGCGCTGATCAAGCACGAGCAGATCAAGACGACCTTGCCCAAGGCAAAGGAACTTCGCCCGATCGTCGAGCGGCTGATCACGCTGGGCAAGCGGGGATCCACGAACCTGCACGCCCGCCGCCAGGCGCTGTCCCAGCTTCGCAACGATACGCAGACCGTCGCCAAGCTGTTTGACGTGCTGGCGACCCGCTACGCGAGCCGCCGCGGTGGTTACATCCGCGTGCTCAAGGCCGGCATCCGTTACGGGGACGCCGCACCGATGGCGATCATCGAGTTCGTCGATCGCGACGTGACCGCCAAGGGCAAGGACTCCGGTCCGGTCCAGGCGAAGGCCGAGGACACCGCGAACGCTTGATGGCAGTCACGCTGTCGGGCCAATGATTCAGGGGCAGCCACGGCGCTGCCCCTTTTTTTGCGTCGGGAGCTAAGCGC
This sequence comes from Micropepsaceae bacterium, assembly GCA_036840015.1. Lineage (GTDB taxonomy): Bacteria > Pseudomonadota > Alphaproteobacteria > Micropepsales > Micropepsaceae > SZUA-430. Next base: position 866 of record DAISVV010000243.1, read on the forward strand.
AGACATGAAGAAGATAGCGGTCGAGACAAAGGCCGGCCTGGTGGAAGGCAGCTGTGACACCAGGTTTTCGGAAGTCGCCGATGCGTTCATCGCCAATTTCGAAGCGCGTGGCGAAGTCGGAGCATCCTGCGCCCTGACGCTCGAGGGGCGCCCCGTCGTCGATCTTTGGGGTGGCCGCAAGAGCCCGGGTGGCGAGGCGTGGGACAGGGACACGATATCCGTCATCTTCTCGTCGACGAAGGGCGCCATGGCGCTGTGTGCCCATATGCTGTCCGACCGGGGCCAGCTTGATCTTAACGCCCCCATCACCCGTTACTGGCCGCAATTCGGGCAGGGCGGCAAGGAGGCGGCCACCGTCAGCATGACGCTCGACCATACGGTGGGGGTACCGCACGTGCGCAGCGCGCCAGCGCCCGGCGAGTTCTATGACTGGGACCGCATGGTCGAGGTCATCGCAAGCGAACCGGCTTTCTGGGAACCCGGCACGCGGAATGGCTACCATGCAATCACGATGTCCTGGACCGTCGGCGAGATCGTGCACCGCGCCGCAGGCAAGCGCATGGTACGTTTCTTCGCCGACGAAGTCGCCGGACCGCGGGGCCTCGACTTCGGGAGCGCCCTGCCAGAGGCACAGGCGCACCGCGTGCCACCTATGCTGCCCGCGATGCCGACGCCGGATGAGATGCGGACACGCTTTTTCCGCAAGGCCATGACCGATACGACCTCGGCGTCGCATTACTTCCTGCGCGATTTCCTGGCCTTCAACCCCAATGACCGTGCCGGGCGCGCGGCCGAGATCGGGGCCGCGAACGGCATCACCAACGCCCGCAACCTTGCAGCCATGTATGCGCCGCTCGCGAATGGCGGATCGCTCAACGGTGTCCGGCTGGTGGGCAAGGACACCCTCAACCGCATGTCGCGCGTTGCAGTGGGCACGCACCAGGATGCAACGCTTGTCATCCCGACCCGGTTCGCCCTCGGCTACATGAAGTCGATGGACAACCGGCATCTGCCCGGCCTCGACGGCGCCTCCTGCATTCTCTCGGAAAGCGCGTTCGGTCATGTTGGCGCCGGCGGCTCGATCGGGTTTGCCTGCCCCGAGACCAGGATGAGCTTTGCCTACACCATGAACCAGATGGGCCTCGGCCTTCTCCTGAACGACAGGGGCCAGGCCCTGGTGGATGCCGCCTACCGCTCCCTCGGTTGCCGGGGTAACGGCGGCGGGGTCTGGGCTGCCTGAGCACGGTTTTCCGCGATTTCCAGGCATTGAACAGTGCGCGCGCGGCCTTGGCAGCGCCGCATTGAATATCCATCTTGGTGGTCAGCAATAGGGGGCGGCATGCCGCCCCCCCAAAGGGAAATCGACAGGGTACGTGACATGATCAGATCCAGAGCCATCTTCCTTGCCGCCGCCATGGCCGGCTTCGTGTCGGCCGCCGCGCCCATCGCGTTCGCGCAGCCGCAGGTCCAGCGCACCGTGCCCTCAAGCGTGGCGCAGATGCAGCTGTCCTTCGCCGACGTGGTGCGCAAGTCGAGCCCGGCGGTCGTCAACATCTATTCCAAGCGGACGGTACGAAACCCCTACGCCAATGACCCGTTTTGGGGGCGCTTCTTCCGTGACCGCGTGCAGAGTTCGCTGGGATCAGGCGTGATCGTTCGCGCCGATGGCGTGATCGTCACCAACAATCACGTCGTGGCCGGCGCCGACGAGATCACGGTTGTCCTCGCCGACCGGCGCGAGTTCGAGGCCCGCGTGCTGCTGGCGGACGAGCGCACCGACCTCGCGGTGCTGCGCGTCAACACGCCTGTGCGCGGCCTGCCGACGCTTGCGTTCCACGACAGCGACGACGCGCAGGTCGGTGACATCGTGCTGGCGATCGGCAACCCATTCGGCGTCGGACAAACGGTCACCAGCGGCATTGTGTCGGCGCTCGCGCGAACGCAGGTTGGCGTGTCTGACTACCAGTTCTTCATCCAGACCGATGCCGCGATCAACCCAGGCAACTCGGGCGGTGCGCTCGTGACGATGAAGGGCGATCTGATCGGCATCAACACGGCCATCTTCTCGCGTACCGGCGGCAGCATCGGGATCGGCTTTGCCATTCCCGCCAACATGGTGCGCACCGTCGTGAACTCGGCCCTTGGCGGCGCCAAGGAAGTCGCAAGGCCATGGGTAGGCGTGACGACGCAGGTCGTCGACGCCCCGCTGGCACAGTCGCTGGGCCTCGACCGCCCGAGAGGAATCCTTGTGACGCGCGTTGAGCCCGGCAGCCCCGCCGCCCTCGCAGGACTGGTGCCGCGCGACGTGATCACCCGCATCGATGACTTCGACATCAACGACGAGCAGGCGCTCAAGTTCCGTGTCGCCACCAAGGGCGTCGGGAACACGGCGACACTGACCTATGTCCGCAACGGCCAGGTGCGCACGGCGGCCATCAGGCTTGTCGCCGAACCGGCGGGCGCTGCCGGCGTCACCGCAGAGATCACGGGCCGCAATCCGCTGCAGGGCGCACAGGTCTCGGGCATCTCGGCCTCCGTGGCCGACGAACTGGGTGTGGAACCGGGTTCAGGGGTCCTGATCACCGAACTGTCGCGCCGGTCAGTTGCCGCCCAGTATGGCTTCGCGCCGGGTGACGTGATCACCACGGTCAACGGACGCAGGGTGACCTCGCCTGCCGCCCTGCAGGCCGCCCTGAGCGGCGCCCGGGGAGGCTGGCGGATCTCGGCCGTGGGGCCCAACGGGTCAAAGTCGCTGACCATCCGCTAACGGCGGGTCTATACTGGCCCGCATGACGCTGTTTGAAGCCGCTGGGCTCGACGACACGGCAGGCCCGCGGCCGCTCGCCGATCGGCTGCGCCCCAAGTCACTGGCCGATGTGATCGGCCAGTCGCACCTGATCGGACCCGAGGGCCCGATCGGCCGCATGCTCTCCGCCCGCCGCCTGTCCTCGATGATCCTGTGGGGGCCGCCCGGCACAGGCAAGACGACGATCGCGCGCCTGCTCAGCCAGGGCCTCAACCTCCACTTCGAACAGATATCGGCCATCTTCTCGGGCGTCGCCGAGCTGCGCAAGGTCTTCGACATGGACCACGCCCGCCGGACGCAGGGCAGCGCCCAGCTGCTCTTTGACGACGAGAGCTGGAGACTTTTCCGCCAGGCAGGGACCGAGCCGCTGCTCCGCATCTACTGCGAAGCGACGACGGTCAGAAAGATGACGAGCCTGATCGACGCCGGGGAGAGTGCCGCCCGCCAATCCGCTGCCTTGAAATAAGCCCCGGAAGCGGGCTCGATCGTGAAGCGGGGGCGATGATGGACTACGACCACTTTGTGCGGCAGCTCTACCGGACAGGTATTCTGAGTGATCCGTGGATCGAGGGGCAGCGGCGTGTCAGCCTACCACCACTCTAGCTGGAGCCAGAGCGGGTGGGGGAGCTGAACATCGTTGCCGATCGCCTCGC
>DAISVV010000244.1:0-4322 GCA_036840015.1 Micropepsaceae bacterium
CCACCTGCCAGGCCAAGATGAAGGTCGCGGCAAACCAGCCATTGAGCAGATAGATGTGTCGGCCCGTCCGCGCGGCAGCCTGCATGCCCGGCGCTTCGGGTGCGATCTTCACGTCGGAAGTCCAGAGCAGGGGCACGATACCCAGTGCCTGCACGAGGCCGATCAGCGCAAACGCGCCCCCTGCCCCCACATTCATGAGCGCCCAGGCCCCAAAGAGGGGGGCGATGATCCCGATTGCTGCTGCCAGCGCCTCGCGGGCGCCGACCTGGCGGCCGCGGCTTTCGCTGTCACCCTGCGACGCGAAAAATGCGTGGAACGACGACCAGTAGAAGGCCTCGCCCGCGCCAGTGGCGACACAGCGCGCGCGCAGCGCCCAGCCGATGCCGTCGACGGCCGCCGACAGCGGGTAAAGCAGTGACACGATGAGGCACCCGGTGACGAGGGCCGCCTTCAGGCCGAATTGCCGCGCAAAGCAGACAACACCGCGACGGAAAATGAAGCGCAGGGCCACGGTCGCCGCGAGCGCCATGATCGTCTGCTCGAGGGTCAACCCGGCCTTCAGCAGGTAGACAAGCAGGAACACCCCGCCGCTGCCCTGGGCGAGCGCCTGGAAGGCGTAGTGGAGACTGAGAACATTGACGGCCCGGTTGGCGAGGAAGGACATGCGCGTCTGAGTAGGGGCACCGCAGCGGGAAATCAACGTGACCGGTTGTGCCCCCCTACCCCAACGGTCCGGTCTGCCCTACCGGACAATACGGTGCACTGTCACCGGAATCAAAGGTAGGCGCTGATCTGGCTCGTCATGCGCCAGGCGGCCTTGTAGGTGATGCCGAGCTGGCGCTGCACCTCGCGGGCGGTCATGCGCTTGTGGCCGACGCACATGAGGAACATGACGTAGAACCAGTCCTGCAGCGGCACGCGGGAGCGCGCGAACGGCGTGCCGGCCTTGGGGTGGATATGGTAGGCGCACCATTGGCAGACATAGGCCTGCTGCCGGCTGAGGCGATGCAAGCGCCCCTTGCGGCGGCACTTGGGACAGGTGCCCGGATTGCCATGTCGCAGCACGAGCAGGTGGTCGAGGCAGGCGTCTTCCGTCGGGAAGCGCAGGGCGAAGATGCGATAGAGGACGGTTTCGGGATCTTGTGCCGTCAATGCCTGCCCGCCCCTAGGTCTGCTCGAGAACGACCTTCACCTTCTCGGTCAGTTCCTGGAGCTTGAAGGGCTTGGAGATGAAGTGGCAGTCCTCGACCTTCTCGAGGCCCGGCGCGTAACCCGACATCAGGATCACGCGCATGGCGGGATTGCCCTTGCGGATCTCCCAGACGAGCGCGGCGCCGTCCATGCCGCTCATGACGACATCCGAGATGACCAGATCGATCTCCGGGCCGTGCTCCTCGATCAATTCCAGCGCCTCGTCGCCACAGGAAGCCGGATGCACCTTGTAACCACGCATCTCGAGGGCGCGGACGGCGAAGTCGCGCACGGCGTCCTCGTCCTCCACCAGCAGGATGGTGCCGACCCCGGTCGGGTCGCGCAGGGCTGGCGCCTTTTCTTCCTTCGGCGCCGCGTCTTCGGCCGTCGGCACGTGGCGCGGCAGATAGATGCGGAAGATGGTGCCCTTGCCCAGCTCGGACTCCGGGTAGATGTAGCCGCGCGTCTGGTTGACGATGCCATAGACCGAGGCGAGGCCGAGGCCTGTTCCCTTGCCGGGATCCTTGGTGGTGAAGAAGGGGTCGAAGATCTTCGACAGGTGTTCCCGGGGGATGCCCGTGCCATTGTCCTCGACCTCGATCACCACATAGTCACCCGGCGGGACGAGCACGTCGCCGGAGAAGGTCGTCTTCTCGACGAGCGTCCGGTTGAGGGTGCGCACTGCCAGCGTGCCGCCATTGGGCATGGCGTCCTTGGCGTTGACGGCGAGGTTGATCAGCGCATTGCCAAGCTGGTTCTGGTCGGCAAGGACGGGCCAGAGATCGCGCCCGTGCTCGACCTTGAGCTTGACCCGGTCGCCGATCAGGCGGCGCAGCGTGATCGTCCAGTCGGCCACGAGATCGGTGAGGTTGAGAACCGCGGGCGCGAGTGTCTGCTGGCGCGAGAAGGCCAGCAGCTGGCGCACCAGCGAGGCCGCGCGCACGCCCGTGTTCTGGATCGTGTTCAGGTCGGCAAAGGAAGGATCGCCCGGCGGGTGGCGCTGCAGCAGCAACTCGGCCACGCCATTGATGACGGTGAGCAGGTTGTTGAAGTCGTGCGCGATGCCGCCGGCGAGCTGACCGATGGCCTGCATCTTCTGGCCCTGCGCGTACTGGCGCTCGAGCGAGGTCTGCCCCGTGGTGTCGATGAGATAGACGGCGTAGGCGACGGCCGCGGTCTCGTCGGTGTCGACGCGGCTGGCGAAGAGCTGTGCGGTGCGGTTGTCGTCGTTGCGGAAGCGCACCTCGACTGGCGCGCGGGAGACATCACCCACGCCCAAGGATGCCAGGCGCGCGCGCGCCGTCTGGATCGTCTGGTCGACGAAGCCATCGAAGATCGAGCGGCGCACGAGCTTCGCGGGGGCGGCGCCCAGCATGGCTGCAAGCGCGGCATTGGCCTCGACGATGGTGCCGTCGGCCTTGCAGAGCGCGATGGCGACGGGGGCATCCTGGATGAAGCGCGGGATCTGGGGGGCGACCGGCCCCTGCCCCGGCGCGTGCTCGACGGGCTTGAGCTGGACCACGACGGACTGGCGCGGGTGGAGCCCGTCGACGGCCTGCAGCATGGGACGCCGCGGCGCGAGGTCGGTGATGCGCCAGACGGTGTGGCCACTGCCGGAGATCGGCGCCACGGCCACCTGAACCCACTTGCTGGCGACATGCTTCAGCTTGAGCTCTTCCTCACGCGCCTCGCCCAGGCTTGCGGCGCGCACCAGCGCGTAGAGGCGCTGGGCAGTTTCCGTATCGGCCGAGAAGCCGGCAACCGGCAACACATCACCGCCCGAGATGCTGCGCCCGAAGAGCTTGCGCCAGGCGGGGTTTGCGTAGCCGATCGAGCCGTCGGGCAAGGTGATGCAGCAGGCCCGGCGGTCGGTGTCGAGGGCCGAACCGAATAGCCGCGCGGGCTGTTCGGCCGGGACGAGACGCCCGGAAGTCATTGCAAGGATCAGTGCCGAGCCGCAAACGGTGATGCCGATCAGGAAAGCGAGCCCGCCGAGGCCTGCCGCCTGCGGCCAGGCGACAACGGCAAGGCCCGCAAGGCAGGCAACCGCGAACAGCACGACGGCGGCCTCGGTCGGGGTGACGCGCTCGCCCCAGGCCTTTGCCCAATCCCAGTTGACAGTCTTCCACCACGCCGGCGTGGCGGGAGGAAGGTCGTTCTGTTCGGGGGGCGGCGACTGTGATTCGGTAGCTGGGTTCATGTACGACGCCCTGTCCGCGCAGATGGTACCTTGCCCTTAAGTCGCATCACGAAGCCGATGACCTGGGCCACCGCCTTGTAATGTTCGGGCTTGATCGTTTCATCCACGTCGACAGAGGCATAGAGGGCCCGCGCCAGAGGCGGGTTCTCGACGACAGGTACGTTGTTCTCGCGTCCGATCTCACGGATCTTCAACGCAACATGGTCGACGCCCTTGGCGACGCAGATGGGTGCCCCCATCTTGCCTGATTCGTAGGCCAAAGCGACCGCGTAGTGCGTCGGGTTCGTGATAATCACGGCAGCCTTGGGGACAGCCGCCATCATGCGCTTGCGGGACCTTTCTAACCGGATCTGTCTAAGACGCTGCTTAACTACCGGATCGCCCTCGCTTTGTTTGTGTTCGTCCTTGACCTCCTCACGTGTCATCTTTAGGCGACGCATGCGCTCAAAATACTGCCAGCCATAGTCAGCGATGGCGATGACGCCGAGCACCGAAAGGGCCGCCACGAGGGCCTGGCCCATCAATGTCAGGGTCTCCAGCAGCAGCAGCCCGACCGGCAGGGTGATCATGGCCAGCATCTCGTCCTTGCTGGGCCAGACCGTCATGCCGATTGCCGCGGCGATCGCGACCGTCTTGAAGATGCCCTTGATAAAGGTGACCAGTGCCTGCTTGCCAAAGATGCGCTTGAACCCCTGCATCAGGCTGATGCGGTCCAGCTTCGGGGCAATCTTGTCGAGGGCGAAGACCGGGCGGTGCTGCACCAGGTGGGATGCAATGGCGACAGCCATCAACAATGCAAACGGGATGCCCAGGGTCTGCAGCAGTTCGAGGCCTATGCCGCTGGCGAAGTTGCCTGCCGTCTGGGGCGATAGCGGGATACCATGAGCCCCGGAGAGGAACCCCGTCATGAACCTGCTCAGCGACTCGGCCA
>DAISVV010000245.1:0-4302 GCA_036840015.1 Micropepsaceae bacterium
GAAAGACCAGGATCGCGCCCCAGCCACCCGGTCCCGGATTTCCCGAACACGCGCAATCGGTGGAGATCTCGACATTGTTCATGAAGGCCATCCATAGGATGCAGCACCCGTCGCCCCCTGGTGGAAGCGCAGCTTTGTGAGGTACTCGACCGGATCCTTCACGGTCACGAGCGCGCGAGGATCCCGGTTGAGCCAGTCGTGCAGCCGCGTGAGCAGGAAGCGCAGGGCCGCCCCTCGGGCCAGCACCGGCAGGGCCGCCACCTCGGCACCGGTCAGCGGCCGCCCGGCGCGGTAGCTCGTCAGCAGCGCGCGCCCCTTCGTGATGTTGTAGGCCCCATCGGGCTCGAAGCACCAGGCGTTCAGCGCCACGGCGATGTCATAGGCAAAGGCGTCATTGCAGGCAAAGTAGAAGTCGAAGATCCCGCTGACCTTGCCGTCCATGAAGAACACGTTGTCCGGAAAGAGGTCCGCATGGATGACGCCCTCCGGCAATCCCGCGGGCCAGCGCTCCTCCAGGAGCCGCAGCTCCGAGACGATGGTCTGCCCAAGCCCCATCGCCACCGCGTTCGCCCGCGGCTCGCACGACTTAACGAGCGGCTTCCAGCCCTGAACCGAGAGCGCATTGGCCCGGTGGAAAAGGTAGTCGCTCCCCGCCAGGTGCAGCCGCGCCAGCGCAGCCCCCACCTCGCCGCATTGATGCACGTCCGGCTTGCGCGGGGACAGCCCGCTCAGGAACGTGACGCTCGCCGCCGGCCGGCCGTTCAGGCGGCGCCACTGCTTCCTGTCGCGCGCGCGCACCGGCAGAGGGCAGGGAATGCCGCGCGCCGAAAGATGCTCAAGCAGCCCCAGGAAATAGGGCAGGTCTTCTTCCTGCACGCGCTTCTCGTAGAGCGTGAGGAAATAGGACCCGCGTTCGGTCTTCAGGAAGAAATTCGAATTCTCGACCCCCTCGGCAATGCCCTTGAACGAGAGCACGGCCCCGAGGTCGAACGCCTCGAGAAAGCTGTTCAGGTCGGTGTCGCTGACGTCAGTATAAACGGCCATGGCGAGGTCTTAAGGCGCTTCGCCCCGAACTTCAAACAGGTTCGATCATCCCGGCAGTCAGTCTGCTCAGGCCAGCGCCCGGGGCAGCCGGAACTGCACGGTTTCCCGGGCCGTCTCGGTTTCCTCGACGGTCACCTCGAAGCGCGCGCGGAAGGCATCGATCACCTCGCGGATCAGGACGTCCGGCGCGCTCGCACCGGCCGTCAGGCCCACGGTCTTCACGCCGTCCATCATCGTCCAGTCGATGTCCGATGCCCGCTGCACCAGGGCCGAGCGCTTGACGCCCGCCCGCGAGGCCACCTCGACAAGGCGCATCGAGTTTGACGAATTCGGCGCCCCGATGACCAGCACGACGTCCGAGCGCGGCGCGATCGCCTTCACCGCCTCCTGCCGGTTGGTCGTGGCATAGCAGATGTCTTCCTTGTGCGGCCCCGCGATCAGCGGGAAACGCCGCTTGAGCACGCCGACGATCTCGCTCGTGTCATCGACCGAGAGCGTCGTCTGCGTGATGTAGGCAAGCCGCGAAGGATCATCGGCAACATATGCCTCGGCATCCGCCACCGTCTCGACCAGCTTCACCGCACCCGCCGGCAACTGTCCCATCGTGCCGATGACTTCCGGATGGCCGGCATGGCCGATCAGGATGATCTCGAGCCCGGCCGCATGATGGCGTTCGGCCTCGACATGCACCTTGGACACGAGCGGACACGTGGCGTCGAGCGCCATCAGCCTGCGCTCGCGCGCGTGCGCCGGAACCGACTTCGGGACGCCGTGGGCCGAAAAGACCACCGGTGCACCCTCGGGCACGGCATCGAGTTCTTTCACGAACACTGCGCCCTTCTGCTCGAGGCCGTGCACCACGTAGCGGTTGTGGACAATCTCGTGGCGCACATAGACAGGTGAACCGTATTTCTCGAGTGCGCGCTCCACGATCTGGATGGCCCGGTCGACGCCAGCGCAGAACCCGCGCGGCGCCGCAAGCAGGATGGTCAATGGCGCCTTGGAAACGGTGGTCACGGCAGGGGGTTCCGGGTATCGGGAGTTGCAGGCTTCGGACGCCCACAAACATAAGGCGGCTGACGCCAAAATACCATGCTGTGCAAATCGTTGGCGCGATGGGTAGACGCGGAGCCCACGGAGCGCTTAGGGTCTCTTGTGGGTAACCACGATCATCCCCGACCGACCGCAGGCACCTCATGTTTCGTCACGTCCTCACCGCCACTGGCCTCGCGTTCGCCGCAACGGCAACGCTTGCCCCTATCGCAGCCGACGCCCGGACCAAGGCGCGCGCTTCGACGTGTCCCTCGATCTCGATCCTCGCCGACGCATCGCGCGTGGCCGTCATGGACGGCAGCAAGGTTGGGCTCAAGGCCGAGATCGTGAAGCCCGAACTGGGCTGCGCCGTCAGCAAGGCGTCCGCGAAGGCCAATCTCACCTTCATGGTGAAGAGCGCGATCGCCCCGGACGCCGCCATCGAGGCCCGCACGGTTCCCTATTTCGTCGCAGTCATTTCGGGCGGCAAGGTGATCGAGAAGCAGGTCTTCGACCTCAATCTGCCCTTTGCCGGCACCGACCGCACGCTCTTCGTGAAGGAATCGGTCGCCCGCATCGACATCCCGATCGAGCCCGGGACCAGCGCCGAGGATTACTCGGTCACGATCGGTTTCCAGCTGACCGAGGCGCAGCTCGCCTGGAACCGCGCCAGCACGCGCTGACCTGTCGCGTGTCCCATGCTTCCAAGCGTCCGGGTGACAGGGGCCTGCCATCCGGGCTAAACCCCGCATAACATGGCTTCGCTCACCAAAATCCTGTCTGCCCTCGCCGCAGAGGCCTTCGCCGCCGAGGGTCGCGACCCCGCGCACGGCCACGTCACCACGTCCGACCGCCCGGACCTCGCGCAGTTCCAGTGCAACGGCGCTCTCGCCGCCGCCAAGGCCGCCAAGGCAAACCCGCGCGCCATTGCCGAGAAGGTGCTCGCACGCCTGAAGGCTGACCCGCGCTTCACCCGCCTCGAGATTGCAGGCCCCGGCTTCATCAACATGAGCCTGACCGATGCGGCACTGGCTGGCCACGTGGCGCTGCTGCGCGACGACCCGCGCTGCGGCGGGCCGCTGACGGGGGCGCCGAAAACCATCGTGATCGACTATGGCGGCCCCAATATCGCCAAGACGATGCATGTGGGCCACCTGCGCTCGCTGATCATTGGTGATGCGCTCAAGCGCCTGTTCCGATTTTTCGGAGACAGGGTGATCGGCGACGTCCACTTCGGCGACTGGGGCCTGCAGATGGGCCAGCTCATCACGGAGCTGAAGCGCGAGAAGCCGGATCTTGCCTATTTCGACGCGGCGCTGACCGGTCCCTATCCCGCGACATCGCCTGTGACGATGGACGACCTCGAGGTTCTCTACCCGCGCGCCTCCGCCGCCTGCAAGGCCGACCCCGAGCGCCTGGAAGAAGCTCGCAAGGCGACCGCCGAACTCCAGGCCGGCCGCCCCGGCTATCGCGCGCTCTGGCAGCACTTCCGCAACGTCTCCTTCGAGGGCGTACGGCGCGAGTTCTCGGCGCTCGGCGTCGAGTTCGACTGGTGGAAGGGTGAAAGCGACGTCGACCACATCGTCGCCCCGATGGTGGCCGATCTCAAGGCCCGCGGCTTTGCCGAAGAGAGCGAAGGCGCGCTCGTCGTGCGCATCGCCGAACCCACCGACAAGAAGGAGTTGCCGCCGCTCATCGTGCAGAAGTCCGACGGCGCCGCCCTCTATGAAACAACGGACCTCGCGACCATTGTCGACCGCGTGCGCACCGTCGACCCCGACCTGATGCTCTACGTGGTGGGCCAGCCCCAGCACGACCACTTCGAAAAGGTCTTCCGCGGCGCGCGCAAGACAGGCCTCGCCGGCAAGTCAGAACTCGAGCATGTCGGCTTCGGCACCGTCAACGGCCCCGACGGCAAGCCTTTCAAGACCCGCGCCGGCGGCGTCGTGAAGCTCCATGACCTCATCGAGCAGGCCCGCCAGGAAGCCCTCGCGCGCCTGAACGAGGCGGGCCTTGCCACCGAATACCCCGAAGCCGAACGCCAGGAGATCGCCCGCAAAGTGGGGCTCGCCGCCATCAAGTTCGCCGACCTCTCGAACCAGCGCCTGACCAACTACATCTTCGACCTCGCCCGTTTCATCAGGTTCGAAGGCGAAACCGGCCCCTACCTCCAATGCGCGGCCGTCCGCGTCAAGAGCCTGCTGCGCAGGGCCGGCGGGCAGGCCG
>DAISVV010000246.1:0-4287 GCA_036840015.1 Micropepsaceae bacterium
GCATTCACTCAGGTGGCGGGCGCTGTGGTGCCGCCGAAGGGTGGGGAGGCCGACAAGTCGAAGCTCGCTGTTGAATCCCTGCTTCTCGGCGTGACACGCGCCGGCCAGCGGCTCGTGGCGGTTGGCGAATTCGGCAACATAGTCCTCGCGGCCGACAACGGCAAGACCTGGCGCCAGGCCAATCGCGTTCCCACGACGATCACGCTGACCTCGGTCTTCTTCATCAACGACAAGAAGGGCTGGGCAGTCGGCCACGACGCCTGGATCATCACGACCGAGGACGGTGGAGAGAACTGGACCAAGCAGCTCGGCGGTGGCGCCGAGTTTGCCGACGCGGCCCTCCTGTCGGTCCACTTCCTTGATGAGAACAACGGCTTTGCGGTAGGCGCCTTCAACCGCACCATCGCGACGTCAGACGGCGGCAAGACCTGGACAAGCCGCAGCACCCTGATGCCGGCGCGTGCGCCGTCCAAGGCGCCCGAGTCCGCAGATGACTCTCTCGACGACGTTGCCACAGTCGCGGCCTCGGCCGAGAACGATCCCTTCGCCCGCACGGGCGCGGATGAGAACCACCTCAACTCGATCTTCCAGGGTCCCGACGCCAACACGCTCTACATCGCCGCCGAAGGCGGCGCCGTGTTCAAGTCCGAGGACGCCGGAAAGACCTGGAAGAAGCTCTACACCGGCTACATCGGCTCGTTCTGGGGCGGCTTCACCGCAAAGGACGGCAGCGTCTACCTCACCGGGATGCGCGGCAACGTCTGGCGTACGACTGATGGTGGCAAGACTTTCACCAAGCTCGACACGCAGGGCGCCGACCAGTCGATCGCCACTGGCATCCAGCTTGCCGACGGCAGCATGGTGTTCGTGGGCCTCGGTGGGCAGGTGCTCTACAGCGCTGACGGTGTGAAATTCACGCTGACCTACCGCCCGGACCGCAAGGGCCTGAACGCGATCATCCAGAATACCGACACGCTTTACGTGTTTGGCGAAGCCGGGGTGCAGAAGCAGTCGATGACCCCCAAGGCCGAAGAAATCGAGCAGCCGCTGCCGGCAGCCCCCCAATAGGCCGGGCAGCCGCAGGCCAGTCTGATCCAGTTGACGCCAGCGTTTCCTGACGCTGGCGTCATTTTTTGTTGCGGCCGTCAAGTTTCCGATTACTCTCTTGTGTCAGAAGAGGGGCCCCGACCGGCAGCCCCGAAGCCCCGGTTCGGCAACACACGACACACAAGGAGCGATCGCATGTCAGACATCGGCAACATCACGAAGGATCCGGCCTACAACGCCGTCGATCCCACCGACTTCAAGTCGATGCTCGACGCCGATCGCTACAACGCGCGCTCCACCGCCTTCGACAAGATCATCTCGGCGACCCACGATCACTTCTGGGATCCGCTCGACACCAAGTACATCGACTTCAGCGAGAAGTTCGACATCGACAAGGAATACATGGTCGATCCCGCGCTCATGACCGAGCTGCGGACCGCCGTGGGTGACAAGCTCGACGAGCGCGGCAAGATCCGCCTGACCAACCTCAACACGCTCTGGTCCTTCTCCTCGATCCTTCACGGAGAGCAGGGCGCACTCTCTCTCTCGGCCTCGCTCTGCCATATCCTGCGCGACCCCGGTGCCCAGGAATACGCGGCGAACCAGACGCGCGAGGAAGCGCGCCATGTCACCGGATTTGCCCGCTACATCCAGGCCCGCTGGGGCAAGCCCGCGCCTGTCGGCCCCGCGCTCGGTGGTCTGCTCACGGAACTCGTATCCAGCCCGCTGGTCTGGAAGAAGCTCGTCGGCATGCAGATGCTGGTCGAAGGCCTCGCCATGGGCGCCTTTGCGACGTTCTACCAGAAGGGCCGTGACCCCCTGATGGTGCGCCTCTGTCAGCTTGTCATGACGGACGAGGCCTTCCACCACAAGTTCGGCAAGATCTGGGCCGACCGCACGATCCCCTTCGTCTCGAAAGCCGAAGCCGAGAAGATCGAGGACTGGGCCTGGGACGTCTTCCAGGTGCTCCTCTTCAACCTCGCAAGCCCCGACCAGAAGGCCTGGATCTACCGCGACCTCGGCCTTGACCCGGTCTGGGTGCAGCAGGCCTTCATGGAGGCCCTTACCGACGCCGAGATCCGCCAGGAGCTGCAGGACTCGACCAACATCTTCCGCGTGCTGATCAAGACCCTTCTCAAGGCCGGCATCATCACCGACCGCACGCGCGCCAACTACGCCGCCTACATCGACATGGCCGAACTCCACGCCGAGGGCGACCGCATGGTGGGCGACGACATCGCCGAAGAAGGCATTCGCTATCTCATGAAGCTCAACGGCGGCACCATTCTTCGGACGCCCGCCACCATCGCAGCCGAATAGGAGGTAACAAGACCATGGCCAATATCACCAAGGACGCAGCCTACGATGCAGTCGCCCCGGACGATTTTGCGTCAATGATGCAGGCCGACCGCTACAACGCGCGCTCGACCGCCTTCGACAAGATCATCTCCGCGACCCACGACCACTTCTGGGATCCGCTCGACCCCAAGTACATCGACTTCTCGACGCCCTTCGACCTCGAGAACGAATACATCATGCCGCCCTTCCTCAATCTCGATCTCCAGACCGAGATTGGCGACCGCTTGACCGAAAAGCAGAAGATCCGCCTGGTCAATGCCTCGACGCATTGGGGCCTCTCCTCGATCCTGCACGGCGAGCAGGGCGCACTCTCGCTATCCGCCTCGCTCTGCCACGTGCTGCGTGACCCCGGCGCCCAGGAATACGCCGCCAACCAGACACGCGAGGAAGCCCGCCACGTGACGGGCTTTGCAATGTACATCCGTGCGCGCTGGGGCAAGCCCTTGGCCGTAGGCCCCGCGCTCGGCGGCCTGCTGACCGAGATGGTGCTCTCGCCCTTCGTCTGGAAGAAACTGGTCGGCATGCAGATGCTGGTCGAGGGCCTCGCCATGGGCGCCTTCGCGACCAACTACCAGTACACCAACGACCCGCTGCTCAAGCGCCTTTGCCAGCTCGTGATGACGGACGAGGCCTTCCACCACAAGTTCGGCAAGATCTGGGCCGACCGCACCATTCCGCACCTGTCCGAGGAAGAGCGCAACCTCATCGAAGACTGGGCCGCCCAGGTCTTCACAGGTCTCCTCTTCAACCTCGGCAGCCCCGAGCAGAAAAAGAGCATCTACGCCGAGTTCGGGATCGAGTGGGAGTGGGCGCAAGCCGCTTTCCGCGAGGCCTTCACCAGCGCCCGCGTACGCGAGCGACTGAAGGACCCGACCAACATCTTCCGCGTCCTGATCAAGACGCTGCTCAAGGCCGGCATCATCACCGACCGCACGCGCGGCGTCTACGCAGCCTTCGTCGACATGGCCGAGCTGCACAAGGAAGGCGACCGCATGATCGGCGACGACATCGCCGAGGAAGGCATAAAGTATCTGATGCAGCTGAACGGCGGGCAGGGCCGCACGCCCCTCGGGCTTGCCGCTGCCGAATAGCCCGGGGCACAGGTCCAACATCTCGCAGGCGGCGCTGGCGACAGCGCCGCCCTTTTTCGTCGGGCATGCATGCCCCTTGCGCCCGGCGCCAGCCTGCATGCATGCTTGCAGTCATGGCAACGCAGGAAGGCAGGTCGATGGACTACGCTGGTTACGAACGCATCCGCGTCACGCGGTCAGGCCGTATCCTGACCCTCACGCTCTTCAATCCGGCACGGATGAACGCCGTCGATGGCCGCATGCACCACGAGCTCGCCGACATCTTCTATGACGTGCAGGAAGACGACAGTGTCGACCTTGTCGTGCTGCAGGGCGAGGGCGTTGCCTTTTCGGCCGGTGGCGATATCGAGTGGATGCGTGATGCCGCCGCCGGCAGGATCCAGGGACCAACGACGGTTGAAGGCAAGAAGATCGTCTTCGGCCTCCTCGACCTTGAAAAGCCGATCATCGCCAAGGTTCGCGGCCCTGCTATCGGCTTGGGCTGCACCATCGCGCTCTTCTGTGATGTGATCTTCGCGTCCGACACTGCCCGTTTCGCAGATCCCCACGTGAAGGTCGGCGTGGTCGCAGGCGACGGTGGCGCGGTGATCTGGCCGCAGCTCGTGGGCTATGCCCGCGCGAAGGAATACCTCATGACGGGCGACCCGATCCCCGCCCGCGAGGCCGAGCGCATCGGCCTCATCAACCACGTCGTTCCCGATGCCGAACTCGACGCCCGCGTCGACGCCTTCGTGGCGAAGCTCGCCGCCGGTGCGCCGCAGGCCATCAAGTACACCAAGGTGGCCGTCAA
>DAISVV010000247.1:0-4262 GCA_036840015.1 Micropepsaceae bacterium
GGCGCTGGGTCACGGCGTCGAGGTCGGAGCCGAACTGCGCGAAGGCCGCCATTTCACGGTACTGCGCGAGGTCGGACTTCATGGTGCCCGACACCTGCTTCATGGCCTTGATCTGGGCCGAGGAGCCGACGCGCGAGACCGAGATGCCGACGTTCACCGCCGGGCGGATGCCCTGGTAGAAAAGTTCGGTCTCGAGGAAGATCTGGCCGTCGGTGATCGAGATCACGTTGGTCGGGATGTAGGCCGACACGTCGTTGGCCTGGGTTTCGATGACGGGCAGCGCTGTAAGCGAGCCGGACTTGTTGGCATCGTTCAGCTTCGCGGCGCGCTCAAGCAGGCGGGAGTGGAGATAGAACACGTCGCCCGGGTAGGCTTCGCGGCCTGGCGGGCGGCGCAGCAGCAGCGACATCTGGCGGTAGGCGACGGCCTGCTTGGACAAGTCGTCATAGATGATCACGGCGTGCATGCCATTGTCGCGGAAGTATTCGCCGATGGTGCAGCCGGAGAAGGGGGCGAGGAACTGGAGCGGCGCCGGGTCGGAGGCGGTGGCGGCCACGACGGTCGTGTACTCCATCGCGCCGAACTGCTCGAGCGTCTTGACGATCTGGGCGACCGTCGAGCGCTTCTGGCCGATGGCGACGTAGATGCAATAGAGCTTCTGCTTTTCGTCGCCCGAGGCGTTGACGGACTTCTGGTTGATGATCGTGTCGAGGGCGATCGCGGTCTTGCCGGTCTGGCGGTCGCCGATGATCAGCTCGCGCTGGCCGCGGCCGACGGGGATCAGCGAGTCCACGGCCTTGAGGCCGGTCTGCATCGGCTCGTGCACCGAACGGCGCGGAATGATGCCCGGCGCCTTGACGTCGACGCGGCGGCGCTCGGCGCCCACGATCGGGCCCTTGCCATCGAGCGGGTTGCCGAGCGGGGCGACCACGCGGCCCAGCAGGCCCTTGCCGACGGGAACGTCGACGATCGCGCCGGTGCGCTTGACGGTGTCGCCTTCGCGGATCTCGCGGTCAGAGCCGAAGATCACGACGCCGACGTTGTCGCTTTCGAGGTTGAGCGCCATGCCCTTGATGCCGCCCGGGAACTCGACCATCTCGCCGGCCTGAACCTTGTCGAGGCCGTGGATGCGGGCGATGCCGTCACCGACGGACAGGACCTGCCCCACTTCGCTGACCTCGGCTTCGGCGCCGAAGTTCTTGATCTGGGACTTGAGGATGGCGGAAATTTCTGCGGCTTGGATATCCATGGGAGTGGCCTTAGGCACCTTTCATCGCGCGCTCGAGACGGGCGAGTTTCGATTTGAGGGAGGAGTCGATCTGGCGTGAGCCAACCTTGACGACCAAACCGCCCAGGAGGGACGGATCGACCGATTCAGTCATTCTGATTTCGCGCTTGATGGACGTCTTGAGCGCGGACTGCAGCGCCGCGCGCTGCGCTGCGCTCAGCGGCTTGGCGCTGACGACCGATGCGCTTGTCTCGCCCTTGCGGGCGGCGACAAGCGCGTCGAACGCGGCCACGATGCCCTGAAGCGCGAAGAGGCGACGCTTCTGGGCCAGCAGGCCGATGAAGTTCTTCGTGAGCTGGCTGACGCCGAGGCGGTCGAGGATCGCGCCGATGGCCTTGCCCTGTTCGTCGCGCGAGAAGACGGGCGAGCGGACGAAGCGGGCCATGTCGGCGCTGCCTTCGACGAGGGCCCGCAGGCGCGCAAGGTCGGAAGAGACCGCGTCGAGCGACTTCGCCTCGTCCGCGAGCTCGAAAAGGGCTGTCGCGTAGCGACCGGCCAGACCCGCAACGGAGATGTTTTCGCTTGCCACGATGGAACCGGCTCCAAACCTGAGACCCGCCCAAGCCGGGCACCGGTGAGCCGATGCGGCTTAAGCTATTGAAATTAGTGACTAATTTGCTTTTGGGGCACGATCGAATGCCGACCCCTTGCGATAACGCGCGGGGGCATTAGCACAGCCCCCATTGCGGCGCAACACGGCGGAAATGCGCGGATCGTCTCAGTCCTCAGATTTCGGCTTGCGCTGCACGGCAGCGGCGGCAAAGACGAAGCCCATGGCGACACCGAGGGCAAGGCCCATGCCGAAATTGCCCGTCGCCACCCCGATGGCCGCGCCGAGGATCAAACCCAAGGCAAAACCGCCATTGACCACCGCTACTTCTCCCGTATCTACCCACACGATCTGGGGTCTATGGATCCCCCATACAATCCCCGCCGCGCGCGCTCAAGGAGGTACTTCATGGACCTGTCGAAGATCAGCTCGGGCCGCAACCCGCCCAAGGACGTGCATGCGCTCATCGAGATCCCTTATGGCGGCACGCCCGTGAAGTACGAGATGGACAAGGCCTCGGGCACGCTGTTCGTCGACCGGTTCCTGCACACGGCGATGTATTATCCGGGAAACTACGGGTTCATCCCGCACACGCTTTCCGAAGACGGGGATCCGATCGACGTGCTGGTGATCGCGCCCGTGCCGGGCGTGGCCGGCACGGTGATCCGGTGCCGTCCGGTGGGTGCGCTGATCATGCGCGACCAGGCGGGGCCTGACGAGAAGATCCTGGCTGTGCCCGTGGATGCACTGCACCCCTTCTACACGGGCGTGCAGTCCTACAAGGACCTGCCGCCGATCCTTCGTGACCAGACCGCGCACTTCTTCCAGCACTACAAGGACCTCGAGAAAGGCAAGTGGACGCAACTCGGGGACTGGGTGGATACGGCTGATGCGGAGCGGCTGATCATGGAAGCCATCAATCGCGCCGCGCGATCGGCCAAGGGCTGAGACGGGCTAGAGGAAGCTCAGCGGGTCGATGTCGATCGTCATGGCGATCGATGCCGGCAGCTTCACATCGCCGAGCCAGGCGCGCAGGAAGGCCTGGAGGTTGACCGTCCGTTCAGCGTGGACGGCAAAGCGCAGCCGCGTCTGTCCGCGGATCATGGCGAGCGGTGCGGGTGCCGGGCCCCAGACCTGGACACCGCGCGCCTCGGGCGCGAGGCCGGCGAGTTCGTCGGCGAACTTGTTCACGGCCTGCTCGTTGCGGCTCGCCAGGATGACGGCGGCGAGGCGCGCAAAGGGCGGGAGGGCGGCTGACTCACGCTTTGCCCATTCGGCTGCGTAGAAGGCATCGCGGTCGCCAGAGGCCATGGCCACAAGCACCGGATGGGACGGATCGGTGGTCTGGATCAGCACGCGGCCCGGTCGCTCGGCCCGGCCGGCGCGCCCGGAGACCTGATGCAGCAACTGGAATGTGCGCTCGCGCGCCCGGGGATCGGCGCCTTCGAGGCCGCTGTCGGCGTCGATGCCGCCCACGCGCGTCAGCATCGGAAAGTTGTGGCCTTTCGCCACGATCTGCGTGCCGACGAGGATGTCGACCTCGTGTGCGGCGATCGCCTCGATCGCGGCCTGAATCTGGCGGGGACCGGCCATCGTGTCACTGGAGGCGATGCCGGAGCGGGCGGTGGGGAACTTGGCGAGCACCTCTTCGGCGACGCGCTCGACGCCCGGCCCGCAGGCGATGAATGTGCCCGCGTTGCTGCACTCGGGACAGGAGGCGGGCGTGCCGCGTTCGTAGCCGCAGTGGTGGCAGACCAGCCTTCGGCGATAGCGATGCTCGACCAGCCAGGAGGTGCATCGCGGGCAGCCCAGCTTGTGACCGCATGCCTTGCAGAGCGTGAGCGGTGCAAAGCCGCGGCGGTTCAGGAACAGGAGCACCTGCTCGCCCTGGGCCAGGGTCTCGGCGATGGCCGCGCAGAGCGAGGGCGAGAGATACTCTCCTGCCTTTGTCTCTTCCTTGCGCATGTTGATCAGCGTGGCCTCGGGCAGCCGCGCGGTGCCGTGGCGTTCGGCGAGGCGCAACCTGGCGTAGCGGCCCTGCCCGGCGTTGACCCAGGTCTCGAGCGAGGGCGTGGCCGAGCTCAGAACGACGGGACAGGCTTCCATGCGGGCGCGAACCACCGCCATGTCGCGGGCGTTGTAGACGACGCCCTCGTCCTGCTTGAAGGCGGTGTCGTGTTCCTCGTCGACCACGACGAAACCCAGCTCTCGGAACGGGAGGAAAAGGGCCGAGCGTGCGCCAACGACCACGCGCACGTCACCGGCTGCCACGCCGCGCCAGACGCGGCGGCGCTGAGCCTGGGTCAGGTCGGAGTGCCACTCGGCTGGCCGGGTGCCGAAGCGGCGCGCGAAGCGGTCGAGGAACTGAACGGTGAGCGCGATTTCGGGCAGGAGTATGAGCGCCTGCCGACCGCGCATGAGGGC
>DAISVV010000248.1:0-4247 GCA_036840015.1 Micropepsaceae bacterium
AATAGTGTTATCTCGCAGGATCTTACATGGTTAACTACCCTCATCGGAGTACCTCTATCGGATCTCGTCTTCGCCACCGGGTGGAATCGTCAAAAAGCCGACACCTCAAAATCGCTGTGCGCGCAGCGAGACAGCATCGCACGCTAGCGTTGCGGACCGTTCCGATTTACTATTCTCGTGTTCGACAGGGGAACGACAGGTCGAACGCGGGGACCAGGCGTGGAACAGATCATCAGGACAATCAGCGACGACATCGCCTGGCTGGCGGCACTGCCTGCCTCCGTATGGATCAGCATGGCACTTGCGCTGCTGCTGCTCGCGGCCACGTGGGGATGCTTCTGGCTGTGGCGGCATTTGCATGAAACCGAAGAGCGTGTTCATGCGCGCCTTGCGCAGACGCAGATCAAGACGTGGGAACCCGTCGCCAACGACCTCGAACGCAACGCATTCAAGTCCGCAAGCGTTGCGCAGACCTCGCTCGTCAATCACCTTGTCATCATGAATGCAGCCGTGGAGGCCAAGGTGCGTGCCGGCGAATGGCGCAAGGCACTCGTGATGACCCGTGATTTCCTCTCCTACGCCGTGCATGCGATGAGCGCGCCCTACATGGACGACGGCAACCTGCACTCATGTGCGGACCTCGTCGGCGACCGGCTTCAGCAATACCCAGATCTCTCGGCCGCCAACGGCGAACTGCCAGGTGACGCAACCAGCCTGCTCGAGGACCTTCTGCTGAGCCTCGACCGGGCGAGCCCGGGCAGCCGCGTGCTGCAGGTTCGCGCCCTGATCGGGGAAGTGATCAACAAGATCGATCCCGATTACATTCCAGCCAGCCACGTTCAAGCGGCCTGAACGCCCTCTTCGCCCGCGTCATTCTGCACCATGGCGGCGGCACTGAAAGTTCTATAATTGTTCTTGCCGGACAGCACTGTGCCGACATAACGCACACCCGCCCGGGTTCGCACCGGATCGCTTGCCGCGCGAGGAAGGCTGCAACCCTCAGGAGAAAATCGCCTGCGCCGGGGACATCACCCGAAAAACATCCGACGAAAGTGTATCTTGTGTAACAGCATGGATGCCCAGGCTGGCAGGAACCGTCAGACGCGGACCGACTTCAGATAGGCCTCGAACACCTTCGGTTCGGGGCGATGTTGCTGGAGGTAAAGGATCACGCGATGGATCTGCACATCATCCACGCCCAGCTTGCGCAACTTGGCGACATGCGCGGGATCACGCAGTGCACTGACAAGCTGCACGGGAGACTTCGACGCATAGTCCGAAATCGTCTCCTTGATCGCCTTCAGCACTTTCTGGTTTCCGCCCATGTCCGCCCCCTTGGATGAGGACGTGTTTATAGCATAGTCTTCAACCGGAGTGCATGTGCCGTGCGTTTTCGCAACGGAGGCGAAGCCCGGCATCTTCATTCGCCTGGCGGGCGAAGCATCGATACCAGCAAGGGGGATCAACATGAACACGCAATACCTGGCCACGATCGGCAGGATCATCATCGGCCTCTTCTTCCTCGCCGCCGGCGCATCAAAAATTGTAGGCCCCGCACCCGCCGAGCAGGTCGTCCGCATGCTCGAGGCCGGCGTGCCTGCGCCCGAGCTCATGTTCGCGCTTGCGGCCGCCTGCGAGACGACGGCAGGCCTGTGCTTCATACTGGGCCTGCATGTGAGGCTGGTCTCGTTGCTGCTCTTCGCCTTCACAGTCCTGGTTTCGATCCTCCTGCACGCCTTCTGGACCTTCACCGGCGAGGAACGCACCGTGCAGATGATCATGTTCCTGAAGAACATCGCGCTCTCCGGCGGCCTGCTAGCCTTCGCAGGCTTCGGGCCCGGCAAGCTGTCCCTGGATCACTGGTTCGGGAAGGGCGACTGAGCCGAAAGCCTCAGCGCGGCACGATCGGCGAGAACGGCAGCGCCAGCGTGCGTCCGTGTGCCGGCATTGCCGACTGCACGGCCTCGCTGGCAACCAGCGCACGCAGCCGGTAGCTGAAGTCCCGCACATCCGTGCCTGGCTTCGAGCGGTCCTCGAACAGCTGCGCCGTCAGCATCGCCGTCATCCGCTGCTCCGGCATCGAGAGCATCGCAACCAGCTGGTCCCGCGCCTGCTCCTGCCGCCCGGCGCACAGGCGGGCATGGAACAGGTCAACCTGTGCACCGATGGCTTCGAGCTGCACCAGCGCCGCGTCCCGCCGTTCGGTGCGCCCGAGGTCATGCGCCGCGCAGGCCATCACCTTGCGCGCGCGGGCCAGCATTTCGTTGCCCTGGATGGTCCCCAGCATCAGCAGGGCGCCCTCATCGTCATCGCTGCGCTCCAGGAGGTCGGCAATATCGACCCTGAGCGCAACCGGCAGCACCGCCTGCTCCTTCAGCATTTCCTTGGCCGTACGCCGCGCGGCCCACGCCTCGCCCATGTCGGCAT
Source organism: Micropepsaceae bacterium (assembly GCA_036840015.1). Lineage (GTDB taxonomy): Bacteria > Pseudomonadota > Alphaproteobacteria > Micropepsales > Micropepsaceae > SZUA-430. The sequence continues at coordinate 2,428 of DAISVV010000248.1, forward strand.
AGGCGTGACCGACCTCCAGGCGCAGCGCCGCGCTGGCCACGCCATGGCCGCTGCGCGCCTTGCCGATGGCGTTGAGCCCGAGGCGCACCGCCTCGTCCGGACGGCCGATGGCCCTCAGCGAACGCATCAGCTCGAGCCAGTCCGACGAGTGCAGGTGCGACTGCTCCAGTCGCGCCTGGATGCCCCTGTCGACGCGCGCAACCAGCGCGCCCGGCTTCATGAGCTGGCGTACCGACGGAAAGCTCCAGAGCTGCGAGAACGTATTGTCTGACAGCAGCAGCGTCAGCGACACCGGCGCCTCCAGCGCCAGCGTCTCGCGCGCAGCCGCCTCGAGGCGGTTCTGGCGCAGGAGCACACCCACATAGCGCAACCGGATCGTGTCCGGCACATGCGCACCCGAGGGTCCGGTATAGCGCCCCTCGACCAGCCGCGTGACCAGATCATCGCGCTGCGGCGAGTTGCTCGCCTCCAGCGCATTCAGCATCCCCTCGACCAGTCCCCGGCGCAGCCTGTTGGCCATGAGGAACGACTTGCCGTCGAGCCCGAGGATGAGCCGCGCCGCCTCCTCCTGCTGCCCCGAGGCGCTCAGGATCGACACGACCGAGGCCCAGTTATAGGCGTTCGGGTGCAGGCGCTGCCGCTCGCGCACGACGGCCTGCGCCTCGCCAAGCGCTCCCGTCGATGCAAGCGCCCGCGCTTTCAGGTAGGCCGCCCAGTCTCCGTCCTGCTGGCCCAGCGCACCCGTGGCCTCGGCCTGCGCCACAAGGCCCAGTGCATCCCCGAACCGACCTTCGTCGATCGCCGCCGCCGCCTGCTCGAGGCGCGCATTAAGGACGGGCGGCGCCACCGCCGCTGGCCCGGGCGCCGCAGCGGCGCACGCGGCCGCAACAAGCCACGCAGCACCCAACAGCAATGCCAGCAAACCCCTCACGGCAGCCGCCCCCAAACGTCCCTCCGCCGGGACAGCATAGCAAAGGCACGGGCCGGATGTACCGACCTGCCGCCGGGCGACCATGATCCTGTGACCCGGAAATCACATACAGTTCCGCCCATCAGGGGCGCCCGCTCAGGTGTTGAACCGGAAGTGCATGACGTCGCCGTCGCGCACGACATAGTCCTTGCCCTCGAGCCTCAGCTTGCCGGCATCCCGCGCCCCGGCCTCGCCCTGGCAGGCAATGTAGTCGTCATAGGCGATCGTCTCGGCACGGATGAACCCGCGCTCGAAGTCGGTATGGATGACGCCGGCCGCCTGCGGCGCACGGGCGCCGACATGGACGGTCCACGCCCGCGCTTCCTTGGGTCCCACCGTGAAGAACGTGATCAGGTGCAGGAGCGAATAGCCCGCGCGGATCAGCCGGTTCAGCCCCGGCTCCGACAGGCCCATCGTGTCGAGGAAGTCGGCGCGCTCCGCCGCCGGCAGCTGCGCCAGCTCCGACTCGATCTTCGCCGAGATGATGACGAACGCCGCCCCCTCTGCCTTCGCCCGCGCCTCGACGCGCTTCGTGTAGTCGTTGCCGCCAAGCGCCGACGCCTCATCGACATTGGCAACATAGACAACCGGCTTCGAGGTCAGGAGCTGCAGCTGCTGGAACACCGGCCGCTGCTCGTCGGACACCTTCACGAGCCGCGCAGGCTTGCCTTCGCGCAGCATGACGAGCGCCGCCTGCATGACATCCGCCTGCACCTTTGAATCCTTGTCGCCCTGCTTGGCCTTCTTCTCGATCGCGGGAAGCCGCCGCTCGAGGCTGGCAAGATCCGACAGCATCAGCGCGGTCTCGACCGTCTCGGCGTCCGCGATCGGATCGATCCTGTTCTCCACA
>DAISVV010000249.1:0-4199 GCA_036840015.1 Micropepsaceae bacterium
ACAACCATCTCCGCGTACCCTGCGCCTTCCACGCAATCACGCCCGCCCGCAAGGGGCTCGCCGCGGCTACGCGCCGGTGTGCGGTTCTCAAGCCTGGAAGCCTTGTGTTAACGGTGAAATCTTGCAGACACGCATATAGGCCAGGAAGGCAAGCGGGCACCGGGCCCATACGGCGTTGCCTTAACAGTATCTTTCCGGGGCTCCCCTTAAAGCCGGAGGAGCGGCTCAGGAGCGAGGGGGAAAAAACGTGAAAGACGATCTTGAAATCGCGCGCGCAGCAGAGATGAAGCCGATCGGGGATGTCGCGCAATCGGTCGGAATCCCGACCGGGGCACTTCATGCCTATGGCCAGTACAAGGCAAAGCTCGCCTTCGACTTCATCGGTAGCCTCCAATCCCGCCCGGAGGGCAAGCTCGTTCTTGTTACCGCCATCACGCCCACGCCGGCGGGTGAGGGCAAGACGACAACAACCGTCGGCCTCACCGATGGTCTGAATCACATCGGACGCAAGGCCATCGGTTGCATCCGTGAGCCGTCCCTGGGGCCCTGTTTCGGCATGAAGGGGGGAGCGGCCGGTGGCGGCCATGCGCAGGTCGTTCCCATGGAAGACATCAACCTGCACTTCACAGGTGACTTCCACGCGATCACCGCCGCCAACAACCTGCTGGCGGCCATGATCGACAACCACATCTACTGGGGCAACGCGCTAGGCATCGATCCGCGCCGCATCTTCTGGCGCCGCGTGATGGACATGAATGATCGCGCGCTGCGCCACGTCGTGTCCTCGCTCGGTGGCGTGGCAAACGGTTTCCCGCGGGAGGATGGCTTCGACATCACGGTGGCCTCCGAGGTGATGGCAATCTTCTGCTTGGCCCGTGACCTCACAGATCTCGAAACCCGGTTGGGCAACATCGTCGTCGCCGAGACGCGGGATCGCAAGCCCGTGACAGCCCGTGACATCGGTGCATCCGGTGCCATGACCGTCCTTCTGAAGGACGCGCTCATGCCAAACCTTGTCCAGACACTCGAGAACAACCCGGTGTTTGTCCATGGCGGCCCCTTCGCGAACATCGCCCACGGCTGCAACTCGGTGCTTGCCACGACGACGGCCCTGAGGCTTGCCGACTATGTCGTGACGGAGGCCGGCTTCGGAGCTGACCTCGGCGCCGAGAAGTTCTTCGACATCAAGTGTCGAAAGGCAGGCCTCAAGCCAGCAGCCGCTGTCATCGTCGCAACGGTGCGCGCGCTCAAGATGCATGGCGGCGTGGCGAAGGACGCATTGAAAAGGCCAGACGTGTCAGCGGTCCGCGCAGGTGCGGGCAACCTCGCCCGCCACATTGCGAACGTGAAACGCTTTGGCGTGCCCGCGGTCGTGGCCATCAACCGCTTCAGCGAGGACACACCGGAAGAAATCGAGGCTGTGCCCGCCGCCGCCGCCGAACAGGGTGCACGCGCCATCATGGCCAGCCATTGGGCAGAAGGGGGCAGGGGGTGTGCTGCCCTGGCAAACGAGGTGGTGCGCCTCGCCGAAGGAGGCGGGAAAACCTTCCAGCCGCTTTATCCGGATGACATGCCGCTGATGGAGAAGGTGCGAACCATCGCAACGAGCCTCTACGGCGCCGCGAGCGTAACCGCCGACAAGCAGGCCGAGCAGCGGTTGGCAGAGCTTCAGGCCGCGGGCTTCGGGCATCTCCCCGTCTGCATGGCCAAGCCGCAGTACTCGTTCTCGACCGCCCCGAGGCTCATGGGTGCTCCGTCGGGGCACGGGGTGAACATCCGTGAAGTTCGTCTCTCGGCAGGCGCGGGCTTTGTCGTTGTTGTCACCGGAGACATCATGACCATGCCCGGGCTCCCGCGGGTTCCGGCCGCAAATCAAATTCGCCTCGATGAGCAGGGCCGCGTCGAGGGGCTGTTCTAGCGCTCGCCCTGCGCGCAGGAACGGATCCCGCAGGTTGCTGGTGCGCGGTCACGCCTGGGCTAGACTGGCCAAGAACTGATTCGTTTCCCCTGAGGTATTGGCCATGAAAAAGTTTATGCTTGCAGCCGGATTTGGCGCGCTCTCGATGGTGTCTCCCCTTGCGGTTGCCCTGGCCGATGGCCCGGCGCCGGAACCGGTGGTCGTCGCACCGCCGGCATCTTCATCGGGCGGTTTCTATGTGGGCGCACGCCTTGGCCATGGCTGGCTCGACGCCACGGCGCGATCAGGTGGCGAAGAACAATCCTACGATCCGAAGGGTGGCTTTGCGGGCATTCTTGCGGGCTACGACCAGGTCCTGCAGGGCCCCTGGAGCGTGGGTGGCGTGATTGACTTCATGGCCGGCAACGAGCGCGGAACGCTGACCCTGTCAGGGCCGGTCGTCTTCAAGCTGGACCAGCAATGGGAAGCCTCGCTGCGCGGCCGCGTTGCCTACGCGCTGGAGGGCTTCAGCCCCTATGCCACGGCCGGCCTTAGCTACGGCTCCTTCAAGACCCAGTATCGCCAGGTCATCCTTCCGTTCGTGAGCGAGGAAAGCCAGGAGTTCGGCTGGACGATCGGAGCTGGTGTCGATGTTCCGGTCGATGAACGCCTCGGGCTGGTCTTCGAGTACCGCTACACCGACTACGGCAATGACGTTGATGCCCTTGGCGGCATAGACGGCCCCTACGAGGTGAACTCCAGCAAGGTCTATCTCGGCGTCAACTACAAGCTCTAGGCATCGCGGGAGCGGGGTTCGCCCTATGGCCGCCGCTCCCTCGCCTTGTCCACTTCCGCGACGATGGCGTCCACCAGGCGCCGTCGCTCGTCAGGCCGCACGGTCGCCGGTTGGTTCAGCGTGACCACAACTGTCAGATCAAGACCGGGACACGCCACAAGGTCAACGTTCCAGAAACCGGCGTGACCAATGCAGTGATGCCCTGCATGCACCTGCTCGAAAAAGACAAGCCCGTGAGCAGCGCTGCCCGTCGCCTGCGTTGACTTCGGCTTGGCAAGGGCGAGGGCGAGGCTCTCGGGGCGATCAAAAAATTGCCCCTTGACGAAGGCGCTCATGAAGAGAGCAAGATCGCTCACGGTCGACACGATCCCGCCGCCGCCCCAGAGGTCGAATGACGGGTCGAAGTCCGTGACATCAATCTTCCCGATGCGCTGCGTCAGGCGGGCCGGGAGATGGCGAGGCGGCATCTCCTGCGTCTCGAACCAGGTCTCCTCGAGGCCAAGCTCTTCAAAGCGCAGAAGGTTACGGATGGCAGCCGCGAGGGGTTCTCCGGTTTGCCGCTCAATGACCTCCGCCAGGAGCAGATAGCCCGTGTCCGAATAGGCCCAGCGTTCGCCAGGTTCGCCAAGCTTGCGGCTATCCGACATCGCCAGCGCAATCTGCTCGTCGCGCGTCCACCGCCGCTGGCCATTGGCAAGGACCGACTGCTCGAAGGCAGGGATCGTGGAATGATCGGCAAGGCCGCTGGTGTGCGAGAGCAGTTCGCTGATCGTGATGCGCGCGGGGTCATACCCGCCTGCAAGCAGCATCTTCGTCGTCCCGTCGGACAGATAGGCGCTGACCCCCTCATGCAGCACAAGCCTGTCCTGCTCGGCGAGGCGCAGCACGGTCGCAGCGACGAACAGCTTGGTGACGCTCGCAATCCTGAAGGGGCGCTTGGCCAGGGGCGCAGGTCCGACTTCCCCGGCACCTCTCGCTTCTCCTGTACAGTCGATCGCATGGCGCGGCGACAGCGCATGCGCAACGCCGCTGGGCACGCCGGGATCGCGTTCGGTGATTTCGGAGACAAGCCTGTCCAGCGGATTGTCTGCATTGGCAGCAAGAGGCTGGCTCATGGCAAAACCGATGACTATAAGAACCCGCAGCAGCATTGATGCGACCTTCCTACCGGCTGTCCCTTGCGATCGCAAAGGCATAGAGCGCAACTGCCGCCGCGTTGGACACATTCAGGCTCGGCATCGCCGGCGTGGTTGGAAGCCGTACGCTGGTGTCGCAGTTTTCCCGCGTGAGTCGCCGCAACCCCTCGCCCTCGGAGCCAAGCACAAGAACCGTGTCGCGCCTGAGGTCCAGCGTCTCGAGCGTTTCGGACGCCTCGTCGGCAAAGGCAAGCCTGAGGAACCCCTCGCGCCCAAGTTGCTCGAGCGTGCGCGCGATGTTGCCCACTGGCACGATGGGAACGGTTTCGAGTGCGCCGCTCGCGGCCTTCGCCATAACGCCGTTTAGGGG
>DAISVV010000250.1:0-4182 GCA_036840015.1 Micropepsaceae bacterium
GCATGATCACGCGCGCACGCGCGGTACCCGGCGGCTTCATGCTCAACGGCTCCAAGAACTGGATCTCGAATTCACCGATTGCCGACTTTGCCGTCGTCTGGGCAAAGACCGAGGACGACCAGATCCGCGGCTTCATCGTGGAACGCGGCTTCAAGGGCTTCAGCACGCCCAAGATCGAAGGCAAGTTCTCCCTGCGCGCCTCGATCACCGGACAGATCGTGCTCGAGGATGTGTTTGTTCCGGCCGAGAACCAGCTGCCCAACGTCAAGGGGCTGCGCGGCCCGTTCTCATGCCTGAACCGCGCACGCTATGGCATCGCCTGGGGCGTCATGGGCGCAGCCGAGTTCTGCTGGCACCGCGCGCGCCAGTACGCGCTCGACCGCAAGCAGTTCGGACGCCCGCTTGCCGCCACGCAGCTCATCCAGAAGAAGCTGGCCGACATGCAGACCGAGATCACGCTGGGCACGACAGCTGTTCTCCAGCTGGGCCGGCTGATCGAGAAGGGCAAGGCTGCACCGCCAGCCGTCTCTCTGCTCAAGCGCAACAATTGCGGCAAGGCGCTCGACATCGCCCGCGCGGCGCGCGACATCCATGGCGGCAACGGCATCTCAGACGAATACCACGTGATCCGCCACGTCATGAACCTCGAGACAGTGAACACCTACGAAGGAACGCACGACGTTCACGCCCTCATCCTCGGACGCGCGCAGACAGGCATCCAGGCCTTCTCCTGACGCAGGACGAGCCCTCAGCGCTTCTTCTTGCGGTCATCGTCTTCGTCCTCGACGCCCTCGAGCACGCCGAAACCGCCATCGTCATCCTTCTCACCCTTGCCCGACAGGCTCAGGGCCCCGCGGATGAGCAGCCAAAGCACGATGACAACCACAATGCCCGCGCCGACGAAAAGCAGCGTGCTGCTCGTCGCCGAGTTCACCGCTGCGTGTGCCGGGCCCGTCGATGCGACCAGCAGCGCACCCGCCATCAGCTTTCCAAGAACCGGTTCCTGCATGAGACCTATCCTCCACTGCACTTGTTGAACCACGGGGTCTGCGCGCCACTGCGGAACGCCCCCGACGCCGCGAATATCGTGCCGTCCGACAGTTCCGACCGCCACAGCCGCTGCCGTTGCCCCTCTACCTGCACGATCACCGTCACCGACTTGTCGGCGACCCTCTGCGTCCATTCCACGAGCTTGCCCTCAAGCTCGCGGATGTTGCGCAGGGGCGTGACCCGGTCCAGCTTCGGATCGCGGGCAATGAACTGCTCGGCGGGCTCCCCCGTCTGTGGCACCGTATAGACGATATAGGGGTTCTCACGGCTGGCACCAGAAGCACAGTCGAAGGACCATGTACCCACGAGGCCAGCGCTGACCAGGACCTGCGGCCCCGTAGCCCCCGTGGGCGCCGGCAGCCGCTCGCAACCAGTTCCTGCCGACGCAATTCCGGCAATCAGCGCCAGCCGCAACAGCCTTGGCACCGACGCCCGTGAAGTCTCGCTCATGAAGCCCCATCCGACACGCACATTGAAACCGCCCCGTTGTCTATCACCAACCCGCCGCGCACCCAATGTGCTGAAGCGGTAGCCCGGGCCTTCGCGCATCCAGGTGAACAACCGGAAACGCGCAGGCCTGTTGCACAAATGTTTCATCGATTGGTCGAAACTACCACAATCGAATCGAACGGCGGCGCCGACCGCGGGCAGGAGAACAGGTCATGCAGGCCAGAACCGCTTTGCACCTCACGCTGGTGCTGTTTGCGCTGTCGGGCTGCGCCTACCCGCAATACGTGAATGACGAGTATCGCTACATTCCCCTGACCAGTTTCTCGCACGACAACAAGTCGTTCCGGATCTTCGACAAGCCTAGCGCAGGCCGCCTGATCATTACGCCAAGCCTTTCGATGGCGATGGGCAATGCGATGATACGCGGCGCGACTTTCGGCGAGGTCGACAACACACCCGAGAAGCGCACGCTCGCTGCTGCCGTCGAGGCCTACTTTGCGGCGCAGGGCCGCAAGTGCACACTGACAGGCTCAAGCCTGATCTATGACCCGCAATGGGAATTCACGTACGAGTGCGAAGTCCGCTACACCGCCACGCCCTGAGCACCGGCGTCAGTTCGTCTCGCACTTGGTCAGCCAGGGCGTCGCCTTGCCGGCATCATCACGCGCTTCAGCCGCGAGCTTCACCCCGTCCGAAGTGACGATCGAAAGCACACGCATGCGGTTTCCTTCCATCTTCGAGGTCACCGTCAGCATCACTTCACCCTCGGGGATCACCCACTTGATCTCGCGCGCCTTCTTCTTCCATTCGACGTCGAGCAGCTGCTTTTCGCTCTCCTCTTCCGGCGGGGCAAGACGGCGCTGGATCGGAGGGCCTTCGCGAAATGTCTCGAACACGATGTAGGGGTTCTCGGCAGACGCAGGCTGACGGCAACTCTCCGCCCAGCGCCCGTCGATCCCCAGCCCCTCGATGATTGCCTTGTCGTTGCCGAGGGCAAGCGCCCCTTCGGTTACCGCGGCAAGGCAGACAATCGCGGCAATCCCAATCATCTTCACGCGCAGCTTCAACTCCTGGCCCCCTTAAACCACAACGCGCCGCTCCAATAAAGCGCACGACACACCCGAAAATTGTGCGCGCCCTGGTAATATGCAAGGCTGCCCGGGCCCGGCCCCCGCAGTTTTCCCGCAACCACGGAAATTCGCGCCCGCCCCCTGTGGAAACCGCGAGGTTTCCCTGCCGAATGCCGCGTGTTCAGCCATCATCACCTCAGTTGATTCGTGCGGCGGCAGCGGGCGCTGCACGAACGGCCGGCCGCCCTGTTGGCGGGCGGCGGCATTGCCAGTGGAGTTTGCAATGATGGCAAAGCGACCCGATCGCGGCACGGCGCCCCAGCGCACGGTCCTGCTCGTCCTGGGCATGCACCGCAGCGGCACCTCGCTGCTGACCCGCATCTCAAGCTTCCTTGGCGCCGCCCTGCCCCGCCAGCTTGTGCCGGCAAGCGAAGGCAATCCGACCGGTCACTGGGAGCCTGCACGCCTCGTCGAGCTCCACGAACAGCTGCTCGCATCGATCGGCTCCAGCTGGGATGACTGGCGGGCAGCCAACCTGCGCTGGCGCGACACCGACCCGCCAGCCACGATCGCGACGCGGATCGTGCAGGCCTTTGACGAAGAATACCCGCCCGCACCGATGCTGGTACTCAAGGACCCACGCATCTGCCGCACCTTGCCACTGTGGCTCTCAGTCCTCGAAAAGGCGAACTGCAAGGTCGCTCCCGTCATTATCGTGCGCAACCCCCTCGAGGTGGCCGAGTCCCTGCGCGAACGCGACGGCATGTCCTTTGAGAAGGCGATGCTGCTCTGGCTGCGCCACTATCTCGACGCCGAGCACGCGACGCGCAACATGCAGCGCAACATCATGTCACTCGACATGCTGCTCCTGGACTTCCGCAACATCGTCGCCCAGACCGCGGGCAGGCTTGGCATCCAGTGGCCCCGGAGCATCCACGATGCCACATCCGACATTGCCGACTTCATCGACCGGGACCTGCACAACCATCGCGCCACGCTGGCGCAACTGGAGTCCCACACCGAAGTCCCCAGTTCCGTGAAGCTGGCCTATCGGGCACTGAACACGCTGTGCGACGAACCGCGCGCGAACGACCCCAAGCGCGAACTCGACCGCATCCGCCAGATGTTCAACGAGAGCGCGAAGATGTTCGGCGTCGTCGCCTTCGCCCAGACCGAGGCCCTGAAACAGGCGGAGGCCGACGTGGCCGAGGCACGCGCCCGTGCCGATGCCGCCGACGCCCTGCGCAGGGACCTCGCGCACGAACGGGCCGCGCTTTCCGAGTTGGCAAGCCAGCACCAGACACTGATCCGCGAGGCAAACGAGACCCGGACCAGCCTCGCCGCCACGACCGAACGCGCGAACACAGCCGAACAGCGCGCGCAGGCACGCGAGGGCGAGCTGGCACGCCTCAAGCAGGAGATGGCCGACCTCGGGAGCGCTGCAACCGCAACCCGCAAGCGCGCCGAAACCGCCGAGCGGCGCGCCGAGGCTGCCGAGAAGAATGCGGCAACCCTGGTCCACGACATCGCCGACCTCGCCCGCATCCGCAACGAGCTGGCCCAGCCCCTGGCCCGCCTGACGGCCGCTGCCTCCTCGCTCCCGGCCATGGCC
>DAISVV010000251.1:0-4175 GCA_036840015.1 Micropepsaceae bacterium
GTTCGACGATGACCTGATGCTCATCTATTTGCTGAATTTATGTTGAGGCGTCAGGGAAAAGATGGTAGGGCTCGTCGGCAATTCGCTGACACTTCCCAGTCGTTTTCGACCAGACCCTACATTTCTGGAGTATCACAGAACCACATTGTTCAAGCTGACCTAACGTTTGACGCCGGATAGCACAGCCCTGCATCCACACCGCCGCTACCGCCCCGTCGCACACTCCCCCGCTACGCGGGTGACGGGCAATCGGCACAGTGCGTTCTCACCCAATTCATGGGCGTTCGTCCGCGATGCCGGAGCGAGTGGCTGACCCCCGCTGATTTCATTGCCCTTCGCCCGCAAGGCGGGAGAAGGTGGCGGGCGCCGCCATCAGGCGGCGACTGACGGATGAGGGCCATCAGCGAATGCGCCTCCCCCCATGCCGCCTCCACTTCCGCCGCCACCGCACGCCCTGCAGGTAGCTTGAGAAATCCGGAACGCCACTCAGCCAGATCGACAGGCGGATGACGCCACGCTTTGTTGTGACGTTGTGGTAGCCGAACCAGGAGTCAGGCTCCCAGCGCACCACATCCGCCCACGCCACGCGCGGGCGCGTGCCGCGCCAGGAGTGCACGACGAAGCCTTCGCCATCGAACACGACCCGGCGGGTGAAGTGTTCCGCCACCGTCAAGGCGCCACAGGCAAGCAGCAGCCCGGCCAGCACCACAGGCACGCCTCCGCCGGCATCCAGCGCCAGCACAAGCAACCCGGCGGCCCCCACGACGACGATCACGCTCGCCCATCGCAAGCCACGCGAATAGACAAGCATCTTCCCGCCCTCAATGGCGACCGCGCGATCGGCGATGAAAAGGCGCCGCGCGCCCCACTCGGCAAAGCCGATGAACAGCTGCCTGAACAGCGCCTCGAATATGGCTTCAAGAATGGACTGCATGTCTCACCTGTATCCCGCACGGGGCACAAGGATCCTGCGCGAACAGGCCTGCCCGGCCAGACACACCCCTCACCTCGCCTCCAGCGTCCCCACGAGCGGTTTGCGCTGCAAGAGCCCGATCCAGCTGCCGGCGGAACCCGTGACCATCGAGAAGCGTGCGACGTCGCCATGGGTGGCGTGGGCCCGCGCGGCCAGATGTGCGCTATCGCAGGCCGCTGCCGCAGTCAATCCGCGGACGCATGCGCCAAGGAAACGAAACGGCTGGATCAGCCCTCACTCCGCCGTGTCGAGATAGCAGAGATAACCCCGCTCGACCATCCGGCGCATCGCCTCGTAGGATTCGGATAGCTCGAGGAACGTCTTGCGCAGGAGCGCAAGGTGCTCGACCTGCTCCTCGCTCGGCGCCACGCCCCGCTCGCTGATGACCAGCGCCTCGTTGACCCAGTTCGCACGCGCGGCGGCGGCCATCGAGGCAAGGCGCTTCATGTGCGCCCCGTCGATGCGTCCGATCGTGCGCGCAAGGACCACGCGGTTGGCCTCGAACGTCGCAAGGTCGATCTTCTCGAGATGCGCATGCAGCCGGCGCTGCTCCTGCGGATCGCTGACAAGTGATGGCTTGAAGTGTTCCTGGCCCATGGCAGACCTCCGTTCGTTTGGCTTCCATCATGGCCCCTGACGATTAACGCGGCGTGGAGACCGAAATCGGCAGAGACCCGCATCATGCGGGATTAATCGATAATTTACTGCCTTGCTTTGCCGGTTGTTTGCATTGCGCGTGATTTAGTCAAGCCCGCTTCCAGCAGGGATCACGCCGCAGCCATGCGCACGCTCCGCCTTACCGCGCTGTTCCTGATGCTCGCCGCCTTTCTTGGCGCCAGCGGGGCGCGTGCGGCCGTCGATCCCCAGGCATGGCGTGTCGTGCAGAGCATCGGCGACGTTTCGATAACAGGACCGGATACCGCCATCTCGAGGCCCAAGGCCGGAACCATGCTGCCGGCGCTATCCGTAATCGTCACCGGCTCGAATGGCCGCGCCATCCTCAGCCGCCAGGGCCAGCAGATCGTCGTGCAGCCGAACTCGCGCCTCGAACTGACCCCCGACGCGGGCGGACGCACCGTTCTCAGGCAACTGGGCGGCGTCGCAAGCTTCAACGTCGATCGCCGCAAGGTTCCTCATTTCGAGGTCAACACCCCCTACCTTGCAGCTGCAGTCAAGGGAACCCGCTTCGAGGTTCGCGTCCTGCAGAATCGCGCGGAAGTGAACGTGTTCGAAGGCAAGGTCGAAGTCCGCTCGACCGTCTCGCGTGCCACGACACTGGTCACGCCCGGCGCCCTCGCCATGGTCTCCGATGACATGCCCGACACGATCCGCCTGCAGGAACGCGGCGGCAAGACACGCGACATCACGATCGATGAAGGAAGCCTGGACAGCGGCGAGTTGCGCACCCCCGACCTCAGGACAACCGCACCAGACCTCAACGTCACCGTTGAATTCCGTGGCGGCGGCAGCAACGGCGCCAACCAGGCCTCAGCCACGCGGGTGCGGGACGCCGATAGCGGTCTTTCGGAATCGGGCAGGCCCCGTGGCAGCGCGGCGCCACACCTTCGACTTGGCGCAGGCGCGGGCGGCACGACGAACAGGCAGGAAACAACCCTGCGCTTCTCGGAAGGACCCGTCGGAAACACCCTCGCGCCGAATGCAAAGCCCCTTTTGGGCCTTCCGGACCAGAGCCACGATGCCAAGGGAGCTCTGCAGGCCGCCGCGCAGGCGGCAAGGCAAGGCAGTGACCTGTTCCGCAACGCCAGCCGCAACAGTCTTGAATTTCCCGGCTTTTCGACACGCAATTCCTTCCTGAACACCCACAGGCTGAACGTCCAGGGCGACTTCCCGTGGTGGGAGGTCGGAATCGGCGCCTTTGCCATCCTGTCCCTGCTGACGGTAACCGCGATCCGCGGCCGCATCCGCCGGCGCAAGGCAAGGGAGCGCGAGCGGGATTATGGCGACTACTGAGGCAAGCGTCCCCCTTGGGGGCCAGAGCGCGCGGTTAAGGCACGCTTAACCCCGTATCTTTCCAAATTGTTTGCCCGGCGCTGTCAGAATTGGCGCTGCCCAAGTTTCGGGAGCAGGGATACAACTAGCGATGAAGACGCTCTTGCGCATCAGCCTCACATTCCTGGCGCTGTGCCTTGGCATGCCGGCACTCGCTGACCCTGCGCCGCAGTGGAAACTCATCCAGCGCGTCGGCGAAGTCTGGATCACCGGCGAGGAGTTCCAGCCCATCGCCGTCACCACCAATCTTGCAATCCCTGAGCGCTCCGTGATCGTGACAGGCCAGAAGGGTCGTGCCATTCTCAGCCGCGGAACCGAGCAGATCATCCTCCAGCCCAACTCGCGCCTCGTCATTCCCGAAACCAAGGACAAGACAACGCGCCTGGTGCAGTCACGCGGCTCGGCCCTGTTCCGTGTCGACCGCAAGCAGATGCCGCACTTCCGCGTGGACACGCCCTACCTCGCAGCTGTCGTGAAAGGTACGATCTTCGTTGTCAGTGTGACCGAGCAGTCCGCCCGCATCGAGGTCAACGAGGGTGCCGTCTCCGTGGCCACGGCCAAGGGTGAAGCCGAAACACTGGTCAGGCCGGGCATGATCGCCGAGGTCAAGGCAACCAGCGCCGTCGTGATCGACCTCACCGACGAAAGCGGCACGACACGCCGCATCGTCGATCGTCAGGACACCACGCCACCCGCGCCAACGGAACGCATCGACCTCGGACCTGTCGGCGGCAGCGGTAACGATGGCAGTTCTGGACCTGGCGGTCCGCACAAGGACGCCGCGTTCAACAACCTGCAGCTGCGGGACACATTCGTTCCGAACAGCGACCGCAGGATGTTGCTGCTGCGGACCTCGAGCCCAGAGACATCAATCATGGAGTACGCAATCGACTCAGCAACGAAGGAGCAGATGAAACTCCAGGAGGACAAGCGCATGGCGCGGTTCTCGAACCTCAAGAACATCGTCCAGACCAATGTCGTCGACGCGGCCGCCAGCAACCTCGAAAAGATCAACGTATCGTCGGGCAAGAACTTCCTGAAGAAGACCAACGTGAACGTCGACTCCCCGTTTGCATCGAGCGCGATACAGAACCTCATCCTGGGTGGTGTCGGGATTCTTGTCGCGTTCCAGCTCCTGAAGACCCTGGCACGCAGGAAACGGGTCTAGGCGAAAGGCTTGCGTGCGGGCACC
>DAISVV010000252.1:0-4150 GCA_036840015.1 Micropepsaceae bacterium
GATAAAGTCGAACCGGTGGCACTCCCCCAAGCCGGGGAAAAGCGCCCTCCCGCCGTCGCGGGGGAATCGGAGCCCGGCCCGCTCTCCCGTGAAGGGAAAGCCGGCGGGTCCCGTGCATGGTAAGGTTAACAAACCCTCAACTGCTCTGCCGGCGCAGGAAGGCCGGGATGTCGAGCTGTTCGTCCGACAGGCCCGCCAGCGTCTCCGCAGGCTTGTCACGGGTGACCGCGCCATCGCGGCCCGATGCCGGGATGATGCGCGCCTGCGCCGGACTGCGCGGTGCGGCCGGGGCAGCGGGCGTGCGGGACGCCGCCGGAGTTGCCGCCGCGGTCTTGCGCGAGGTGCCGCTGCCACCAATCGTGATGCCGAACACGCTGAAGCCCGACGGCTTGCGGGGCTCCGGCTGCAGGCCAGCGGTCACCGGGGCCATGCGGCGGGCCGCGTCCGTCGGCCGCTGTTCGGCCATGACGGCACCGATGGAAGCTGCAAGCGCCGGATCAATCGAGCTGGCGTCGATTTCGGCAAGCCCGCGCTGGACAGGCTGGCAGACGGCCGGGTCCACGCCCGGCGCACCGATCCCCTGGGCAATGCCCGAGCGGATGATGTCACCCTGCATCGCATGGACCGGGTGTCCGGCATCGATCGGCGTGACAGGCGCCGCGACCGGCGCCGGCGCGATGACGGACGATGCAATGATGCTGCGCGGCGTCTCGGCGATGGGCGCCGCCGGAATCGGGGCAGGTGCCGTGCGCTTGCCGGCATCGGCGGCAGCCGCGGTCTTCGCCGGCTGGGAGGAAATCCTGCTCTCCGAGGAAATGCCCGTGGCCACGACGGAGACACGGATGCGGCCATTCAGCCGCTCGTCGAACGTCGAGCCGACGATGATGTTGGCGTCCGGATCGACCTCCTGGCGGATCTTGTTGGCGGCCTCGTCCACCTCGAACAGCGTCAGGTCCATGCCGCCGGTGATGTTGATGAGCACGCCCTTCGCACCCTTCATCGACGAAACGTCGAGCAGCGGGTTCGAGATGGCCGCCTCGGCCGCAGCCGTGGCCCGGCTCTCGCCGTCGGCCTCGCCCATGCCCATCATCGAGGTACCCATCTCGCCAATGACCGTGCGCACGTCGGCAAAATCGAGATTGATGAGGCCCGGCATCACCATCAGGTCGGTGCCACCGCGCACGCCGGCATAGAGCACCTCATCCGCCATCTCGAAGGCCTTGGCGAAGGTCGTCTTCTCGTTGGCGATGCGGAAAAGGTTCTGGTTCGGGACGACAATCAGCGTGTCGACATATGGCTTGAGCTTCTCGATGCCCTCCTCGGCCGTGCGCATCCGGCGCGCACCCTCGAAGGAAAACGGCTTGGTCACGACGCCGACGGTAAGGATCCCGAGCTCGCGGGCAATGCGTGCGATGACGGGCGCCGCACCTGTCCCCGTGCCGCCGCCCATGCCGGCCGTGATGAAGACCATGTGGCTGCTGGACATGATCCGGCGGATCTCGTCCTCGCTCTCCTCGGCAGCGCCCATGCCGATGTCCGGCCGGGAGCCCGCGCCAAGGCCCTGCGTGAGCTTCGCGCCGATCTGGAGCCGGTGCTGGGCTTTCGAATGGACAAGAGCCTGGGCATCGGTGTTCGCAACAAGGAACTCGACGCCCTCAAGCCCGGACGTCACCATGTTGTTGACGGCGTTGCCACCGGCTCCACCCACGCCCAGCACAAGAATGCGCGGGCGAAGTTCCGTGAAGTCCGCTGACATGAGGTCGATGGCCATTTTCTATTTCTCCATTCGTGCCACCTTCCCGATCCTGAAGTCACCCAACCAGTGCGGACGCATTCGTGCGTCTCTTGTGTTTACAGTCTTGCAGGGGAACCGGTTAAAAATTCTCTTTGAACCAGCGCTTTATTCCAACGATGCCCCGCGCCGCAGAAGACGGCACGAACGGTATTGCCTCAAGCCCGTCCTCGGCGCCCGGCGCCGCGAGTTCCTTCGGACGCTGCAGGGCCCATGACGCAAGCCCGGCGCACGCGGCAAAGGAAGCACCGGTGACAGTCTCGGGCGCATCGACAAGGCACGCAGGCTTTCCAAGGCGCACCTGCTTCGAGACGATGCGCGAGGCAATCTCGCGGATGCCATTCAGCTGGCTTGCCCCGCCCGTCAGCACCACGCGCCGTGCCGCAATCGAAGCCAGACCTGCCTCCGCGAGGCGATCCCTGACCAACTCGAGGGTTTCTTCGATCCGCGGCTGGATGATGCCGGTCAGGATCGAGCGCGGCACGCTGCCATCACCCTCGCCGTCATCCTCGCCAATCTGCTGTACCGCGATAAGTTCACGCGCATCGTTGGGACCTGAAAGCGCGCTGCCGAACAGCGTCTTCAGGCGCTCGGCCTGCGACAGCGACGTCGAAAGGCCCCGCGCAATGTCGCTCGTCACGTGGTTGCCGCCGATCGGCAGCACCTCGGCATGGACAAGCCCGCCGTCCATGAAGACGGCAATCGATGTGGTCCCGCCACCCATGTCGATGACGGTCGCCCCGAGCTCGATCTCGTCGGCAACAAGCGTGGCAAGCCCCGCCGCATAGGCGCTGACCGCCTTGCCCGCGATGTCGAGGTAGGAGCGCCCGATGCAGGCCTCCACATTGCGCAGCGGACCCTGCGCGACGCTCACGGCATGAAGATTGACGCCCAGCGTGTCGCCGAGCATGCCGACCGGGTTGCGGATTCCGCGCGCCCCGTCGACGGAAAAGCTCGATGGCATGCAATGCAGCACCTCGCGGTCCGACGCGGGGAACCGCGCACGTCCGATCGCGATGGCACGCGACAGGTCGGACGTGCTGACCTCGCCGCCCGTCGAGGGAACCTCGACGCCAATCACCTGCGAGCGGGGGGCCCCGCACGACAGCGCGACATGCACATCCTTCAGGAGCAGGCCCGCCATGTGTTCGGCCTGCTCGACGGCCGCACGGATGCCGGCTTCCGCCGCCGGGATGTCGATGACATTGCCCGCACGCACGCCCCGGCTGGCCTGCTGCCCATGGCCAATGACGCGGAAGCGGGGCGCTTCGCCTTCAGGCTGTTCAAGGGGTTTGAGGATGAGCGCTGCGATCTTCGTCGACCCGATGTCGACCGCCCCGATGATCCCACCCTTGCTGGGCCAGTGAGCCTGGCCTCTTCCTGTCTTTCCAGTACGTCTGCCCATCAAGTATCCCTGCCGCCCGAGGCCTTGACCGTCTTTGCGATCAAAGGTGACCCAGGTGGCAGCTTGACGACGTACCTGTTCGCGAACCGAAGATCGATCGACAGGATATCCCGCGCGAAGATCTTTTGTTCGCGATCGAGATTTACGAGTTCCGCCAGCGCCGCCTCGGCACCTTCTTCTGGAAGTCGTACGCCAACACCGTTAGCAAGCTGTAAATCCCAACGTCTTTCACCGCGTCGGATCGCGATCTTCACATGTGACTTCAACTCGGGCTGCGTCGCCACGAGCGCAACGAAGGCCGCCGCCGCCTCGGGCGCACCCTTGCCGGTGACAAGCGGCAGCGCCACGAAGCCGCGCGCATGCGTGACGCCGATGATGCGCCCGTCGCTGTCGATCACGAAATGACGCTCATTGTGCAGCCAGCGCGCGATCGGACGGCGTTCCTCGATCTTGATCTGCACGCGGTTCGGCCAGATCCGGCGCACCTGCGCCGACCGGACCCACGGCAGCGATTCAACCCGCGCCCGGGCTTCGTCCACGTCGACATAGAGCATCAGGTCGCCGCGCTTGAAGTTCAACAGCCGCGTGACGGCAGTATCCTTCGTGTTGACAGCCCCGGTGACGCTGATGTCCGTGACCGTGAAGCCGGCATCCGCCATCATCCCGTCGAACCCGCGCTGCACGCTGCCGACCGCCGCCGAGATATGCCCGCCCGAGAACAGCCCCGCCACGGTGACTGTCAGGAAGAACACGCCGATGAGCACGCTCCAGAACGCACCCCAGCGCACCGCATTGCGAAGGCCCTGCTGCCAGCGCTCAAGGAATGTGGTCGGCTGCCCGCGCCGGCGCGGGCGCAGGATGCGCGGACGCGTGCGCGCGGACGGAGGCATCAGACGCCGACGGGGGCCTGCCACCGCTGATTCAAAAACCACCTCGGCCGCCGCGCAGCCAAC
>DAISVV010000253.1:0-4122 GCA_036840015.1 Micropepsaceae bacterium
CGAAGCCGAGCAGGCCCCGCGCGAACCGATCGCGGCAGCCCCGGAACCCGCCGGCGGCTATGCGAGCCCGCCCAACGCCCGCAAGTTCAAGCCGGCCGACCCCGAGATCGCCGAAGTCGAACGAATGATCGAAAGCCGCGCGACGGCGTCGCGCGAGATAAGGGGTCTCTGCTTTGCAGCGGCCAAGATGTGCGATGACGTTGGCCGCTATGCCGATGCATTCGCCAATTTCGACCGGGCCAACAGGGCGGCCGGCGGCACCTATGACAGCCGGCAGCTCGAGCAGTCCTACGCAGACCTGAAGCGCACCTACACGAAGACCTTCTTCGAGGCGAGGAAGGGGCAGGGTATCGACAGCGAGCGTCCCGTCTTCATCGTCGGCATGCCGCGATCGGGCACGACCCTGACCGAGACCATCATCGGGGCCCACCCGCTGGCCTTTGCGGCCGGCGAGCTCGAGACCATCAAGCGCTGCGAGCGTGACATGGGCGCGCTGGTCGCCCGGGACGAAGGCGTCCAGAGGAACGCGCAGCACCTTTCATGGTTCGGCGTCGAGGTTCTCGCCCGGCGCTATCTCGACACGATCGATCGCAAGGCACGCGACAGCAGTGCCATCCGCGTTACCGACAAGATGCCCCACAATTTCCAGGCCGTGGGCTTCCTCGCGCTTCTGTTCCCAAGGGCGCGCATCATCCATGTGCGGCGCAATCCCATGGATACGTGCCTGTCGATCTGGCAGCAGAACTTCAACGACTCGCACAGCTACGCCCGCAACCTCGAGGACCTCGGCCACCATTACGCACAGTATCTCGGGCTCATGCAGCACTGGCGCGAGGTCCTGCCCGGGCGCATGCTCGAGGTCGACTACGAGGACCTTGTCGCAAACCAGGAAGAGGCGACCCGTCGCCTCATCGACCACGTGGGCCTGCCCTGGGACGACGCCTGCCTGCGCCCGCAGGACGTGCAGCGCACGGTCCTGACCGCAAGTGTCTGGCAGGTGCGACAGCCCGTGTACCGCAGGTCCGCAGGGCGCTGGAAGAACTACGGCGAACTCTTGCGCCCGCTGCGGGACACCTTGGCCAGTTTCGGCTGCGCCGTGGACTGAGGCACCGCCCTGTCCCCCCCGGTCGGGAGCCCGCGGATTCCCCGAAGGAAAGCAGGTAATTCGCCATTCTGCTTTGACGAGCGCCGCGACACCCACTATGAGTCCGCGCGTTCCAACCGCTCCAACCGAAGGGATTGACCGATGAGCGACGAAATCAAGAACATTGCCGAGCAGATGGGCAAGGCGATTGGCGGCAACAGCGGCCTGAACTCGACCCTGAAGTTCGACTTCGAGGGCCAGGGCAACATCTACATCGACGGCAAGGCGACCCCGAACACGGTCACGACCGACAACAAGCCGGCAGACTGCACGATCACGGTCTCGCTCGACAACTTCAAGAAGATGGTTGCCCGCGAGCTCGACGGCACGACCGCCTTCATGCAGGGCAAGCTCAAGGTCGCCGGCGACATGAGCGTGGCGATGAAGCTCGGCCCGATCCTCGCGAAGGCGGCGGGCTGAACAGCTGATGGCCCTGCACGGGCCAGACCTTCCGGACCTGGTTGAACTGCCGGGTTTCACGGCTCCACAAGGTGCCGTCGTCGAGTGGCTGAAGCTCGACGGCGGCATTCGCTTGCGTACGGCACGCTGGATGCTGCCGGACGACCAGACGCAGGGCACGGTCCTGCTCCTGAACGGGCGCACGGAATTCATCGAGAAATACTTCGAGGTCATCGCCGAACTGCTGCAACGCGGCCTGTCGGTCATCACTTTCGACTGGCGCGGGCAGGGCCTGTCGACGCGCCTGCTGGCAGATCCCCTGAAGTCGCACATCGCGGACTTTTCCGAATTCGACGCCGACATTGCCTGCGTTGTCGACCGCGTGCTCAAGGAGCACGGGACACGACCCTATTTCGGTCTCGCCCATTCCATGGGCGGCAACGTCCTGCTGCGCTACCTGCGCGACTTTCCCCATGAGTTCGACCGCGCGGTGCTGTGCGCCCCCATGCTCGCCGTCAGGACCGAGCCCTTTCCGCAATGGGCGGCGCGCGCCCTTGCAACGACCTGCCGCTTCACGGGTGCGCGCGAGGCCTACGTCATCGGTGGCTCGCCGCAGGATCCCTTCACCCAGCCCTTCGAGGGCAACCGCATCACTACCGACCGCGCCCGCTACGAGCGCGGCAAGGCCCTCGTCCTGCACGACAGGCGCCTGGCGTGCGGCCCGCCGACCTTTGGCTGGCTCGAGGCCGCATTCCGCTCGATGGACCTCGTGACCACCGAGGACTTCGCCGCCACGATCGAAACCCCGCTCCTGCTCGTGGGCGCAGCCCAGGACCAGATCGTTCAACCGGGTGCGGACTACCTGCTGATCAGCCGCATCAAGCGCGGCATGTACGTGATGCTGAAGGCCGAGCACGAGATCCTGATGGAACGCAACGAGATACGCCGCGCCTTCTGGGCCTGCTTCGACCCCTTCATGGGACTGCCTCAGCGCGCGTCCGCAAGCACCTGAAGCACGCGCGCCAGCAGGGCAGGGTCGCCGCAGGCAACCACCTGTCCGCCATCGGCGCAGGTGCGGCCTTCCCAGTCAGTCATCACGCCGCCGGCACCCTCGACGATGGGGATCAGCGCCTGAACGTCCCACGCCTTGAGCGCGCTCTCCACGATGATGTCGATGAAACCGTGCGCCACCAGGCCGTAGGCGTAGCAGTCGCCGCCGAACCGCGTCAGGCGCGTCTCGTTGGACAGCGCCCAGAACGCCCGCTGTTCGGCATCGTCGAAATAGCCGACAGGAGAAGTCGTGGACAGCGTCGCCTGCGCCAGCCCCTGGCCACGCCGGCTCTTCAGGGGACGGGCAGCTTCGCCCCGCCGCACGAATTCAGCCGCGCCGCCGCCGCCGATCCAGCGCTCCTGCGTATAGGGCTGGTCAAGCACGCCCACGACGGGTCGCGTGCCGTCATTCAGCGCAATCAGCGTCCCCCACTGCGCCATGCCGCACATGAAGGCGCGCGTTCCATCGATCGGATCGATCACCCATGTCAGCGGCGAGCGGCCGGCTTCGAAGCCATACTCCTCGCCCATGATGCCATGGTCGGGAAACTGTCGCCGGATCATCGCCCGGATGACTTCCTCGGCCTGCCTGTCGGCTGCAGTAACGGGATCGAACCCGCTGCCGTCATGCTTGTTGTCGATGGAAAGGGCCTGCCGGAAATGCGGCAGGATCGCCTGGCCCGCCGCATCAGCAAGCTGGTTGGCGAAGGCCTTGAATGTGTTGAGGTCTGAAATGGAAAGCGCCGCGGTCATGTGCGAAAATCGCGGACCGCGGCGCCAGATGTCAATCGTCAGTTCGAAGGATCAGAGTTCCGCGCGGTTCTCGGCCTTCTGCTCGGCAATCGCGCCACTCAGCGCTTTGGCCAGTTCCAGCAGGCGGCGGCGCGGACCTTCCTCAAGCCCGTAATAGGCGCGGATCAGATCCATCGTCTCCTTGTTCTGCATGACGCCATCACCGGTCATGTCCATGGCTTCGCCATCCTTGCCCGGAGCGAGCCCCTCGAAGAAGAACGATACCGGCATGTCCAGCGCACGGGCCAGGTCCCAGAGGCGCGAAGCAGAAATCCTGTTCGCACCGCTCTCGTACTTCTGGATTTGCTGAAAGCGAATCCCGACGGCCTGAGCCAGTTGCTGTTGAGTCATTCCCAGAAGCCAGCGGCGGTGACGCACCCGCTGGCCGATATGTAAATCGACCGGGTTCTTCACGAAGTCCCCCCAATAATAAACGTCGCACAAAAATTACGCTGCGGTCCCCAACTGTCCGCAAGTGTGAACAACCCTACGTCAAAGCGCAAGAACCACAACTTCAGGTTGGCACATTAACAGTTCGGCCACCCTGCCTTGAAAGGCGAGGATTTGCAATACCTTAATGCGGATTTCTCAGGTGGATAAGAGGGAAAGAGTGCGCTTGTCGCAACGGTTTAGATACGAGGCGTTGCAGAAGTGTCGCTAATTGTCCGCGCCAGTTGTGCGGGCGTTTTTCTTTCGCTCATTGGGGTCGAGCCAGCGCTTGCGCAGCCGGATCGACT
>DAISVV010000254.1:0-4081 GCA_036840015.1 Micropepsaceae bacterium
CCCCCCCCCCCCCACCCAGTGCAAAACCCGTCAAAGCCCGAACCAGCCCCCGCCACACCTCTGGCCTCAACCCCTTGAAGTTGCTATCTCTCCCCCCCATGAGCATCCGCCCCTACAGAGACATAATCCGCAGGAAGTGCCGCAAGATTCGGGTCGGCAAGGTCGAGGTCGGCGGCGATGCGCCCATCTCGGTGCAGTCGATGACCAACACGCTCACGACCGACATCCAGGGCACGATCCGCCAGGTCAAGGCGCTCGAGGCCGCCGGCGCGGACATCGTGCGCATATCCTGCCCCGACGAGGACTCCACCCGCGCGCTGAAATCGATCATCCGCGCCGTGCAGGTGCCGATCGTGGCAGACATCCACTTCCACTACAGGCGCGCCATCGAGGCCGCCGAGGCGGGCGCCGCCTGCCTGCGCATCAACCCCGGCAACATCGGCTCGGCCGAACGCGTGCGCGAGGTGGTCAAGGCCGCCAAGGACCACGGTGTCTCGATGCGCATCGGCGTGAACGCGGGCTCGCTTGAGAAGGACTTGCTCGAGCGCTACGGCGAGCCATGCCCCGAGGCCATGGTCGAAAGCGCACTCGACCACGCGCGCCTGCTCGAGGACAACGACTTTCGCGAGTTCAAGATCAGCGTGAAGGCCTCCGACGTATTCCTCGCCGTCGCTGCCTACCAGGGCCTTGCCGAAGCCTGTGACTACCCGCTCCACCTCGGCGTCACCGAGGCCGGTGGCCTGATGACCGGCACCGTGAAGTCGGCGATCGGCATCGGCTCGCTGCTCTGGGCAGGAATTGGGGACACGATCCGCGTCTCGCTGTCGGCCGACCCCGTCGAGGAGATCCGCGTCGGCTTCGACATCCTGAAGTCCCTGAACCTGCGCCATCGCGGCGTGAACGTGATCTCGTGCCCCTCCTGCGCCAGGCAGGGCTTCGACGTCATCAAGACCGTGGCGATCATCGAAGACCGCCTCAAGCACATCACGACCCCGATGTCGCTCTCCATCATCGGCTGCGTCGTCAACGGCCCCGGAGAGGCCGCCCAGACCGACCTCGGCTTCACCGGCGGCGGGGCAGGGTCGGGCATGGTCTATGTTGCCGGCAAGCCTGACCACAAGATGGACAACGACCGGCTCGTTGACCACATCGTCGAGCTGGTGGAAAAGCGGGCCGCGGAGATCGAGGCAAAGCGGGAAAACCCGACGCCTGGTACGGCGGCTCCCATCAGGGGCAAGCATTGACCGGTACGAACCACAAGCTTGCCACCATCGTGGCCCTCGATGTCGCGGGCTTCTCGGCCCGCACGGAGGCGGATGAGGCGCGGACGATTGCACAGATCGCAAACCTGCGCCCCGTCATCGAAGGCATCGCCAAGGCGCATGGTGGCCGCGTGTTCAACACCGCCGGCGACGGCTTCATGCTTGAATTCGCCTCCGCCCTGAGTGGCGTCACTTCGGCCCTCGAACTCGCCGACGAATGCCGCCCACGTGTGCGTGTGGGCGTCCACGTGGGCGAAGTCTCGATGCAGCCGAACGGTGACCTGCTCGGCCATGGCGTCAACGTCGCCGCCCGCCTGATGGCGAAAGCCGAACCCGGCTCCGCCATCATCTCCGCCGACGTCCGCCGCATGATCCGCGGGCCACTCGCAGAGCGCTTCGTCTCGCGCGGGCCAGTGCAGCTCGACAAGATGAACGAGACGATCGAGATCTTTGCACCGGTGCCCGTAACGGGCGCCGCCGTGGCGCCGCAGAAGCCTTCTGCCAAGCGGTCGGCACCGGCCCCGCTCTCGCTCGACCGCCGCACCTTGATGATCGGCGGCGGTGTCGTTGCGGCCGGGTCAGCCGCTGTCGCATTTTGGCAGCTCATGCCAACGTCCACGAACCCAGGCACCACGCCGTCGCTCGCGGTACTTCCGTTCAGCAACCTGACCGGCAAGGCTGAAGACCTTGCCTTCGCGGCCGGGCTGCATGACGACCTGCTCACGCGCCTCGCCAGTGTGTCGGCGCTGCGAGTCATTGCACGCACATCGGTCATGCGCTTCCTGAACACGACCAGGAGCGCGTCGGAGGTTGCGACCGAACTCGGCGTCAATGCCGTGCTGATGGGATCGGTGCAGCGCTCCGGCGATCAGGTCCGCGTGGCGGTGCAACTGATCGACGGCGCAACCGACTCGCAAAGATGGGGCGAATCCTATGATCGCGCGCTGACGACGGCGAACCTGTTTGGTATCCAGCGCGACATAACCGAAGCGATCGCCCGGGCGCTCAACACCGTTCTTGCCGCGCGCGAACTCGATGTTGCCTTCGAAGGCGGCACGCGCAATTTGAAGGCGTATGAACTCTACGCCAACGCCCGCCTGTTGCTGAGATCAAGCGATTACGCTGCTGCGCAACTACGCAAGGACGCGATCGCCGAGCTGGATCGCGCAATCGCGCTCGACGCCAGTTTCGCCGCCGCATACGCGCTGAAGGCTTATGCCTTGATGCAATCGTTCTGGTTCGACGGAAACCGGACGAACATCGGCGTTCGCGACGCGGCAAAGCTGGCACTCGACCGGGCGCAGGTGTTGGCGCCGAACGCCCTCGAAACGCAGCTCTCACTCGCGGCATACCATTACCACGGTTTTCTCGACTATCGCCGCGCGACAGAATATGCCGATCGTGCCGCGGCCATCGCGCCGAACAGCGAAATCGCCTGGTCCCTGAAGGCCCTGATCGCGCGGCGCGACGGGCGCTTTGCCGAGTCGTTGTCGTCTTTCGAACGCGCCATTGCCCTTGATCCGCAGAATACGGTTTTTCTGACCCAGTTCAGCCTGCTTTTGTCACCAATGGGAAGGTTTTCCCGGGCGATGGCGTTGGCCGAGCGCGCGCGCACCATCGATCCAGCGGCCCTGTCCTTCCGCAGCATTACGGGAATACTGAAGCGGGAGGCTGGCGACATTGCAGGCGCTTGGGCTGTGATGAAGGACATCCGCGCGCTCGACCAGGACAAGCGCCTGGAAATAGCCATTGCGACGCGCGATCCGGCAAACATCAATTTTGCACTTGAGGATTGGCCAGTCGAGCTGCGTGAACGGAACGGTTTTCCGGGGTACGAGGTCTATCGGGGGCGGGCTCTTTTGGCACTTGGCCGTCAGGAAGAGGCGCGCAAGGTTCTGAAAGCGGTCAAGGCGCGTCTCGATGCTTCCGAAAACCCCTATCCCGAGGGCTGGGCGTCCAACGCGGAAGTGCTTCCCGTGGAGGTACCCGGATTGCTCGGCGCCCTCGAGGGTGTCCGGGCGGCGGCGCGCGCCTTTCTGGCGAACGCGCCGCGGGACGAATATGGCAGGGTGTACATCTATCCCGTAATTTGCATGGCCTATCTGGGAGCCGGCGATCGAGAACGCGCCGCCCATTACCTCGACGAGGCTGTCAAGGCTACAGGGCCATGGCTCTACCTGAAGATTTCCGTCGATCCTGCTTTCGATGCCCTGCGCGATCACCCACGCTATCTCGCCCTGAAGGCCAGCTACGCGATCTGGGCAGCGGCCAACCCAGATGATGCGCCACGCCGGTGAAGGATACGCCCCGCAAGCTGGCCAGCATCATGGCCCTCGATCTTTCGCCGCTCTGATCTCATGTGCGTGAGCATTGAACTGGATGCAGCGCATCGCCGATACTGGATCCCGCACAAGCCGAGTGCCCCTTTTTCCTGTTAGGAACCACCAATGTCTGCAACACTGTCCCAGCCGCTGAAGCTCCCCTGCGGTGCCGTGATCAGGAACCGCATCGCGAAATCCGCAATGACCGAAGGCCTCGGCGACAACCGCGGCCGCCCCACCGAAGGCCACGTGAACCTCTACAAGGCCTGGGCCGATGGCGGCGCGGGCCTGCTCATCACGGGCAACGTGATCGTCGACATCGACCATCTCGAGCGCCCGGGCAACGTCGTCATCGACCGCAAGCCGGATGAGGAAACAGGCCGCCGCCTCAAGGCCTGGGCCACCGCTGGAACCCGCAATGGCACCCATCTGTGGATGCAGATCACCCACGTCTGCGGCGACCCCGGCATGCAGTTCGAGAGCACGATCCACAAATGG
>DAISVV010000255.1:0-4077 GCA_036840015.1 Micropepsaceae bacterium
CAGGCGGCGGCTGACGGATGGGGGCGTTGCTTCAGGCGAGGAGCGGCAGCCACGGCCAGGCGATGAGGGTGCCGATGGCGAGCTCGACGCCGATGCCGCCGATGTTGGCGGAGGTGCTGGCGTGCTCCAGCAGGGCCGAGAGGATGCGCGCGAGAGCTGCCATGATCCAGGCGGCGGCGACCGCGAGGAAGGCATGTGGCTCCTGCACGACCAGCGCATAGAGCGACATGCCGATGAAGATGCCGCCATAGGTCGCGCGCACCTCCGAGATCGAGTGCGCCAGGCCCGGCACAAGCTGCAGGCCCACGAGGCGCAGTGCGGCGTGCGGGGTCACGAAGCCAAGCAGACCAAGGGCGAGGCTTGCGCCGGCACCAATCAATGACAGCAGTTCCATGGCGTCCCCTTGCCTGTCAGACGAGACCTGCCTTGACCGCCAGCGCCTTGAGCGAGACCTGCGGGCGGGGGCCGAAGTGCGATATCACCTCGGCCGCCGCGATGCCGCCGAGACGGCCGCAGACATCGAGCGGAAGCCCGCGCGAGAGGCCGAAGAGGAACCCGGCGGCAAACTGGTCGCCAGCGCCTGTCGTGTCGATGACACGCTCGACGGGTTCGGCGTCGATGATGTGCACGGCGCCGTTGCCCACGATGACGGAGCCCTTGTCCGAGCGCGTTATCGCGGCGGTGCGGCCCCAGTTCCGGAAGGACTGGAAGGCCTTGTCAAAGGTCGGCGCCTGGAACATCGACTTGGCCTCTTCCTCGTTGGCGAAGAGGATGTCGACGTCGGTCTTCATCAGCTCGAGGAATTCCTCGCGCCAGCGGCCGACGCAGAAGGGATCGGAGAGCGTCAGCGCCACCTTGCGCCCTGCGGCGCGGGCATGCGCGATGGCGGTGCGAATGGCCGTCTTGGTCGAGGGGGAATCCCAGAGATAACCCTCGATGAAGAGGATGCTGGCGTCGGCAATCCTGTCGGCCTTCATGTCGGGCGCGTGAAGATCGGAGGCGCAGCCAAGGAAGGTGTTCATCGAGCGCTGGCCATCGGGCGAGACGAGAATGTGGCTCGAGGCGGTGGCGGTCGGGCCGGCGACGGGCCTTGCGTCAAAATCCACACCCGCCTTGCGGATGTCTTCGGCAAATACCTGTCCCAGCCGGTCATCATTGACCTTGCCGATGAAGGCGGCCCTGCCGCCGAAGGAGGCGATGCCCACCATGGTGTTGGCGGCCGACCCGCCCGAGGCCTCGACGGCGTCCCGCATGGACTTGCCCAGGAGTTCTGCGCGGAAGCTGTCGACCAGCGTCATGGCACCCTTGGCGATGCCGTGCCGGTTCAGGAAATCGTCCGTCGTGGCGGCGAGGATGTCGACGATGGCGTTGCCCACGGCCAGCACGTCGAATTTTGCTTGATGCATTGCCGTTTCCTTATACCTTTACGCGAAACAGATCGGCAGTGAGGTACAGGATCGCTGCCCGCCGCACAACCAGAGCCGTCAGCGTCCCCATGTTCTCCAGTGCCGCAGCCGCCCTGTCGCAGATGTTCGATGCCCGCTTCCGCGGGGTCTTCTGGCTTGGGCTGGGCGGCACGGTTGCGCTTTTTGTCGGACTCATGTTCGGGCTGCAGTGGGTGGTCACGCATGTGCCCGATTTCGGCCTGAGCTGGGTGAAGGAGGCCTACCGGATCATCTCGGCCTCGCTGCTGACGATCTCGTTCATCTTCCTCGGCGTGCCGGTCGCGCAGATGTTTGCCAGCGTGTTCCTCGACCGGGTCGCGGATGCGGTCGAGGCAAAGCATTATGCGGGCGCGCGGCACGGAGCCGGCGCCGGGTTCTGGGGAATGCTGAGGGCGGGCCTTCTGTTCTCGGGCGTCAGCTTCGGGCTGAACCTGTTGTCCATCCCGCTCACGCTGGCCTCGTTCGGCATCGGTGCGGCCGTGATGTTCTTCGTGAACGGCTATCTTGCCGGGCGCACGTTCTTCGAGCTGGCGGCGCTGCGCCATCTGACGCCGGCGGATGCGCGTCAGCTGCGGCGCAAGCACCGGCTGCGCCTGTTCCTGGGTGGCGCGCTGATCGCCATGCTGTCGATGATCCCGCTCCTGAACTTCTTCGTTCCGCTGTTCGGGGCGGCGATGATGACCCATGAATTCAACAAGCTGGTGAAGGGCTGAAAGATGCAGTTGCGCGTGGCCGGGGCCCTTCTTGTCTGCATGATGCTTGGCGGCTGCCAGACGCTAAATGAATTCACCGGTCGTACGACACCTGCCCCGCCCGAGGCCGCTCCTGCGAGCGCAACTGAACCGCGTCCCACGGTTGCGGTCCCAGCCGCGCGGATCGACGAGACCTCAGCGCTGGCGGGACTGGACGCGGCGCGCCTGTTGCAGATGTGGGGTGAGCCCACCGTGCGGCGGCGCGAGGCGGGTGCCGAACTGTGGACCTATGGCAAGCCGCGCGCGGGCTGCACGGTGCTGGTCTATCTCTATCCGAACGCCAGCGGCGCCATGACGGTGATGCGCAGCGAGGCGCTGCCGGGCGGCACGGGCAGTGCGGCCGTGTCGGCCTGTGCGCGCGCCAACGCGCTGTCCCCCACCAGCTGACGCCTGGCTAAAGGACGCGCTCGAAGGGCGCGAAATCCTGCCGGCCCTCGACCTCGCGATGGTTCTTCAGGGACCACCAGACGCTCGGGAAGGCGAGTTCATTCCAGGGAATCTCCTCCCACGCGAAGAGGCGCACCTCGAGGCTCTCGGTGCCTGCGGCGTATTCCTCACGCTCGAGTGTCGCGCGGTAGATGAGTTGCACCTGCGAAATTCGCGGCACAGCGTATATGCCCAGCAGGCGCTCGATGACGATCGGGGCCTGCGCCTCTTCCCAGGCTTCGCGCGCAGCGCCGGCGGCGGGCGCCTCCCTTTCCTCGAGGTAACCCGCGGGAATCGTCCAGAAACCGCGCCTTGGCTCGATGGCGCGACGGCACAGCAGGATTCGTCCGTGCCAAGAACAAACGGCACCGGCCACAATCTTCGGGTTTACATAGTGGATATGGCCGCAGGACGTGCAGACATGGCGCTCCATGTTGTCCCCGTCGGGGACACGGCGCTCGAAGCTGCAACAGGTGCGTGGTGATGGTGTCGGGGGAAAGGCAGTGTCCATAATGTCACTTGTCCTCCGTGCGCGTTCCGGTTCAAATTCGCCGGGAATCCTCGCACTCGCGTGCGATTATTTCACCGGACCGTTAAAATGGCAAAGAGCTTCGACCTGGCGACCTCGCCCAGCCACCTGCTGCGACGCGCGAACCAGTTCGCCAATGATCTGTACACGAATGAAGCAGATGGCTCGGCGCTGACGCAGAGGCAGTTCGCGGTCCTGTTTGCAATCGACAAGCGTGAAGGCGCGAGCCAGACGGAACTTGTCCAGGCCACCGGCATCGATCGCTCGACGCTGGCTGACATGATCGTGCGCATGCAGAGCAAGGAGCTTCTTGCCCGCAAGCGGACGGACGCCGACCAGCGGGCGAATTCGGTGCGACTGACGCCCGTGGGCCGTCGCGCGCTTCGTGCGGCCATGCCCGCCATGCTGCGCGCGGAAGCCGGGATCCTCAATGTGCTGCCGCAGCGGCTGAAGGCCGAGTTCATCAAGGCGCTGACCATGATCGCGCAGGCTGCCACCGACGCGCAGATCGCGGCGGAGGAAGCCAAGGCCAAGGCGAAGGCGAAGAAGAAGCGCTGAGCGGCGCGCGCCGACTGGTCACACGCTCCCTTCCCGTGTCATCGTTCTTGCCTCGAGAGAAGAAATGACATGACGCGACTGTCCAATACTTTGCTTGGTGTGCGCTCATATCTCTGAAGCGAGAGTAGACTGCCAAGCCAATTCAATTCCTTGCCGTTTCGCCTTGAACTACATGCAATATGTAGCGACCCCACGCTTGCATTTCAGTCTCTCTGTCGGATAGTAGGCTAGGTCCCAGGGTTCCGAGAAGGCTCTATGCGTATAGATCCGGTCCAGCGCTCCTCCCTCATCTGTGACATTTACGAGTGCGCGCTCGAGCACTCGCGCTGTAACGATACGCTTACCCGCTTCGTAGCGGTTTTCAGTC
>DAISVV010000256.1:0-4024 GCA_036840015.1 Micropepsaceae bacterium
GCTCGCCGTCCCGGCGCAGCGCAAAATAGGTGTCGACCAGCGTCTCGATGGCATCGGGCACCTCGGCCTCGCCGAAGGCGGGCCCGAGGATCTCGCCAAGCGACGTCGTCTCGTCGCCCGATCCGCCCAGCGTGATCTGGTAGAATTCCACACCCTTCTTGTCGACGCCAAGGATGCCGATATGGCCCACGTGATGGTGCCCGCAGGCATTGATGCACCCGGAGATCTTGAGCTTGAGTTCCCCGATCGCGCGCTGTCGCTCGAGTGCGGCAAAACGCTGGCTGATCGCCTGCGCGATGCTGATCGAGCGCGCATTGGCGAGGTCGCAGTAATCAAGCCCGGGGCAGGCGATGATGTCCGAGATCAGCCCATGGTTCGCGGTGCCAAGGCCCGCCGCCTCGAGCTTGCGCCACAGGTCGGGCAGGTCGCGCTGGCGCACATGGGCCAGCACCAGGTTCTGCTCGTGGCTGACGCGGATCTCGTCGAAGCTGTAGGTCTTTGCCAGTTCGGCGACGAGATCCATCTGGTCCGCGCTCGCATCGCCCGGAATGCCGCCGATGGGCTTCAGCGATATCGTGACGATCGCATAGCCGGGAACCTTGTGCTTCGCCACGTTGATGTCGTGCCACGCCGCAAAGCCAGGATCCCGGCGGGCCTCTGACAGGTCGGCATCCGGCAGCGTTTCGAAGGCGGGTGGACGGAAATAGGCAGCGATGCGCGCGATCTCTTCCGACGGAACCACGACCGCACCCTTCGCCTTGACCTCGGCGAACTCGGTCTCGACCTGCCGGCGCATTTCGGCAGCGCCGATCTGGTGCACGAGGATCTTGATCCGCGCCTTGTAGATGTTGTCCCGGCGTCCATGCTGGTTGTAGACCCGCATCGTCGCCTCGAGATAGGCCAGCAGGTCTTCAGCCGCGATGCCTTCGCCGATCAGCTGCCCGATGATCGGCGTGCGCCCCTGGCCACCGCCGACCCAGACATCGAACACATTCGCGCCCGACGCGTGCCTGCGGATGACGATACCGATGTCATGCACCTTGATCGCCGCACGGTCGCGGGGCGAGGCCGTGACCGCGATCTTGAACTTGCGCGGCAGGAACGAGAATTCCGGATGGAAGGTCGACCACTGGCGGATGATCTCGGACCATATGCGCGGATCCTCCACCTCATCGGCCGCCGCACCCGCGAACTGGTCCGACGTCACGTTGCGGATGCAGTTGCCGCTGGTCTGGATCGCATGCATCTCCACCGACGCCAGCTCGCGCAGGATCTCGGGTACCTCGGCGAGCTTGGGCCAGTTGTACTGCAGGTTCTGGCGCGTCGTGAAATGCCCATAGCCCTTGTCGAACCGACGCGCGATGTCGGCAAGCTTGTGCAGCTGGCGCGAGGACAGCGTTCCATAGGGAATGGCGACGCGCAGCATGTAGGCATGCAGCTGCAGGTAAAGACCATTCATCAGCCGAAGCGGTTTGAACTCGTCCTCGGTCAACTCGCCCGAGAGCCGGCGTGCGACCTGTCCTGCGAACTGCGCCACGCGTTCGTCGACGGCACGCTGGTCGAATTCGTCATAGCGATACCTCAGGCTGCCGCCTGCTTGCCGAGGTCGCGACGCACCGTGGGCCCGGCGGCGCGAATGACCTCGCGCTGCTTGCCGGGCTTCCGCCGGTCGCCGGCCTGCGTCACCTCGAACAGATAGGCATGGACGATCACGAGCCGCCGCTCGGCCTCGGCACCCACGACAAGGGCAGCCTCCGCGTCGGCCTTGCTGTCTAACACACGCGCCGCATCTAGCGTCTCGACCCACTCGCCGTTGGGCGCGAGATAGACGACCTCGCCATCGATGAGCCTGTTCGCCGTGAGGACCTGAAGCATGGCATCTTCCTTTTACAGAAAGATGGCCTGCGACCACTAAAAAGTCAATTTGGGATGTAAATTAAATAATAGAACAAAAGAAAAAGTATTATTCGCCCTTCGTGGCGCTTTCGTGCCATTTCCGCAGCAACAGCCACTCCAGGAAGGACAGGGCCCAGAAGATCGCGATCCCGATGACCGACAGGATCAGGAGGGCCGCGAAGGCCTTCTCGGTCTCGAGCCGGTTGCCCGCCTCCGCGATGCGCCAGGCAAGCCCCGTCGACGTGCCCGACCCCGCAGCGAACTCAGCCACCACCGCGCCGATCAGCGCAAGCCCGCCCGAGACCTTCATCCCGCCCAGGATATAGGGCAGGGCTGCTGGCAGCTGCAGGCGGGTCAACCTTTGCCAGCGCGAGGCGCGATAAAGGTCGAACAGTTCGTGCAGTTGCCGATCCACCGACTTCAGGCCCAGCGTGGTATTCGCCAGGATCGGAAAGAACGCCACGATGATGGCAAGGATCAGGACCGCCTTCTCGGCATTGTCGAGACCGACCCAGATCAGGATCAAGGGCGCGATCGCGACGATGGGCGTGACCTGCAGCGTGATCGCATAGGGATAGAGCGCCCGCTCGACCAGCCGGCTCTGAGAGAACAGCACCGCCAAGGCAAGCCCAAGCACGAGCGCAATCACGAAGGCCTGCAGCGTCACCCGCAGCGTGACCCACGCCGACGCTGCCAGCGACGCCGCATTCTCGTGCAGCGCCACCGCAATCGCCGACGGGGCCGGCAGGATGAACTTCGAGACCTCGAAGGCGGCAACCGCCCATTCCCATGCGCCAAGCACGAGCAGCGCGACCAGCACGGGAAGGCCAAGGCCTGCAATGCGGTCGGGCTTCATGGCGACGCTCCCTGATGTTCACCCGCACGCCCGAGCAGGGCCTCGCGCACCGCACGACAGCGCTCGCCATAGGAAGGTGTCAGCCGATAGTCCGGCGTGCGCGCGCTGGGCGTCTCCATGGGAATGTCGGCCACGACCCGGCCGGGCCGCGCGCTCATCACGACCACGCGCGACGACAGGTAGACGCTCTCATAGATCGAATGCGTGACGAACACGACCGTCAGCCCGCGCGACGCCCAGAGCGACCGCAACTCGTCGTTCAGCCGCTCGCGCGTCATCTCGTCGAGCGCGCCGAAGGGCTCGTCCATGAGAAGCAGTTCGGCATCCGCCGCCAGCGCCCGCGCAATCGAGACGCGCATGCGCATGCCCCCGGACAATTCGCGCGGATAGGCGCCCGCAAAGCCCGACAGGCCCACAAGCGAAAGTGCCTGCGCCACCTTCTCATCGGCATCGGGTCCAAGGCCCTTGAGTTCCAGCGGCAGGCGTACGTTGCTGGCAACACTGGCCCACGGCATCAGCGCAGCATCCTGGAACACAAAGCCCGTCCGTGGCCGCTCGCCCTCCCAGGTCAGCTTTCCTGCAGAAGGCGTCGTGAGGCCCGCAATCAGGCGCAGCGCCGTACTCTTGCCACAGCCTGAAGGGCCGACCAGCGACAGGAACTCGCCGCGCGCCACGCCGAACGACACCCCCGAGAGCGCATCCACCCCGCTGGCAAAGGACTTGCTGACCGACTGGAACGAGAGCAAGGGCTGCGCCGCGCGTCAGGTCTTGCCGGGCTTCGGCTTGGCGACAGGCGCCTTGTCGACGGCCGGGGCGGCGACCCCGCGTCCCTTGTTCACGAAGCGCGTATCGAAGGCCTTGCGATAATCAAGCTTGGCGTCGAACACCTTGTTCGCCGACATGATGTCGAAGAATTCCTTCAGCCGCGCATCGCTCATCGCCCCGATGCCCAGCTTCGCCGCATCGCCACCCTCGACCATGCCGCGATCGCGCATCTGCCGGATGGCCTGCGCGATGATGGCGTCGGTCATGTCGGGGTTGTCTTTCCGGATCAGCGCATTGGCCTTGGTCGCATCACCGTTCAGGTAGTTCTTCCAGCCATCGATGCTGGCCTCGACGAAGGCCTGCACGACCTTCGGTCGCTCGCGCACATCCTTGCCACGGGCCAGGATGAAGTTCGCATAGCCCGGATACCCATAGTCCGCGAGCAGGAACACCTTCGGCTTGTTCTTGCCCTCGGTCTCGATCGTGTAGGGCTCGGAGGTGACTTAA
>DAISVV010000257.1:0-3998 GCA_036840015.1 Micropepsaceae bacterium
CCGCGACTGGTTCCAGCTGTCGCTGAAGGAAGGGCTCACCGTGTTCCGCGACCAGGCCTTCTCGGCAGACATGCGTTCGGCCGCCGTCGAGCGCATCGGCGACGTGCGCATGCTGCGCCTGCGCCAGTTCCAGGAGGACGCAGGCCCGCTTGCCCACCCGATCCGCCCCGACCAGTACCTGACGATCGACAACTTCTACACGGCAACCGTCTACGACAAGGGGGCCGAGATCGTCCGCATGCTGCAGACGATCCTGGGCACCGAGGGGTTCCGCAAGGGTTGCGACCTGTACTTCGCGCGGCACGATGGCACGGCAGCAACCTGCGACGACTTCGTGAAATCCATGGAAGACGCAACCGGCGCCGACCTCTCGCAGTTCCGCCTCTGGTACGCGCAGGCCGGCACGCCCCTCATCGAGGGCAGCGGTGCCTACGATGCTGGCGCCAGGACTTATGATCTGACCCTGAGGCAGACCATCCCCGACACGCCCGGACAGACGGGCAAGAAGCCGATGCACATCCCCGTTACGGTGGGTCTCGTCGGCCGCAAGTCGGGCGCAGACCTCGCCACCACCCAGGCCGGTCGCAGCGCAACATCCCACGTCCTCTCGCTGACCGCCGCCGAGCAGACCTTCCGCTTCACCGGCGTCGGCGAGGAGCCCGTGCCCTCGATCGGGCGCGGCTTCTCCGCCCCCGCCCGCTTCGAGATGCCCCTGTCTCCCGATGACCGCGCCTTCCTGATGGCCAGGGACAGCGATCCCTTCAATCGCTGGGAATCGGGCCAGAAACTGGCGACCGAGGTGCTGCATCGCATGACGGCAGAGGCCCGCGCCGGAAAGACGCCCGGCGTCGATCCGCGCTTCGTCAAGGCCTTCGGCGACCTCCTCGCAGACATGCGTCGCGATCCGGCGTTTACGGCCATGGCAGCCGTGCTTCCCAGCGAGATGGAACTCGCCCAGGGCCTCCAGGACGCCGATCCCGACGCGATCCATCTCGCGCGCGAAACCCTGCGCCGTGAACTCGCCGCCACCTATCGCGGCAAACTCCATGAAGTCTATGCCGCGCTGAAGTCGAACGAGCCCTATGCCCCCGACGCAGCCTCGGCCGGCCGGCGCGCCTTGCGCAACGCCTGCCTGCGCTACCTCACGGCCGAAGACACGCCCGCCACCCGTACCCTTGCCTACGAGCACTTCAGGTCGGCCGACAACATGACCGACCAGGCCGCAGGGCTCGCCTGCCTTGCCGACATGGGAGGCGCCGAAGGCAAGGCCGCCCTCGAGGCCTTCCATGACCGCTGGAAGGCCAACCCCCTCGTGATCGACAAGTGGATGACGATCCAGGCGCAATCCTCGAACCCCGAGACCCTGGGGCGGGTCAGGGCCCTGACGGGTCATCCGGCCTTCAACCTGACGAACCCCAACCGCGTGCGCGCGCTCGTCGGCGCCTTCGTGATGGGCAACCAGCTGCGCTTCCACGCGCCCGATGGTTCGGGCTATGCCTTCCTCGCGGACATGGTACTGCGGCTTGACGCCGTGAACCCTCAGGTCGCCGCGCGGCTCTGCGGCGCCTTCGAGACCTGGCGCCGGTTTGACAAGGGCAGGCAGGACCTGATCCGCAAGGAACTCTCGAGGATCGGCAGTACACCCAACCTCTCGCGCAACGTCACCGAGATCGTCGAGAAGACGCTCGGCTGATTCGCGCGCAGAAGCACATTGGCCACGCGTCGTTACAAAACGGTCCGGCGGGGGTGACAAGCCGCAGGTGCCCTACATAATCCCGGTCGGGTAATGATTCGATTCTGGGTTATGAAAACATGGCCAACGCCACGCATGCAGCCGCCGCCGGGTTCCGGACTGGCGGCTCCGCCACCTGGTTTCCGCGCCTTTCCGGGGACAGCACGACTTACCTGATCATTCTGGGCGCCATTGCCACGATCCTGTCGGTCGCCGCGGCGGCCACGATCCAGATGAAGCGCGAGCAGATGACCGCGGCCGAGCGCATCGCCTTCGAGACCCGCCAGTTCGAGCAGTTCGTGTCCCACTCCGGCACCCTTGCGGCCGCATCGCTGAACCGCACCCGCCAGATCATCGACAACGCGGTCCGCACGACGACAGTGCCCGTCAGCGTCCCGGACCCCCTTGTCCAGAACCTCATCGCCCTGCGCGGTGACGGCGTGGTCTACTGGGACCGGAATGGCATTCCCCAGCAACCGGCAACCTTCGCCGGCAACCCGCTCTACGAGCGTCTGCTCGCGCGACAGGACGCGGGCTACGTTGCCGGCGCCTTTGGCGCCAGTTCGACAACCCCGGGACCGCTCGCCATCGCCAGGCGCGCCGCCGATGATCCCAACCTGATCTACATCGCCGTGCTGAACACCCGGAAGCTGGCGGCAAGCCTGCAGGAACTCAGGGGCGCACGAAACGATGCGCTCTTCATCGTGGACAGCGCGGGAAACAGCATCGTTCGCACCGTCAGGAACAGCACGCCCGCAGCGCTGCTGCCATTCGCGCAGAAGGCCCTGCCTCCGTTTGTCGCCAACAGCCCGGTGACACGCCTGTTCGAGCATGATGGCAAGAACTACTCGGTTTCGGCCACGCAGATACCAGGCTATGACCTGCGCATCCTCTCGATCACCCATGCGGCCGAAGCTCTGTCCAGCTGGATAGATTACCTGCCGCTCTGGTCGATCATGATCTTTGGTCCGTCCCTGCTCGGTGCGGCCCTCGCCTGGGCCTTGCTGAACCAGATGGAGCAGACGGCACGTTCCCGCAGCGCGCTGCGCCGGACCGAGGAGCGATTTGAGTTGGCCGTCAGCGGCGCGCGCTGCGGGATCTGGGACTGGGACGTCCCCAACCGCAGCATGTACTGGTCCGGCGCCATGAGCGCCCTGATCGGAACGGGGCAACAGCCGCGTGTCATCAGGATCGACGAGCTCGAAGGCCGCCTCCATCCCGAAGACCGTGACTCGCTGCGCAACATCGAGCAGGACATCCTGTCGGGCAGCGACAACTACGACCAGAGCTTCCGCGTTCGCCATGAAGACGGGCATTATGTGTGGATCCGCGCCAAGGGTCAGGCCTACCGGACGCTCAGGGCCGAACACCCCCGCCTCTCGGGAATCGCGCTCGACATTTCGGACCAGAAGCACGCGGCCGAGCGGCTCAGCGTCACCGAACGCGTCCTCAAGGCCGCATTCGAGAACGCGGCCGAGGCCTTCGTGCTCTGGGACCGCGACGGGCGCCTGATCCTCTGCAACAGGCGCTTCATGGAATTCTATGGCCTGACCGAGGCAAAGCTTGGCGATGCCCGCAGCCATCTGCTCGCGCGCGTCCGCCCGCAGGACCTCAGGAAAGGTGAAACACCGCTCGAGCTTTTCAACCTTGGCGGCTCGACGGGTACCGTCGAACTGCAGCGCGTGGATGATCGCTGGCTGCTGGTCAGCGAGCGGCAGGCAACCGACGAAGCCCGGATCATGGTGGCGACCGACATCACGGCCCTCAAGAAGAACGAGGACGCACTGCAGGCCTCGCATCGCCAATTGCAGGAACAGGCCCTCAAGCTGGGCGAAATCGAAACCAAGCTCGAGCGGGAAAAGCAGCGCGCCGAGGAGGGCAGCCGCTCGAAGACCGAATTCCTGGCCAACATGAGCCACGAACTCAGGACGCCGCTCAATGCCATCATGGGCTTCTCCGACGCCATGCAGAACGAAGTCATGGGGCCCCTGCCACCGCGCTATGTGGGCTATGCGCGCGACATCCACACCAGCGGCGAGGCGCTCCTGCGCCTCATCGAGGAAGTGCTCAACAATGACCCCAAAGGAGCGGGGCAGTTAGGACAAAGCTTAGCGCCCCCCGGCCAGACGGCGCAGGGGGCGGGCGCCACGCCGAGCGCCTCGACGATCACATCGCCCGCGGCGTCGCAGCCGGTACCGGTAAACAGGCCGGGCTTGGCGCCGATGAAAGTGACCGTGACCGTTGCGCGTACGCCGGCCACGCCACC
>DAISVV010000258.1:0-3997 GCA_036840015.1 Micropepsaceae bacterium
ACACAAGCCCGCCGCCACCCGAGACCAGCGAGGGCGGGGCGAGATAGGGGCTCTTCGCCGGATCGTCCTGCAGGTCCATGCCGGCCTTCGGCGTCGCCGCATAGCCGGCCGCGAACCGCTCGCGCTTGCCCTCGTGCACATGGAAGTCCGTGTCGTGCATGCCGAGCGGCTTGAAGATCTTCGTGCGCAGGAAATCATCGAAGGTCACGCCCGCCACCTTGCCCACGATGTAACCCAGGATGTCGGTCGACACCGAATAGTTCCACGCCGTGCCCGGCGAGAACTCGAGCGGCAGCGTGCCGAGCTTCTCGACCATCTCCTCGAGCGTGCCGTGCTTCTCGATCTCGCCGATCTTCACCTTGCGATAGGCCGCATCGACATTGGTCGACTGCTGGAACCCGTAGGTCAGGCCCGACGTGTGGCGCAGGAGGTCGATGACCTGCATCGGCCGCTCGCAACGCTTCGTGCGGAACGTCTCCATGAACCCGCCATTATAGACGCCGAGATCCTTCCATGACGGGATGAACCTGTGCACCGGGTCATCGAGCGCAATCAGCCCCTGTTCGACCAGCATCATCGTCGCGACCGACGTGACGGGCTTGGTCATCGAGTAGATGCGGAAGATCGTGTCCTCGGCCATCTTCTTGCCGCGCGCGATGTCGGCCATGCCGGTCACGCCCAGATGCGCGATCTCCCCACGCCGCCAGACAAGCGACAGCGTGCCGGGCATGCGCCCGGTGTCGACATACTTGCGCTGCAGGAACGCATCGATGTTCTCCAGGCGCCGGGACCACAGGCCGACGGTTGCGGGTCTTGCGCTCATCTTCCGCGTTCCATCTGTTGCACGCGCCAGTCCGGCGTCACGCAGCCGTTCCGCCGACCGTCAGCCCCTCGATGAGCAGCGAAGGCTGCCCCACGCCGACAGGCACGCTCTGTCCGTTCTTGCCGCACGTGCCGATGCCGGTGTCCAGCTTCAGGTCATTGCCGACCATCTTCACGCGCGTCAGCGCATCCGGCCCGTTGCCGATCAGCGTCGCGCCCTTGACCGGCGCGCCGATCCTGCCGTCCTCGATGCGATAGGCCTCGGTGCAGCTGAACACGAACTTGCCGTTGGTGATGTCGACCTGTCCGCCGCCGAAGTTCACAGCATAAAGCCCGTTTTTCACGCTTGCGATGATCTCCTGCGGATCATGCGGGCCGGCCAGCATGAACGTGTTCGTCATGCGCGGCATGACGGTGCAGCCATAGGACTGTCGCCGCCCGCTGCCCGTTGGCTTCATGCCCATCAGGCGGGCATTCTGCCGGTCCTGCAGATAGCCCTTGAGGATCCCGTCCTCGATCAGGACCGTGCGCGATGTCGGCGTGCCTTCATCGTCGACCGAAAGCGAGCCCCGGAGGGAGTCGAGCGTGCCGTCATCCACGACCGTGACGCCCGGCGAGGCGACGCGCTGGCCCATCAGCCCTGCGAACGCGCTTGTCTTCTTGCGGTTGAAATCACCCTCGAGCCCGTGCCCGATCGCCTCGTGCAGCAGCACGCCCGGCCAGCCGGGGCCCAGCACCACGGGCATCACCCCCGCTGGAGCGGCTACCGACTGCAGGTTCACGAGCGCCTGCCGCAGCGCCTCGTCGACGGCGAACTTCCAGGTCTCGGGTTTGAGATAGACATCGAGCGAGCGCCGCCCGCCCATGCCATGCGAACCCGTCTCCTGCCGGTCGCCTTCACCCGCCACGATCGAGACATTGAGGCGGACCAGCGGGCGGATGTCCTGCACCGCAAGCCCGTCGGGCCGCAGGATGTGGACGGCCTGCCACTCGGCGTAGAGCGAGCACGAGACCTGGCGCACCCGCGGATCACGGCCGCGGGCATAGGCATCGATGTCCGCGAGCAGCTTCGTCTTGGCATCAAACGGCGCCGTGTCGATCGGGTTGGCATCCGTGTAGAGGCGCACATTCGTCTTCTGCGGACCTTCTGCCCACGTGCCGGTGTGCCCGCTCTTCACCGCCTGCACGGCCGAGGCCGCGCGGCGCATGGCGTCCTCGTCGAGCGTGGAGGAATGGGCAAAGCCGATGGCCTCGCCGGCAACAGCGCGCAAGCCGAAGCCCTGCGTCGTGTCGAAACTGGCCGACTTCATGCGGCCGTCATCGAACAGGAAACTCTCCGACAGCCGGTACTCGAGATACATTTCCCCGTCATCCGCACCCTTGAGGGCGTCCGACGTGATGCGCTCGACCGCGGCGCGATCAAGTCCGGTTCGGCTGAAAAAGAGGTCGTTGGCAGACGTCATGGGTGCAGGGATCCCCGAAGCGGCTGATTGTGGAATGCCGCCAAGCGTAATTTGCTTTCGCCCAAACCGGAACAGCAATTCCGAAGCGCGCCGCCGCGCGGCATCGATCGCATGCGTCCTCGCGCAGAGGCGGGGCAGGGGTCCCACCCATCTGAGGCAATTTAGCACGCGCCGATTGCACACGCAGCGTGAGTGAAGTGGCTGATCCCGCGTGCAGCCTTCCGGCAGGGGAAGTTGCGCATGCCACAGGCGCGGAGGGTGCTTTCGAAAGGAACTATGCACAAAGGCCGCACGATTGTGGCATAAGGTCGCAATGACGGCTATCGGTCAACGCCGCTAAATCGCGTCCTCTAGAAATGCTATCCGGGCCTGAGGGGAGTCGTTGCTCCCATGGGGCTTTCACCATCCAGCTGAAATGGGGCTGATGAAGCGCATGCGCGCAATTTTGCGAAATGGCCTTTTGTATCCGGCGGCGCTCCTCGCGCCGTCGCTGTCCGCACCCGCCGCCTGGAGCCAGGCCACGGAAGGATCCTACGCGGTCGACAAGCAGGTGACGCTGATGCCGGCGGCCACCGACCACATGCAGAACATCCACGACTTCCATGATCTGGTGCTGGTCATCATCACGGGCATCACGCTGTTCGTGCTCGGCCTGCTGATCTGGGTGATGGTCCGCTACAACGCGAAGGCCAACCCGAAGCCCGCGACCTGGTCCCACAACGCCATGATCGAGGTCGTCTGGACCCTGGTGCCGGTCGTCATCCTCGGCTTCATCGGCCTGCAGTCGCTGAAGTTGCTCTATGAGGGCGAGGTCATCCCCGAGAAGCCGGACGTCACGGTCAAGGCGATCGGGCACCAGTGGAACTGGTCCTATGAATATCCCGACCTCGGCGTGAGCATCGAGCTCTCCGAGATGGCCTCCGACGAGGAAGCCAAGGCTGCAGGCGAGCCGCGCCTGCTGGCCGTCAAGGAAGGCGGCCGCGTGATCGTCCCGGTGAACAAGGTGGTCGTCGTGCAGACGACGGCGACCGACGTCATCCACTCCTGGACGGTGCCGGCGTTCGGCGTGAAGGTCGACGCCGTTCCGGGGCGCCTCAACGAAACCTGGTTCAAGGCCAACCGCGAAGGCGTGTTCTACGGCCAGTGCTCCGAACTGTGTGGCGCGCGCCACGCCTTCATGCCGATCGCCGTCGAGGTGGTCAGCCAGGAAAAGTTCGACGAGTGGGTTGCAATGAAGAAGTCAACGGCCAGCCTCCGCAGCGCGCCAACCGCGCTCGCGTCACGCTAGGCATCGGGAGCAAGCAAGACAATGGCGACTGCACAACACGCCGACGGCCACGACCATACGCCCAGAGGCTGGGCGCGTTTCGTCTACTCGACGAACCACAAGGACATCGGCACGATGTACATCATCTTCGCGATCTTCGCGGGGTTGGTGGGCGGCGCCCTGTCGATCGGCATCCGCGCCGAACTGATGGAGCCGGGCGTCCAGTACTTCTCGGGCAATGAGCACCTCTACAATGTGTTCGTGACCGCCCACGCGCTGATCATGATCTTCTTCATGGTCATGCCCGCCATGATCGGCGGCTTCGGCAACTGGTTCGTGCCCCTCATGATCGGCGCGCCGGACATGGCGTTCCCGCGCATGAACAACATCTCGTTCTGGCTGCTGCCGTTTGCCTTCCTGCTGCTCATCATGTCGATGTTCGTGG
>DAISVV010000259.1:0-3920 GCA_036840015.1 Micropepsaceae bacterium
TTCGTCGTTCGTGAGCGAGGCCGGGTTGCCTGCGAAGCCGCGGGTGGGGTTCTGACAGTTTCGGTGACAACGCACTGTCACCGAAATTTTTCTAGTTGACCTGGAGGGTCACAGTGGCCTTGGTCTCGCCACGCTGGCCGGCGCCGGAGCCCGAGCCGCTGGTGTCGCGGCGGGTCACAAGCAGGCGGTCGCCGACCACCGTATAGACCCTGTCCTCGCGGCCCTTCGTTTCAAATGACACGACGATGAAGGCGCTGCCCTTCGACATGTTCTGGGCGCGCGTGGCCAGCGGGCGGCCGCTGCCATCGATCCAGACATCGAGCGTTGCCGTCTGCTTGTCCACGAATTGCTGGTTCTTGGCTACCGCGAGATCGAGGCTGAGAAGCCGCGCGGGAACGCCGTTCCAGGCCTCAGCGCGCTCTGCCTTGAGCTTGGCACCCTCAAGCCGGGTGAGCAGGGTCTCGGCGGCATGCACCATGCTGTGCACGTCGGCGTAGTCGAGTTCGTTCAGGGCGTTGCGCGTGGGGATCGGGGCCGTGCTGTCGGACTGGCGCCCCACGCCTTCGGCCATGGCGCGCACCATGATGTCCCTCGGGTAGACGATGCGCAGGCCCTGCGGCCCGTCCTCGGCGGTGACCGTGGCCGTGCCGTTGGCGGTGCGAAGCTTGTCGTCATCGTCGCGCGAGGTCGTGGTGACCTGGGCCGTCAGGGTCACGCGCAAGGGCGCGGTGCCCTGCAGCTTGCCGAGGGCCGCCCTGAGGTCGGCCAGGCCATCGGCACGCGCGGGGAGCGCGAAGGTGAGGCCCGCGAAGGCCATGGCTGCCAGAAAAGTCGTTGCTCGTCCCATGGGGTTTTCTCGCTTGTCCTTCAAAACGTTCAGCCGTGTTTCCGGATGCCTTCGACCCACGTCTCGCGCACGGCAATCGCGGACAGGCGTGTCGGCTCAACCTTCAGCGGATCCTCGTCGAGGACGACAAGGTCGGCATATTTTCCTGGCTCGAGCGATCCCACCGCGTGGTCCATGCGGGTCTGCCAGGCCGCGTCGATGGTCATGGACCGCAGGCCCTGCTCGACCGAGATGCACTCCGATGGCGCCAGCACCTCGCCGCCGTCACGCATGATGCGGGTGACCGCGTTCTCGATGCAGCGGAGGGGGCCTATTTCGGTGACATCGTAGTCGGAATGGAGCGTGAAGCGGACGCCAGCCTTCAGGGCTGATGCCGTTGCATCGAGCCGCGCGGCCTTGACGGGTCCGAAGATGCGGTCGCGGAAGGCGCGACCCCAGTAATGGACGTGGCCGATGAGGAACGACGGCGTCAGGCCCAGCTCGGCCATCTTCGCGAAATGCTCGTCCCAGGCGATGGAGCAGTGCTCGATGCGGTGGCGGTGGTCCTTGCGCGGGTTCGCAGCAAGCGCCCGGCCGTAGCATTCGAGCACGAGATCGATGGCTGCGTCGCCGTTGGCGTGCACGGCAACCTGCCAGCCGGCGTTGTGCGCGCGT
This sequence comes from Micropepsaceae bacterium, assembly GCA_036840015.1. Lineage (GTDB taxonomy): Bacteria > Pseudomonadota > Alphaproteobacteria > Micropepsales > Micropepsaceae > SZUA-430. The sequence goes on from DAISVV010000259.1 coordinate 1,502, forward strand.
GCGATGCCGGCGGCCAGATCATCGGCCGGGAAGCTCAGGATCCCGCGGCTGTCGACGTTGAGGTAACGCTCGCGCTGGTAGCCGGTGTTTCCCTGGTTTGAACCGTCGGCCCAGAACTTGAAGCCGAGCAGGCGGAACCAGTCATCGCCCTGCCCCGGCCTAGCCTCAGGGAAGGCAAGCCACTCGTCCATGCGCGTGCCGGTCATCATGGCGCCTATGCGCACGGGCGAGCGGCGGGTCGCGCCGAGGGCCGAGAGCAGGCGAAACTCCTCGGTGCCGGCGAACACACCGAGGCCGGCGTCAACCAGCATCGTGCAGCCCTTGCGCGCCGCATCGTCGAGCACACCGATCACGGCGGGGATGAGGTTCTGCGGCGTGGCGCGCGGGGCGACCCTCAGGAAGGGCGCATAGCTCGCGGCGCCCGCAAGCACGCCTGTCAGCCGCCCATCGGGGTCCTTCACGTATTTTCCGCCTGCACCAGGGTCGGGTGTGTCCTCGGTCACGCCGGCCCGCTCGATGGCGAGCGAATTCACATAAGCCAGATGTCCCGAAGCGTTGAGCATGAAGACGGGATGGCCCGGCACCACGCGGTCGAGATCATGGCGGTTGATGTTGGCGTTGCCCTTGCACAGAGAGGGGTCAAAGCCACGGGCCATGATCCACTCGCCCGGCTTTGTCCTTGCGGCGGCTGCGGCGAGCGCCTGCATGACGCTGTCAATGGTCTCGCAGGTCATCGGCCGCGCGTCGACGAATGACGACAGCACGGCACCCATCACGATGTGGACGTGAGGATCGATGAAGCCTGGCAGGATCGTCCCGCCCTTCGCGTCGATGACCTCGGTGCCGGTGCCCTTCAGCGCCGTGACCTCGCCCCGGCTGCCGACGGCCACGATGCGGCCACGGCTGAGGGCGATGGCCTCGGCCACGGGCGCAGCCTCGTTCATCGTGCGGATGGTACCGCCGAGGATGATCTTGTCGGGCGCGGCCGCCGGGCGGCGCGCGTGGGTCGCCGGCGTGGCGGGCAGAGCCTGGAACCGGGCCCGCTGCCTTGCACTTCCGCGCGCAAAAAGCCCCTGGATGGGCGGCGCGCAACACAGGCAGGCGGGTTCGGTCATGCGTGGCAGGCTCCGGGAACGAGCGGACAGACTATCGCGGCTTGAGCCGTCCGGCCAGACCCTGTAAGTGCAAGGGCAACAAGCAAAAACAGCCTTGCGAGGACCACGCCCATGAGTACCGCCCCCCAGTTGCCGCCCGGCTTTCCTGCCATGCCCGTCGAGCACGCCCACAAGCTCCTTGTCTCGGCTCCGGCCTCGCCATTCGAGATCGAGGAAAAGGTGATCCGCGGCGTCAAGATCAAGACATGGAAGAATGCGCCGCCGTCGCTTGCAGCCGTGTTCGAGATGAGCCGGCCGTTCGGGGCACGCGTCTACCTCGTCAACGAGGACGAGCGGGTCACGTTCGATGCCCATCGCCGGGCGGTTGCCAAGCTCGCGCACCAGCTGATTGCCGATGGCGTGAAAAAGGGCGACCGGGTCGCCATCATCATGCGCAACCTTCCGGAGTGGTCGGTCGCGTTCTGGGCCGCCGTCCACGCGGGAGCAATCGTCACGCCGCTGAATGCGTGGTGGACGGGACCGGAGCTCGAGTATGGCCTGACGGACTCGGGCACGAAGATCGCGATCGCGGATGCGGAGCGCTGGGAGCGGCTGCGCGAGCATGCCGGCAACTGCCCCGACCTCAAGCGGATCTATGTCTCGCGCTCGAGCGAGGAGATCGCCGACCCTCGGGTCAGCCGCCTTGAGGACGTGATCGGCGGGCCGATGAACTGGGCGTCCCTGCCCGACACGGCGCTGCCGTCGATCAGCTTCGATCCTGAGGATGATGTCACGATCTTCTACACGTCGGGCACGACCGGCAAGCCCAAGGGTGCGGTGATCACGCACCGAAACATCGTGTCGAACTTCTTCAATGCGATGTGTGCGCAGGCCCGCTCGTTCCTGCGCCGGGGCGAGATGCCTCCCGCGCCCGCCCCGACGGTGCAGAAGGCGACGCTGATCTCGGTGCCGCTGTTCCATGCGACGGGCTGCTTTGCGATCATGATGCCGGCCGTCATGGCGGGCTCGAAGATCGTCATGCAGCGCAAATGGAATGCAGACCAGGCGCTTGAGCTGATCGAGCGCGAGCGCATCACGACTGCCGGCGGCGTGCCCACGATCGCATGGCAGATCATCGAGCATCCGCGCTTCCATGAATTCGACCTGTCGTCGCTCGAAACCATCTCCTATGGCGGTGCGCCATCGGCGCCGGAACTCGTGCGGCGCATGAAGGAGCGCTTCCCGCTGATCAAGCCCGGCCAGGGCTGGGGCATGACCGAGACGACGGCGACGGCGACCAGCAATATCGCGGAAGAATACGAGCG
>DAISVV010000260.1:0-3897 GCA_036840015.1 Micropepsaceae bacterium
ATCATCTTCATCGACGAAATCGACGCCGTCGGCCGTCACCGTGGCGCAGGCCTCGGCGGCGGCAATGACGAGCGCGAGCAGACCCTGAACCAGTTGCTCGTCGAGATGGACGGCTTCGAGACCAACGAAGGCATCATCCTCATCGCGGCAACGAACCGCCCCGACGTGCTTGACCCGGCGCTGCTGCGTCCAGGCCGCTTCGACCGCCAGGTCGTGGTGCCGAACCCCGCCATCGTGGGCCGCGAGAAGATCCTGCGCGTCCACATGAAGAAGGTCCCCCTCGCACCCGACGTGAATGCGAACACGATTGCCCGCGGCACGCCTGGATTCTCCGGCGCCGACCTCGCCAACCTCGTGAACGAGGCGGCTCTCCTCGCGGCGCGTCGCAACAAGCGCATGGTCACCCAGCGCGAGTTCGAGGAAGCCAAGGACAAGGTCATGATGGGCGCCGAGCGTCGCTCGATGGTCATCGACGAGGAAGAAAAGCGCAAGACCGCCTATCACGAGGCCGGTCACGCCCTGGTTGCCCTCCATTGCCCGGCCTCCGACCCCATCCACAAGGCAACGATCATCCCGCGCGGCCGCGCGCTGGGCATGGTCATGCGCCTGCCCGAGCGCGACAGCTATTCCTATGCGCGCGACAAGATGTACGCGAACCTCGCGGTTGCCATGGGCGGCCGCGTCGCCGAGGAGATCATCCTCGGCTATGACAAGGTGACCTCCGGCGCCTCCGGCGACATCCAGATGGCGACCGGTCTGGCACGTTCCATGGTCACGAAGTGGGGCATGAGCGACCGCCTTGGTCCGCTGCTCTACGCGCAGAACGAGGAAGAAGTCTTCCTCGGCCACTCGGTTGCCCGCACCCAGAACGTCTCCGAGGCCACTGCCCAGTTGATCGACGAGGAGATCCGCCGCTTCGTCGAGGAGGCGCACGAGAAGGCCCGCAAGATCCTGACGGACCACCTTGACGACCTGCACACGATCGCCAAGGCGCTGCTCGAATACGAGACCCTGTCGGGTGACGAGATCCGCGCCCTGCTGCGTGGCGAAGCCATCGTGCGCGAGACGCCGCCGGAAGAGCCGCAGATACCTACGCCGCCACCCGCGTCGGTTCCCGTCACCGGACGCCCGCGTGGGCCGGAAGGTGCAGGGCCGCAGCCCGAACCGCAGCCCAGCGCCTGACGACGCTTGCATGACGGTGCGCGCCCGGCCTGCGATCTTCGGGATCGTCAACATCACGCGCGACTCGTTTTCGGATGGCGGCTGCTTTCTGGCGGCCGCCGATGCCGTGCGCCACGCAAGGGCGCAACTCGAGGCTGGCGCCGACATCCTGGACCTCGGCGCCGCCGCCTCCAATCCGTCGGCCGAACCGGTGACCCCCGAAGAGGAAATCGCCCGCCTCGAACCCTTGATGAAAGCAGGCATCGACCCCGCGCGGATCTCCATCGACAGCTTCGCCCCTGAGACCCAGGCCGGGGCGCTCGACCAGGGAGCAGGGTGGCTGAACGACATCCAGGGCTTCCCTGATCCGGGCCTCTATCCGCGCCTCGCCCGCGCGAGCGCCCGCCTTGTGGTGATGCACAACATCACGGGACGCGGCATTGCCCGTGTTACCGAGACCGATCCTGCAACCATCATGCAGCGGCTCTTTGCCTTCTTCGATGCGCGCGTGGAGGCCCTTCGCGCCGCGGGCATCGAACGCGCCCGCCTCGTTCTGGACCCGGGCATGGGCTACTTCCTCGGCAGTGATCCCGAAGTCTCGCTCGCGGTCCTGCGGCACCTGCCCGAGCTTCAGGCGCGCTATGGCTTGCCCTTGCTGGTCTCTGTCAGCCGAAAGTCTTTCATCCGCAACCTTGCGAAGGTGGATACGCCTGGGTCTGGTGCGGCAACCCTGTCCGCGGAACTCTTCGCGGCAAGCCGCGGGGCTGGTTTCATCAGGACCCACGACGTCGCGGCCCTGCGGCAGGCGCTCGACGTCTGGCAGCCGCTACAAGGGTAAATTCCGCTTAATTCCTCAGGAATAAGCCGCCACGCGGCTTTCGCCATTTTTCAGAAAACTGTGGTAGAAAACGCCACGGAAACGACACTTCGACCGGAGCACCGGATGAGCCGGAAATATTTTGGAACCGATGGTATTCGCGGCAAGGCCAATGCCACCATGCCCGCCGAGCCCGCGTTGCGCGTGGGGATGGCCGCCGGCCGCTACTTCACGCGCGGCGACCATCGCCACCGTGTCGTCATCGGCAAGGACACGCGCCTCTCGGGTTACATGATCGAGACCGCGCTCGTCGCCGGCTTCACTTCCGTGGGCATGGATGTCTTCCAGTTCGGCCCGCTCCCCACGCCCGCCGTGGCCATGCTGACGCGCTCCCTGCGTGCCGATCTCGGCGTGATGATCTCGGCCTCGCACAACCTCTACGAGGACAACGGCATAAAGCTGTTCGGTCCCGATGGCTACAAGCTGTCCGACACGGTTGAAGGCGAAATCGAGAAGCTGATGGACGGCAGCCTGCGCGAGGGTCTGGCCGAACCCAGCCGCCTCGGCCGCGCCAAGCGCATCGACGATGCCCAGGCCCGCTACATCGAATTTGCCAAGCGCACATTCCCCAAGAGCCTGCGCCTCGACGGCCTGCGCATCGTGGTCGACTGCGCCAACGGCGCGGCCTACCGCGTGGCCCCCGAGGTTCTCTGGGAACTTGGCGCCGAGGTGATCAAGATCGGCGTCGACCCCAACGGCTTCAACATCAACAGCGAGTGCGGTTCGACCGCACCCGCGCTGATGTGCAACCGCGTGAAGGAAACGCGCGCCGACCTCGGCATATCGCTTGATGGCGATGCTGACCGCGTCGTCATCTGTGACGAGAAGGGCCAGATCATCGATGGCGACCAGATCCTCGCACTCATTGCAAGGTCCTGGTCGAAGTCAGGCCTGCTGAAGAGCAACGGCGTTGTCGCAACCGTGATGTCGAACCTCGGCCTCGAGCGTTACCTCGACGCGATGAGCCTCCAGCTCGTCCGCACGGCCGTGGGCGACCGCTACGTCGTCGAGCACATGCGTGAGCACGGCTACAACGTGGGCGGCGAACAGTCCGGCCACGTGGTCCTCAGCGACTTTTCGACCACCGGCGACGGCCTGATCGCCGCGCTCCAGGTCCTCGCCGTGCTCGCCGAGACGGGCAAGCGCGCCAGCGAGGCGGCCCACCTGTTCGAGCCCCTGCCGCAGATCCTCCAGAACGTGCGCTTCCGCCCCGGCGCGAGGCCGCTCGACAGCAAGGAAGTCACCGCTGCCATCCAGGATGGCGAGGCGCGCCTTGGAAAATCTGGCCGCCTGCTGATCCGCAAGTCCGGAACCGAGCCGCTCATCCGTGTGATGGGCGAGTGCGAGGACGAGAAGCTCGTACGTACGGTTGTGGGCGATATCGTCCGCGTGATCGAGAAGGCAAGCGCCGCCTGAACCGTGCGTGCCGTCTTCTAACGGCGGCGCTGGTGCTTTACACTCCGCGCCATGAAACCGAATCCTCTGCGCGGCCGCGTGCTGAGCATCGCAGGCTCTGACTCTGGCGGCGGCGCTGGCATCCAGGCCGACATAAAGGCGATCACGGCGCTCGGCTGTTTCGCGATGACAGCCGTCACCGCGATCACTGTGCAGGACACACAGGGCGTATCGGGGATCCACCCCGTCCCCGATGACATCATTGCAGCCCAGATCGAACGCGTGCTCGCCGACCTCGGCGCTGACGGCGTGAAGACGGGGATGCTGGGAACATCATCCGTCATCGAGGCGGTGACGGCAGCGCTCGCGCGCAGCGCAGGCGGCCTGCCGCTTGTCGTCGATCCGGTGATGGTCGCAAAGGGCGGGGCGCTTCTCCTCGCCGACACCGCCGTCGGCGCCATGAA
>DAISVV010000261.1:0-3897 GCA_036840015.1 Micropepsaceae bacterium
ACGCAGTGCCCGGCGCGCCGCGTGGCGTCCGGGGCCTCGCAGGGCAGGCGCCTGGTGGCTGCTGCCGAGTAGGCCTCGACCAACCCGTTCCAAGACTTCAGGGGCCGCTGGCGGATTTCGCCGGCGGCCTTTCTGCTTGCGGGCCGGTCGAGGTTACGAGAACAAAGCAGGAGGATCGCGCGAGAGGTGTAGAATCCGTGTTGCAACCTGTTGGTGGTGAAAGGGGAATGGGTGCCGAACGGACGAACAACAGACAACGCTCCAGGAAAAACTTGAACGCTGCGGCAGAACGCGCCATGGCGTGGCCATTGGTGCCGGGGCAGCCCTCGCGCTACGGCGTGGGGCGGAACTTGTCGCGACACTCTCGCGATCGGCCTGTTTGCGACATTCGCTTACAAATTGGTCACCCGCCGGCGCTAGCGCTAGGTCGGGTGATGGGGTAAGAACAAGCCGGTTTTCTGCGGCTTCGCCTTGTGGCTGCGCCGCGCACGCTTGCGATCCTCAACTTGCGATCCTCAAACGGCTGGTGTCCATGACCTTCCTCTCCCGTCTCCGACCGTCGCGTCTGGCTGTCCTTTGCCTTCTGGCCCTGCCGTTGGCGGGCTGCGTGGGTGACGAGGACGATGTCGCGTCGGCACCGCGCCCGCTTCCCGAAATCCGGGAGGTCCCGCCCGAGACGCTGTACGCCAATGCCCTGACCCAGCTCGACAAGGGCAACTGGCTGCCCTGCGCCGCGTCCTTCGACGAGGTGGAGCGGCAGCATCCGTATTCCGTGTGGGCGCGCCGGGCGATCCTGATGTCGGCCTTCTGTTACTATCAGGCCAACAAGTACAGCGAGTCGATCATGGCTGCCGACCGCTTCATCACGCTGCATCCCGGCAACAAGGATGCTCCGTATGCCTATTACCTGAAGGCTGTCTCGCTCTATGAGCAGATCGTGGACGTCGGTCGCGACCAGCGGCGCACGGAGCAGTCGATGGCGGCGCTTCGCGAGCTCATCAAGCGCTTCCCGCAGACCGATTATGCGCGCGATGCACGGCTGAAGCTTGACCTGACGAAGGATCACCTCGCCGGCAAGGAAATGTCGATCGGTCGCTATTATCTGAAGCGTGGCGAGACGGTTGCCGCGATCACCCGGTTCCGCACCGTTGTCGAGCAGTACCAGACGACGAGCCATGTCCCCGAAGCCCTCCATCGCCTGGTCGAGTGCTACCTGTCGCTGGGCGTCATCAAGGAAGCCCAGACGTCGGCCGCGGTGCTCGGATACAATTACCCCGGCAGCGACTGGTACGAGGACACGTTCGCGCTGATGCAGCAGTACGGCATGAAGGCCAATCCGGGTAAGCCCTATGTGCCCGCGGCCATCAACGGTCCTGCCGTGGCGCCAGCGGCTGATTCGGCGCCGGTCGCGGCTCCGAAGGCTGATGGCCAGTCGGCTGCGGCCAAGCCGGACGAGGCTGGCGAGAAGAAGGAAGAGTCGGGCGGTTTCTTCGACTGGTTCTGACACTTGGCGGTTTGCCTCCTGTCGCCTGACGCCGTCCTGCCCAACCTGCGGGTGCCGGCATGCTGACCTCGCTTTCGATCAGGGATTTCGTTCTCATCGAGCGGCTCGACCTCGAGTTCGCGCCGGGACGCTGCGTGCTCACGGGCGAGACGGGTGCGGGCAAGTCGATCCTGCTTGATGCGCTGGGCCTTGCGACCGGCGGGCGTGTGGAGCGTGGCTTCATCCGCAACGGTGCGACGCAGGCTGCCGTGTCCGCGGTGTTCGATCCGCCGGCGGCCCATCCGGTGCGTGCGGCGCTGAGGGGCAACGGGCTGGACAGCGACGGGCCGCTGATCCTTCGCCGCAGCGTGGGGGCGGATGGCCGCAGCCGGGCCTTCGTGAATGACCAGCCGGTGTCAATCGGCCTCATGCGCGAGGCCGGGTCGATGCTCCTGCAGATCCACGGACAGCACGATGACCGTGGGCTGCTTGACGGTGCGGGGCACCGCAACCTGCTTGATGCCTTTGGCCGGCTGGACGAGGAACTCGGCGAGGTAGAGACCGCGTGGCGTGCGCTCAGCGCTGCAGAGGCCGCGCTGCGGTCGGAGCAGGAGACGCAGGCCCGGGCTGACCAGGATCATGACTATCTGCGGCATGTCGCGGAAGAATTGCGCTCGCTCGATGTGCGGGCTGGCGAGGAAAACGAGCTCGCGCAGATGCGGGCCGTGATGATGGCTTCGGAAAAGATCTCCGCGGATGTCGGCGAGGCCGTCGATGCGCTGGCGGGGCATGGTGGCGTCGAGGGGCGGCTCAATCTTGCGCTGCGCCGGCTTGGACGTGCACAACCGGCGGCGCAGGGCAAGCTCGATGCCGCGGTGGCCGCTCTTGAACGCGCCGTGATCGAGGTGACCGAGGCGCGCCGTGCGGTGGACAGCGCCTCGCGCGGTCTTGCCTTTGATGCGCAGGCGCTCGAGCGGGCCGAGACGAGGCTCTTTGCGCTGCGGGCGGCGGCGCGCAAGTTTGGCGGCAGTTGCGACGGGCTGGTTGCCAAGCGTAACGAGGTGGAGGCCCGCCTTGCGGCGCATGCCAGCGCGCGGTCGCGTGCGCGCGAGCTTGAGCGGCTGCTCGAGGCGCAACGCACGCGCTATCAGCAGGCGGCAGACCGGCTGACGGCGTCGCGTACGAAGGCGGCCGCCGCGCTCGACGCGCGCGTCGCGAAGGAGCTTGTGCCGCTGAAGCTGTCGAATGCGCATTTCCGCACGCGGGTCGAGAAGGCTGCGCCGCAGGCCCTGGGTCCGCATGGCCAGGACCGGGTCGAGTTCGAGGTGGCCACGAACCCGGGCGCGCCCTTCGGGGCACTGACGCGCATCGCGTCGGGGGGCGAGATGGCTCGTTTCATCCTGGCACTGAAAGTGTCGCTGGCGGCCGAGGGTGCGGCCTCGACGCTGATCTTCGACGAGGTCGATCGCGGTGTCGGTGGCGCGGTTGCCGATGCGGTCGGCGAGCGGCTGCAGCGGCTGGCGCAGAGCGAGCAGGTGCTGGTGGTCACGCATTCGCCGCAGGTGGCTGCGCGTGGCTCGCACCATCTGCGCATTTCGAAGTCGCTCTCGGCCGGGTCGATGGCAACACGGGTGGAGTTGCTGGATGCGGCGGGGCGGCGCGAGGAGATCGCGCGCATGCTCTCGGGTGCCAAGATCACGAATGCCGCCCGCGCGGCGGCCGACCAGTTGCTTGAGGCGCCCGTGGGCAAGCCGGCCGAACGGCGCCGGGCCACGTGACAGGCGAGGATGCCGGGGGGATGAGCACAAGATGAGCAAGCCTGTTGCCGTTTCGCGCCTGTCAGAGGGCGAGGCTGCGGCCGAGCTTGAGCGGCTGGCGCAGGAGATCGCCGCGCATGACCGGCGCTATCATGCCGAGGATGCGCCGACGATCTCGGATGCTGCCTATGATGCGCTGAAGAAACGAAATGCCGCGATCGAGGCGAAGTTCCCGCATTTGATCCGGGCCGACAGTCCCTCGCGAAAGGTGGGTGCGGCACCCGTCGACAAGTTCGCCAAGGTGCGCCACGGCGCGCCCATGCTGTCGCTCGACAATGCCTTCGATGACGAGGATGTCACGGATTTCGTCGACCGGATCCGCAAGTTCCTGGCGCTGCCTTCGTCGGAGGTTCTGGCCTTCACGGCGGAGCCCAAGATCGACGGGTTGTCGGCCAGCCTGCGCTATGAGGATGGGCGGCTTGTGCGGGGTGCCACGCGGGGTGATGGTGCCGTTGGCGAGGACGTGACTGCCAACCTGCGGACACTCGGATGCGTGCCGCAGGTTCTGAAGGGGCGGGGATTTCCCGAAGTCATCGAGGTGCGCGGGGAGGTGTTCCTCAGCCACGAGGATTTCTTCCGGCTGAACCGCGAGCAGGA
>DAISVV010000262.1:0-3892 GCA_036840015.1 Micropepsaceae bacterium
CGCCCGCGGCGGGGGCGCCCACCACCCACTCCACCGCCTCCACCGCAACCTCGCGGTGCGTGCGGGCGCTTCGGTATTCTTGTTCATGCTCCTGCTAACCACCGACACTGCACACGACCATGGGAAGCCCGAAGGGGCGCACCAGGAACTCTGCCGCCCGCTGGTCCTCGACACGCTCGAAGAGCAGGGCGTTCTCCGGGAATGCCAGTGCAGGGCTTCCCGCAGCAAAAGAAAGCCCGACCTTCATCAGCGATCCCATCTGCAAGCCCTCGATGGCTCTCTGGTGATCACCGGGCAATCCCGGTTCGATTGCAATCGATCCCGAAGCCAGCACGCCGAGCGACGCGGTGACGATCACCGCTCGTGTCCTGAGGCTCCCGCGGCTTGTCATCACCTCGAACCACCCGCCGCGCAGCGCAGTGATCCGCAGCACCGTGGTGCTGACCGATATCGAAAGCCCCTCAGACAGCCGTGCCACCAGCGTGCCAAGGCCCTGGCGCACCAGCCGGCTCGGCTCGGCCTCATGGCGGTTGAACCAGTCCTTGACCGAGATCTGTCCAAGGTCGAGCCCCATGTCGAGCGGACCGATCCGGGCTCCCGCCGTCGCCAGCCATTCCCGGACCTCCGGCGGCAGCAGCGCGATAGTAGGCGGGGGAACCCCCGACGCCGCAACATCGGTCTCGCCCTCGGCCGCCTCGGCCAGCGCAATGCTGTAGGTATCGATGGCCCGCGCAAAGGCCGCGTTGGCGCGGGCTGGCAGGCGCTTGCCGCCGGCGAACAGGATCTCCTTCGGAAGCGCCAGCGCCGTCCCGAAACGATACAGCTGCGCAAATCCGTAGAGCGGATTGAAGTCGGCCCGCCTGAGCCACATGGCCCCCTGGTCGAAGGGGAGGCCGAAGCTGGCCGTGTCGGTGTAACAGCGCCCCCCGACACGCGGCGCCGCCTCGAGCACCTGCACAAGCCGCCCGGCGTCCGCCAGCACCTTGGCTGCAGCCATCCCGGCCACTCCGGCCCCGACAACGATGACCTCCGGATCAGAGACACGCGGCGCGGCCGCCAGCAGCGGCAATCCCGCTGAAAGCCGGACAAGATCGCGTCGGGTAATCTTCATGGCGAAGGTCGCTTGGAACGAAGGAAGCCTTAGCCTAGCATGCAGTCCATGCGCATCGGCATCTTTCTCGTTTCAGCCTTTCTGATGCTGGCCGGCAATGCTTGGGCCGACCAGAGCGATCCGCGCCTTGCCGGGCTCTTTAACCAGTTGTCCAAAGCGCGCAGTCCCGTCGAGGCGGGTGTGCTTACCATCCAGATCGGCGAGCTCTGGCGCGCCTCGGGCAGCGATACCACCGATCTCCTGATGGACCGGGCCGCCGCATCGGTCGAGCAGCAGGACTACGACACCGGCCTGAAGCTCCTGAACGCAGTCATCCAGATTAAGCCTGCCTATGGTGAGGTCTATTTCCGTCGCGCCGAACTCTTCCTGCTCATGGACAGCACCGAGCAGGCAGCCGCCGACCTAGCAAAGGCGGTGTCGCTCGAGCCGCGTGATTTCCGCGCCCATGTCCTCATTGCCCGGATCGCCGATGACGCGGGGCAGTCCGCCGCCGCGCTCCAGGCCTACCGGCGCGCGCTCGCCATCAACCCGTCAATGGAGGCGGTTCTCAAGCGTGCGGGCGAACTGATGATGCTCGAGAAGGACAGGACCACGCTCTAGGGCTGACGCTCAACCCGCATAGGGCGGAGGCTTGCGCCCGACGAATGCCACGCGCAGCAGGTTTGTCGCGCCCGGCGTCCCGAGCGGAACCCCGGCCGTGACCACGATGCGCTGCCCTGAGGCGGCAAAGCCCTCGCGATAGGCAATCTGGCAGGCCCGTTCGCTCATGTCCTCGAAGCTCTGAGCGTCCTCGGTCACGACACAATGCAGGCCCCAGGCCAGCGCAAGCCGCCGGCCCGTCCTGACAACCGGTGTCAGCGCAATGATCGGAACCCCCGGCCGCTCGCGCGACGCGCGGATCCCCGTCGACCCGGATCCCGTCCAGCACACGATGGCCGCGGCACGGATCGTCTGCGCCACCTGCCGTGACGCCGCGGTGATCGCATCCGGCGTCGTCGCCTCGGGCTCGGGGCGCTGGGCTTCCATCATCGTGCGGTAATGGCTGTCGCCTTCGATCGAGCGCGCAATCCGCTCCATCATTTCGACGGCTTCGACCGGATACTTGCCCGACGCCGATTCCGCCGACAGCATCACGGCATCCGCGCCATCGAAGACCGCCGTGGCGACGTCGGAAACTTCCGCACGCGTCGGTAGCGGGCTCGTGATCATCGATTCCAGCATCTGCGTGGCCACGACCACGGGCTTGCCTGCGGCCCGGCCCGCACGCGTGATCTGCTTCTGCCGCCCGGGGACCTGTTCGATCGGCAGTTCGACACCAAGGTCACCACGCGCAACCATCAGGGCGTCCGAAAGCTCTGTGATCTCGGCCAGCCGGTCGAGGGCTGCCGGCTTCTCGATCTTCGACAGGATCCCGGCGCGCCCCGCCACGATCTTGCGCGCTTCAGCGACATCTTCCGGTCGCTGCACGAAGGATAGGGCAATCCAGTCCACGCCGAGCTCGAGCGCGCGGTCCAGGTCGGCGCGATCCTTCGTCGACAGCGCTGCAATCGGCAGCACGACATCGGGCACGTTCACGCCCTTCCGGTCGGTCAGCCGCCCGCCGAACTCCACGCGTGCCGTCGCACTGTCGCCGTTGACGCTTTCCACCCGAAGCCGCAGCCGCCCGTCATCGATCAGCAATTGCCCGCCGGGCTTCAGCACCGCGAAGATTTCCTTGTGGGGCAGGTAGAGATGCTGCGCATTGCCGGGCGCAGGGTCGAGGTCGATGCGCACCACTGAACCCGTCTCCAGTTCGACGCCGCCGCCGGCCATGGCGCCGATCCGCAGCTTGGGGCCCTGCAGGTCGGCGAGGATGCCGATGGGCCGCTCGAGTTCGCCCTCGATCTCGCGGATCGTCGCCACATAGTGGGCGAGCGTCGCGTGGTCCGTGTGGCTCATGTTGATGCGGAACACGTCCGCACCCGCCTCGAAAAGGCGGCGGATCGTGGCGGCATCGCGCGAGGCGGGCCCTAGCGTGGCCAATATCTTGACGTTCCGGCGCCGGCGCATCTGCGTTCCTGCAATCCTGTCTTGGTATGTTGGGGAGATACTAGTCGGAAAGATTATAGACCATTGTTAATGCGCTGCCCGTATCAACTGCAAAAAAACGGGCCTCGCCAAGCTTTCGCTTGCGGCAATCCTGTCGGCCGCGGATCTTGAAGTTCTTGGGCTTCACGCACAGCCGGTAGGCGCCATCCCAGTCCCCGTCCACGCCCTCCTGGGCAGCATGGACCAGGACGTAGCGGGTCCGGAGCGGCCCTGCGATCAGGACCCGGCAGGCCCGCGGCTTGATGCGCCACCAACCCTCGCTCACCCAGTCTTTGCTGCTCTTGTAGCCGATCGCGACGACAGCCGTGTGGTCGCTCTTGTTGCACAGCTCGAACTCTGCGCGCGCCGGAAAGGACAGGACACAGGCAACGAGCAGCCCGCGCAGCAGGTTCTGGTGCAATCTTTGAGACATGTCGGTTCGGACAGCAGCTTTTGAGGGGTCAGCCCGGCGGCAGGATCAGGATCGCACGCAAATCGTTGACATTTGTTCTCGTCGGTCCGGTGACGATTTCCTGCCCGAGTGTGCTGAAAAGCCGGGCGCTGTCGTTCCTGTCCGCCAGGTGCCTTAAGTCCAGCCCGGCCGTCCGGGCACGATCGAGCGTGTCCGGTCCGATCCCGCCGCCGGCGACCGCATCACTCCCGTCAATCCCGTCCGTGTCCGACGCAAGCGCCCAGATGAGCCGGTGCACCAGC
>DAISVV010000263.1:0-3872 GCA_036840015.1 Micropepsaceae bacterium
CCGGGCCGTTCCATGCCTGTCTATGCGCTTGGAGGTATCGATGCGGCCAATGCGGCACGGCTCGCGCCAACGCGGGTGCGCGGCATTGCCGTCATCCGCGGATGGTGCGGCGCCTAGAAGGAGAAGGTCGTCTCGATATAGCCGATATTGCCGTCGAGCGTGTCGCAGGCGAATGCCCCGAAGTCGGTCAGGCAGGAACCGAAACCACCCTCGAACTCATAAGCCTGGTAGCCGGCCGAGACGCGCATGTTCTCGTGGAATGTATAGGCGCCGGCGAGCTGGAAGCCATTGCCCTGCTGGAACGAGAAGGGCAGCTCAGCCTCGGAGGTGATGTAATTGGCGCCCAGCATCCAGGGGCCGGTCTCGTAGGTCAGGCCGACGCTCCAGATGTAGGTGTTGAAGTCCTCAAGGACATTGGTCGTGAACGGACCCTGGATGACGGGTCCGCCGCCGGCGATGTTGGTCTGCCGGTAGGCAGTGCCAAGCGTCCATTCCCTGTAGCCGATCTTCGCCGTGCTGCCCCACTCCTTGAGGTCGCCGCCGAAGCTGAAGGGCGTCTTGTTGACGTTTTCGCCGGTCACGTATCCCAGCGACACGCCGACATCGATCTCGCCGATCGAGTGGAGGTAGCTGGCAGCGAAGTCCCAGATGTTGCCCTGCTCGTTGGGATCGTCATCTCCAAACACGTCGCCCAGGTCGCGGGTGCCATCGGGCGCATAGGATACGGCGAGGCGCAGACCGTTCAGGTCCGGCGTCATGTACATGAGTTTCAGGTAGTTGTCCGAGCCGGGAAGATCGGAGCGCAGCTGCATGCCGTTCGGGCTGAAGAGGCTGCCGGGCTCGCCGGAGTCGCTGGAGCAGAAGGACCTGCAGGGAAAGCCCATGAGGAACACCTCGGGTCCGTCCACGCGGATGCTGGTCGAGACCGAGGGCACGCTGAGGGCCAGAATGTCTGCCGCGCCATCCTGCAATCCCATCTGGAAGCGGCCAATGCGGCTGTCCCAGTAGAGCCAGGCTTCCTCAAGGACGTCGGTTGCGCCGGCATCGTTGAGCACCGCGTCGAAGTTGGTTGCGTAGTCGAGGTCGAGCGCGACGCGGGCACCAACCAGGCCGCCCCCGTCGAGGCGCTTGCTGGCCGAGGCGTAGAGACCGGAGTCAATCGCGAACGCCGTCGTGTCGAGGCCGTCCATGTTCGACTGGTCGATGGTCGCCAGCACGGTGCTGACGTGTCCATTGATCTTCAGGACAAGGGAGCCATCGCCACTTGCGATTGCCTGCGGAGCGGCAAGCATCGTCGTGCACAGCAACGCAGACAGCGTGAACACGCGCCTCATCAGCCACCACCCGGAATTTGGTTACGAATCAGAACGAAATAGAGGTTTGGATGTAACCCAAGCCCGCGTCAAGCGTATCACAGACCGGCGTGGCTCCGCCCTGGCATGCGCCGCCGGGTCCCTGATAGCTGTATTGCTGATAGCCGGCCACAATCCTGGCGTTACTGTCGAACTCGTAGCCGATGGCGCCCGACCAGGCCTCGGCGTCCTGCGTGAGGCTGCGCAGGGTCGTCCCGTCAAGGAAATCGGGGAGTTCCTGCTCGAGGTTGACGTACTCTGCCCCGACGCGCCAGGGGCCCGTCTCGTAGGATGCGCCGGCACCCCACGAGGTTGTGTGCTTGCCGGGCAATACGCATCCGGCGAGAATTGCGCAACCCACCGAGCCGGCACCGCCGTCGGCGAGGCCTGCACCACCGGCCACGTTCGTGACCTTGAACGATCCGCCCACCTTCAATCCTTCGAAGGCGACCTGCGCGCCGGCGCCCCATTCCTCGAGGTCGTCGGGCGTGAAGGGAAGCGATGTGAAGGCCGTAGCCCCGGCCGGACCGATCGCGTCGGCGACGATGCCGACGGTGCGGATGGAAGCGGCTTCGTTGTAGCCCTTCACGTAGCCGGCATAGACGCCGACATCGAATGCGCTGAGGGCGCCCTGGTAGTTCAGTCCGACTTCCCAGATGTCACCCTGCCTGTCGATCTCGTCGTTGCGGTTGAAGAGGTCGTTCAGGCCGCGGCTGAGTTCGGGTGCGTAGGACGCGGACAGCTGCACGCCGATGAGGCGCGGCGAATAATAGACGGCCTTGAAGGCGTCGCCCGACGCGCTGAGGTCGGTGCGCACGTGCGCGCCATTGGGCGTGTACGGATCATATCCTGTGGCAAGCGGGTTGCGCAGCGCGAAGGCGCGCGCGTCGTCCAGCCGGTTGATGTCCGAGACGGTTGGCGAATAGATCCCGGCGCCATCAGCGGCGCCATCCTCGAGGCCGACCGTGAGGCGCCCAAAGGCGGTCTGGAGGTAGAACCAGGCCTCGTCAACGACATCGGGCGCCCCGCCGATCAGGTCGTTGGAGAATTCGTGCTCGCGCGACTGGAAGCGCAGCTGGCCACGCACGCCATATTCGATCCCGCTTTCGGTCACCGAACGGAGGCGGCCCCAAGCCTTGCCTTCCGCCGCAAAGCCGAAATCCTGGAGGTCGTTGCCCGTCACCTCATCCTGGTCGATGCCGTAGCCCGACAGGTTGGCCTGGCCACCCCAGTCGAATGACCAGTTGCTTGCAGCCGACGGCAGGGAGAGAGCGACGACCGCGAGGGCCGCGAGGGACGTGTTGTACCGGATCATGAGGCGCCTTTCAGATCTTCAGAACCAAGCATGGTCCCCCCACTTGCAAAGAGACGCCAATTTGCAAACACGGTCAAGCGCCTGATCCGGACGGACGGCGCTCAATTCCTGACTGTGGCAGCCCTTCCCTGCGCGCTAGCCTCGCGGGGTGGGGGGCCGGGCGTGGCCCGCCCTGGCCTTCCCCTCGGGGGCCGACGTTCCGGAAGGTGCAAATTTGGGGTGCGGCGCGATTGCTGCGCACGCGAGCGTTCGCGTATAAGCTTCGGTGCGGGGTGAGAAACCCCGTCGCGTCCGTCCCTGTTTCGATACCATCCGATCCGAGCCCCTCCATGAAACGACACCTTGTTTCCGTGCTCTTCGTTGCGTCCGTGCTTGCCGGTTGCGGGTCAGACCCCGAGAAACCCAAGCCGACCGTCGACATCGAACCGCCGCCGGCTCCTGCCGAGAAGGCCGAGAAGGGCGACACCGGGATCTTCAGCTGGTTCGGTGGTGGTGGCGGCAGCAGTTCCGGGCTGCGTCCGGAAGACCGCAAGGGTGTTGCTGTGAACGCCTATCTGTGGCGGGCGAGCCTCGACACGCTGGCGTTCATGCCGATGGAGCAGACAGATCCGTTTGGCGGGGTCATCAAGACGGGCTGGTGGGTGCCGCCCTCCACGCCCAACGAGCGGATCCGCGTCTTCGTGGCGATCCTTGACACGCGCCTGCGCGCAGAGGCGCTTCGGGTGACCGTGTTCAAGGAAATGAAGAGGCCGACCGGCGAGTGGGAGGCGACCTCGTCGCTTGATCCGGAAACGGTCACCAAGCTCGAGAACATCATCCTGAACAAGGCGCGGGCGATGAAGATCCAGGACGAGTAGCGTCCCCGGGTTTCATCACATCCGAGGGCGCGGCCCGATGCCGCGAGCCTGATACCGGGTGAACGCTGGTAAACTTGCGTCAACAGTCCTGCAACAGACTTGAACGCGAAGCCAACGGAACCCGCAGATGTCGCGCTACAATGCCCGCGAGGCAGAGCCCAAGTGGCAAAAGGCCTGGGAAGAGGCCAAGGTCTTCGAGGCGAAAATCGATCGCACGAAGCCGAAGTACTATGTCCTCGAGATGTTCCCCTATCCTTCGGGACGCATCCATATCGGACATGGTCGGAACTATGTCATGGGCGACGTGGTCGCCCGTTTCAAGCGCGCGCAGGGCTTCAATGTGCTGCA
>DAISVV010000264.1:0-3792 GCA_036840015.1 Micropepsaceae bacterium
GTTCGATCACGATCAGGAGGGGGGCGATCTCGGAGCCGAGCGGCAGGTTGCCAGCGATGAATATGACCGAACCGTACTCGCCCACGGCCCTTGCAAAGGCGAGCGCCACGCCGGTCAGCCAGGCCGGCAGGATTGCCGGCAGGATCACGCGGCGGAAGGTCTGGCCACGCGAGGCGCCGAGGGTGGCTGCGACCTCTTCAAGTTCGCGCTCGGCTTCGGCGAGCACGGGCTGGACGGTGCGGACCACGAAAGGCAATCCGATGAAAGTCAGCGCCACGACGATGCCCAGCGGCGTGAAGGCCACCTTGATCCCCGCTTCGGCCAAGTACTGGCCAAACCAGCCATTGGGTGCATAAAGCGCGGTGAGCGCGATGCCGGCGACGGCGGTGGGCAATGCGAAGGGAAGATCGACAAAGGCATCAAGGATGCGCTTGCCCGGAAACTCGTAGCGCACCAGAACCCATGCCACCACCAGCCCGAACACCGCGTTGATGAGGCTTGCGATTGCAGCGGCCCCGAAGCTGACGCGCAATGCCGAGAGAACGCGCGGGGTGGTGACTGTTTCCCAGACGCCAGCCAGCCCCAGTTCCCATGGCCGCAGCAGGAGTGCTGCCAGCGGGATCAGCACGACGAGGCTGAGGTAGAGGACAGTGAAGCCGAACGTGATCCCGAAGCCCGGGAGCACGCTCGGCTGCCTGAACGTCCATGCTGTGCTGGCCTTGGCCACCTATCGTCCCGGCTGGTAGATCTGGTCGAAGATAGCACCGTCAGTAAAATGTGTCGCGTGGGCCTTCTGCCAACCGCCGAAGACGCCGTCGATCGTGACCAGCGGAATGGCGGGGAACTTGCCGGCATGGCGGGCGGCCACGGCCGGATCGGTCGGACGATAGAAGTTCTTTGCGATCAGCTCCTGCGCGCGCGGCGTGTAGAGGAACTTCAGGTAGGCCTCGGCGACGGCGCGCGTGCCTTTGCGGTCGACGTTGCGGTCGACGACGGCAACAGGCGGCTCGGCCAGGATGCTGACCGAGGGGTAGACGATCTCGAAGTTGGCGGCCCCAAGTTCCTTCAATGCCAGTCGTGCCTCGTTCTCCCACGAAATGAGGACGTCACCGATGCCGCGCTGGGTAAAGGTGGAGGTCGAGCCGCGCGCGCCGGTGTCGAGCACGGGTACGTTCCTGTAGAGGCGGGTGAGGAAGTCGCGGGCCCTGGCCTCGTTGCCGCCGGGCTGGCGCAGCGCCCAGGCCCAAGCCGCCAGGTAGTTCCAGCGTGCGCCGCCGGAAGTCTTGGGGTTGGGGGTGATGACCTGAACGCCGGGCGTTGCGAGATCTGCCCAATCCCTGATCTGGCGCGGGTTACCCTTGCGCACGAGGAAGACGATCGTCGAGGTGTAAGGCGAGGCGTTGGCCGGCAGCCTGGACTGCCAGTTGGCCGCAAGAAGCTTTCCGCGGGCGGCGATTTCGTCAATGTCGTGGGCGAGCGCGAGCGTCACGACATCGGCCTCGAGCCCGTCGATCACGGAACGCGCCTGCTTGCCCGAGCCGCCGTGGCTCTGGTTGATCGTGACGGCGTCGCCGGTCCTCGCCTTCCAGTCGGCGATGAAGGCCTTGTTGACCTCGGCGTAGAGTTCGCGGGTCGGATCGTAGGACACGTTGAGAAGCGTGATGTCCTTGCCGAAGGCTGCCTGGCTGAACAGGAAGATGAATGAGAGTGCTGCCAGCACGTAGCCGGTTATCCGGGAGAGCTTGGTCATGCGCGAGGGCTCCTTCATCGTCGGCCTATGGAAAGCGGGCGATTGCAGGGTAGCTTAATAGTCTACTTAGTCAATAGAGATTATATGGTATGCTCCGTCAGGCACCCGGCTTGAGCTTGCGCCTGTCGGCCAGGGCGTCAGCCAGCGAATGATGCTCGAGGATGCGGGCGGTTGCATTGCGGACGTCCACAAGCGACTTGCGGATCGCGCAGGTTGTTTCGTCGTCGCAGTCCTCGCATTTGCGGTAGGCCGTGCGGCTGGCGCAGGGGCTCAGCGCCAGGGGGCCATCGATGATGCGAATGATCTCGGCGAACGAGATTTCGCTGGGTGTTCTGCCCAGGCTGTAGCCGCCGTGGCGGCCGCGGTGGCTGTGCACCAACCCCCGGCGCTTCAACTCGAGCAGGATCTGCTCAAGGAACTTCCGGGGGATGTTGGCCCCCTCTGCCACGTCGGCGATCTGGTGGGAGGTCCCTTGTTCCTGCGCCGCGAGATGCAGCATGGCGCGCAGCGCATAACGGGCCTTTTGTGACAACATCGTGGTTTCGTCGCCTTGGCTGGGTGGTGTATTGTACACGCTAAATCCGGTTGTGACAGGCCAAGGCCTGTGCCCGCGACCCTTGTCCAGACACGGAGCATCCATGTCCCCTGCCCTTCGAATTGCGGCCCTTGCCGCCCCGATCCTCGCCTTTGCCGTCCTGTCCTCTGCGCCGGCCGAAGCCGGGGTGCGCTGGGGGAAGTGCGGAGCGGCCACGCGCGTGGCGGGCAAGGGTGTCGAGTGCGCGAACGGGCTTTCCTATCCCTTCACCGTCTCGAAGGCTGGCGAGACGTGGGTCGCGTCGGTCATGACGCCCTACAACCAGTGTGCCCCCTTGCGGTTCACGCTTGAGGTTGACGGAAAGAAGGTCGGCCGGACCGCGCCGCTTGCGGCGGGCAAGAGCGAGACGCTCGCGCTTGGCAAGGACCTTACGCCCGGCCCGCATGTGCTGACCGTCAAGTCGATGTTCATGTTCGCCGAGTGCTATCCGGAAGACCCGCCGGTCAATCCGGGCAACTGGGGCGTCGATACGAAGATTTCCGTGAAGCCCTGATTTTCCGGTCCGGACGATGCGCGCATGGGGCGGCGTGGTGCTGCCCCATGAGGCATGCTGCGCTCAGTTCACGTTGACCGTAACACGCAGGAAGGTCGCCGGTATCGACGTGCGTGCGGGATCGCTGCTCTTGTTCTGCGACTTGAACAGCTGGTCGAGTTCGGCCCGCAGGTCGCCTTCGCGTCCCTTGGCGCGGGCGGCATCAAAAGCATTCATCGTCGGGCCGTAGAACTTGGCGAAGCGGTCGAGGAGTGCCTCGGGCGGACCGTCGTGCTCGAAGACATAGGTGTCACGCGTGCAGGTGATTGCGGCGGCCGGGATGCCAGCCGCGCCGAAGCGTTCGTGTACGTCGGCCTCCACGCCCCAGCGCACCGGGCTGATGAAGCCCTCGGGAGGGGGCGGCGAATAGGCACCGGATATCTTCAGGATCTGCGTGACCAGCGTGGGGTCGTTGGGGATCCAGTTGCCCATCACGATGCGCCCGCCCGGTTTGGTCACGCGCACCATTTCCTTCGCGACGTCCATGGGGCGCGGTGCGAACATGGCGCCGAAGATCGAGACGATGAGGTCAAACGTGCCCGCCTGCAGTCCCTGCAGGTTGCTGGCGTCGCCTTCCTCGAAGCGGCACCTGGCAAGCCCGAGCGCGCGGGCCCGCTGGTTGCCGCCCTCGACCAGGTTTGCGGCGATGTCGCCGCCCAGCACGTCGGCGCCGCGCCGCGCGGCGGGGATGGCCGTCGTGCCATCACCGCAGCCGAGGTCGAGGACCTTGATGTCCGACCTGATGCCGAGGCTGCCCACGAGCGCCTCGCCGCTGCCGCGCATGGTGGCTGCGATCTGCGTGAAGTCACCCTTTTCCCACAGTGCCTTGTTCGGGTTCATCGGCTCTGCCTTTCCTCCTGCGCAGGCACCCGTCGGGAGCCCTCGTGCCGCAACAAGCAGCTACTGCCCGCGCTG
>DAISVV010000265.1:0-3790 GCA_036840015.1 Micropepsaceae bacterium
GTCCAGTGCGAGCAGCGTGATTTCATCGATGTCGAGGAAAGCAACGCCAAGGCCCGCGCCGAGTGCCTGAAGCCCGCCGATTGCAAGCCCGTTCTGCTCGGGATCACCAAGGCCTCGCTGCAGACCCGCTCGTTCATCTCCGCGGCGTCCTTCCAGGAGACGACCCGGGTGCTCACCGAGGCTGCCGTATGCGGCAAGGTCGATACCCTCGACGGTCTCAAGGAGAACGTCATCGTTGGCCGCCTGATTCCGGCCGGCACCGGTGGCATGATGACGCGCCTGAAGCACGTGGCAGCCGAACGGGACAAGGCGATCCTCGCCGCCCGCCAGGCCGCCACCCCCGCCTTGCCGGCGGCAGAGCCGCCGACAACCCCGGCGGCAGAGTAAATCGGGTAAGAAAAAGCCGGGTCCCAAGCCCGGCTTTTTCATTTGTTGCGCCTGCGAGATAAGGGGCTGAAACCGGCAAAAAGCCGGTAAATGGGAGTTGACGGAATATCATTGCGCGCGTACAAGGCGCGCCTCATTCGACGGCAGGCTGTAGGGCTTTGGTCCCTAAACGCACCGCGGAAGTCCTATGAGACAGGTTTGAAAGCACGAACGGCCGGGCCACCGGACGCTCCTCTGCATGATGGACCAAGCGCCACGGGGTGATGGGCACGGCCCCCCGCGAGCGCTTTGAGTTGTTTGTTTTTGCCGTGCGCGAATTCGAGATGAAGCGACACGCCAGAGCAGGCCGACCATCAACCTGCTGCTCCGCAACCCGCGCCACCCCCAGGGTCGCCGCTCCAAGTCGCCCGCCCTGCAGCCCTCGCCACAGAAGCGTGGCGTCTGCACGCGCGTGTACACGACCACGCCGAAGAAGCCGAACTCGGCCCTTCGCAAGGTTGCGCGCGTCCGCCTGACCAACGCTCAGGAAGTGATCAGCTACATCCCCGGTGAAGGCCATAACCTGCAGGAGCACTCGGTTGTCCTGATCCGCGGCGGTCGCGTGAAGGACCTTCCCGGCGTGCGCTACCACATCCTCCGCGGCGTGCTCGACACGCAGGGCGTGAAGGATCGCAAGCAGGCCCGCTCCCTCTATGGCGCTAAGCGTCCGAAGTAAGGAACAGATCCGATGTCACGTCGTCGTCGTCCGCAAAAGCGCGAAATCATCCCTGACGCCAAGTATGGTGATCTCGTCATCGCCAAGTTCATGAATTGCCTCATGTACGATGGCAAGAAGTCGGCTGCCGAGCACATTGTCTACGGCGCCCTCCAGACCATCGAGCAGCGCACCAAGTCCGATCCGCTCAAGCTGTTCCATGCCGCGCTCGAGAACGTGGCGCCGGCCATCGAGGTCCGCTCACGCCGCGTCGGCGGCGCGACCTACCAGGTTCCGGTCGAAGTCCGCACGGACCGCCGCCAGGCACTGGCGATTCGCTGGATCATCAATGCCTCGCGCGCCCGCAACGAGCAGACCATGCAGCAGCGCCTGTCGGGCGAGCTTCTCGACGCCGCCAACAACCGTGGCACCGCCGTCAAGAAGCGCGAAGACACCCACAAGATGGCAGAGGCCAACCGGGCCTTCTCGCATTATCGCTGGTAACGCCACCGAGTTATTGGACACACGACCATGCCCAGAACCACCCCGCTCGATAAGTACCGCAACATCGGCATCTGCGCGCACATTGACGCCGGAAAGACGACGACGACCGAGCGCATCCTCTACTACACGGGCAAGAGCCACAAGATTGGCGAAGTGCACGATGGCGCCGCGACCATGGACTTCATGGAGCAGGAGCAGGAGCGGGGCATCACCATCACGTCCGCCGCGACGACCGCGTTCTGGAATGACCATCGCGTCAACATCATCGACACGCCGGGCCACGTAGACTTTACCATCGAGGTTGAGCGCTCCATGCGCGTCCTTGACGGCGCGGTTGCCGTGTTCGACTCGGTTGCCGGTGTCGAGCCACAGTCCGAGACCGTCTGGCGCCAGGCCGACAAGTACCACGTTCCGCGCATCTGCTTCGTCAACAAGATGGACCGCACGGGTGCGGACTTCTATCGCTGCGTCCAGATGATGATCGACCGCCTGGGCACCAAGCCCTGCGTCACCCAGCTTCCCTACGGCGCCGAGGCCGACCACAAAGGCATCATTGACCTGATCGGCATGCGCGCCATCGTCTGGAAGGACGAGAGCCTTGGCGCGAAGTACGAGGTGCAGGAAATTCCCGCCGACTACAAGGCGAAGGCCGATGAGTGGCGCGCCAAGATGGTCGAGCTGGCCGTCGAGATGGACGACGCCGCGATGGAAGCCTACCTCGAGGGCAAGGAACCGGACGCCGACACGCTGAAGAAGCTCATTCGGGCCGGCACGATCAACTTCAAGTTTGTTCCCGTGACCTGCGGCGCCGCCTTCAAGAACAAGGGCGTGCAGACGCTGCTCGCCGCCGTCGTCGACTTCCTGCCGTCGCCCCTCGACATTCCGGCCGTCAAGGGCATCAAGCCCGGCAAGGAAGAATCCGAGGTTGAGCGCAAGGCCGATGACAACGCGCCGCTCTCGATGCTGGCGTTCAAGATCATGGACGACCCCTTCGTCGGCGCGATCACGTTCTGCCGCATCTACTCGGGCAAGCTGGAAAGCGGCTCGACGCTGATGAATTCGACGCGCGACCGCAAGGAGCGCGTGGGCCGCATGCTTCTCATGCATGCGAACTCGCGTGAGGACATCAAGGAAGCGCTCGCCGGCGACATCGTCGCGCTCGCAGCCCTCAAGGAAACCCGCACGGGCGACACGCTGTGTGACCCGAACCATCCGGTCATCCTTGAGAGGATGGAGTTCCCCGAGCCGGTCATTTCGGTGGCCATCGAGCCCAAGACCAAGGGTGACCAGGAAAAGATGGGCGTTGCCCTCGCGCGCCTCGCGCAGGAAGACCCGTCGTTCCGCGTCTCGGTGGACGAGGACTCCGGCCCGACACTCCTGAAGGGCCTGGGCGCTCTCCACCTCGACATCAAGGTCGACCTCCTGCGTCGTCCCAGCAAGGTCGGGACCAAAATCGGCGCACCGCAGGTTGCCTACCGTGAGACGCTGACCAAGTCGGTTGAAATCGACTACACCCACAAGAAGCAGACCGGCGGATCGGGCCAGTTCGCGCGCGTGAAAATCGTGTTCGAGCCGCTTGCAGCCGGATCGGGCTTCATCTTCGAGAACGACATCGTTGGCGGCTCGGTTCCCAAGGAATACGTTCCCGGCGTCGAAAAGGGCCTTAATGCCTCGCGTGAAAACGGCGTGCTTGCCGGCTTCCCGCTGATCGACTTCAAGGCGACCCTGATCGACGGCGCCTACCATGAAGTGGACTCGAACGTCCTGACCTTCGAAATCGCTTCGCGCGCCGCCTTCCGCGAACTGAAGGAGCGCAAGGCCGTAAAGCTGCTCGAGCCGATGATGAAGGTCGAGGTCGTGACGCCGGAAGACTTCATGGGTGGCGTGATCGGCGACCTGAACTCGCGTCGCGGCCAGGTCCAGGGCACCGACCAGCGCGGCAACGCGCAGGTCATCACCGCAATGGTCCCGCTCGCGAACATGTTTGGCTATGTGAACACCCTGCGCTCGATGAGCCAGGGCCGCGCAAGCTACTCGATGCAGTTTGACCACTACGAAGACGTACCTCGCGCGATTGCCGATGAAGTGATCGCAAAGTTTGCCTGAACCGATTGAGACCGAAAACGAACGAGCCTCTGGAGAGACAATACAATGGGTAAAGCAAAGTTTGAGCGGAACAAGCCGCACTGCAACATTGGCACGATT
>DAISVV010000266.1:0-3775 GCA_036840015.1 Micropepsaceae bacterium
CTGTTGCTTGCCGGCAGCGAGGCGCAGAAGCAGAAGTACCTGCCGAAGCTGGTTTCTGGCGAGTGGATCGGTACATTTGCCATTGCCGAAGGTGCGAAGCCGCCGTTGCCAAAGACAATTGCCACGACCTTCAAGGGTGGCAAGGTCGATGGCGTGAAGGTTCCGGTGCCGGATGGCGATTGTGCGGATTTCGCTGTCGTGGTGGCCAAGACGGCCGATGGCGCGGGTGACCGCGGGCTTTCGCTGGTTATCGTCGATCTCAAGGGCGCGGGCGTCACGCGCCGTGCCGTGAAGACGGTCGATCCCTCGCGCAGCCAGGCCGAGATCACCTTCAAAGGTGCGACAGGCGAGGCGCTCGGTGCCGCAGGCGAAGGCTGGGATCTGGCCAAGCGTGTTCTTGATCGTGCGGCCGTGCTGATGGCCTTCGAGCAGGTTGGCGGCGCGGATGCCTGCCTTGTCATGGCGAAGGACTATGCGCTGAACCGCTATGCGTTCGGTCGCCAGATCGGTTCGTTCCAGGCCATCAAGCACAAGCTGGCCGACATGTATGTGATGAACGAACTGGCGCGCTCGAATGCCTATTTTGGCGCCTGGGCCCTGTCGACCAATGCGGCCGATCTGCCGGAAGCTGCTGCGGGTGCGCGTGTCAGCGCTATCGACGCCTTCCATCATGCGGCGAAGGAAAACATCCAGACGCATGGCGGCATGGGCTTCACGTGGGAGCTCGACTGCCACCTCTATTATCGCCGCGCCAAGACGCTCAATCTCGCGCTCGGATCCGCTCGGGTATGGAAGGACCGCCTGGTCGCCCATCTCGAGAAGAAGAACGTCGCGTAATTCACTTATCGCAACAGAGAGACTGATCCCATGGATTTCAATGATACCCCCGAAGAGGCGAAGTTCCGCGCCGAAGTCCGCACCTGGCTTGAAGCCAATGCGAAGCCCAAGTCGCCGGTCGGCCTGTCGTCCGAAAATCCGCGCCACCAGCGCGAGGAGGCCGAGGCGCTGAAGGCTGCCAAGGCGTGGCAGGCCAAGAAGGCGGCCAAGGGCTATGCCCGCATCACGTGGCCCAAGGAGGCCGGTGGTCTTGGTGGCACGCCGATGCAGCAGGTCGTGTACAACCAGGAAGAGGCGAAGTTCGACGTTCCGACCGGCTTCTTCGACATCGGCCTTGGCATGTGCATCCCGACCGTCACGCATTATGCGTCGAAGGACGTGTCAGCACGCTATGTGAAGCCGGCGCTCTATGGCGAGGAAATCTGGTGCCAGCTGTTCTCCGAGCCCTCAGCCGGTTCGGACGTGGCGGGCCTTCGCACGCGCGCCGAGCGTGATGGCGATGACTGGGTCATCAATGGCCAGAAGGTGTGGACGTCGGGCGCGCATTATTCCGACTTCGGCATCCTGCTTGTCCGCACGGACCCCAATGTGCCCAAGCACAAGGGCCTGACGATGTTCTACCTGTCGATGAAGGCGCCGGGTGTGGAAGTGCGGCCCATCAAGCAGATGTCGGGTGGGGCGAACTTCAACGAGGTCTATTTCACGAACGTGCGCATCCCTGACGCGCAGCGCCTCGGAAATGTGGGCGACGGCTGGTCGGTTGCTCTGACGACGCTGATGCACGAGCGCCTGGCCGTCGGCGGTGGCCAGGGTGGTTCGGGTCCGGACATCCGTGAACTGATCGCTCTTGCCCGCGAGATCGAACTCGAGGACGGCCCGGCGATCCGCAACGCCTCGGTGCGCGAGCGCATTGCCGACTGGTATGTGCGTGGCCAAGGCCTGAAGTACACGACCTATCGCACGCTGACGGCGCTGAGCCAGGGCCGCGTGCCCGGTCCTGAAGCCTCGATCGCCAAGATCGTGGTGGCACCGAAGATGCAGGAGCTGTCGTCATTCGCCATGGACCTCGAGGATATGGGCGGCGTGATGGTGGGCGAGGACTCGCCGATGATGGGTGCGTTCCAGCAGTCGTTCATGTGGGCGCCGGGCCTGCGCATCGCGGGCGGTACGGACGAGATCTTGAAGAACATCATTGCCGAGCGCGTGCTGGGGCTTCCCGCGGATGTCCGCGTCGACAAGGACATCCCCTACAACAAGCTGCCCACCGGCCGCTAGTTTCCGGCTCAGTGAAAAATCTGGCGGGGCGCGAAAGCGCTCCGCCTTTTTTTGTGTTTGAATTTTCCAGCGGTGGAGGACGTCACGACCGCAGGTTTTTTCGCCACGAAGACACCAAGGCGACGGGCTATCCCTCTGCCCTTGGTGTCTTCGTGGTTGAAATCAGTGCCCTGCCTGTCAGCGGTGTCCCGACGTCGTGTGATCGTCCGGTGCGATACGCGGTGGCACCGTCGAGAAGGTCGTGCACGTTCCTTCATAGGGGCCGTGAGACTGCATGAATGAGTAGGCGACGCAGGTGCGCGACTCCGAACCGGTACCGGTGAAGCGGCCGGGGTTGTCGCAGGCGGCTTCGCAGCCGCTGACATCGAACGGAACGCCACTCGGCCAGCGGCGATCGGACGAGGAGAGTTGGTTGATCAGCGAGGCGCTGGCCCCCTCGTAGCGGCCGGGGTTGCGGTTGTAGTTTCCAGCGGCCGGAATGGGTCGGGCGGGTGTCGCCGGGGGGCTGCGTTGGAGCCGGGTCCATCCACCACGCCGGATACGCAGCACGGATCGGGGCTTTCGGCGGGGACAGCCTCTTTCAGGTAGCAGACGGGCGCTGTTTCCTGGAAGCTGGCGCGTACGAATGTGTAGGCGCGGCAGCGGGGCTGGTCGCCGGCGCAGGCCAGGGCGCACGCGCGTGCCGTGGTGGCAGGATGGATGCGCCGGTAGTCGCTGCCCATGCGGTCCGTGCCGTCGATGGCGCTGACGCCGGGAATTGGCGTGCCAAAGGCAGTGTCAGACGGGGTAGAAGGCGGAAGCGGCGAGATGGGGTTGATCGTCGTGGGGACCTGCAAGGCGTCGCGGGGAAGTGGCGTCCGCGACGACGAGGTGGGGGCAGGGATGGGTACACCAAAGGCGGGCGTGCGGCGCAGGCGGGCGGTGTTGGCGAGTTGTTCGGCGGTCAGGGGGCGCCAGTCTTCCTTTACGCCGGAACGGCAGCAGCTGCTGCTCACGGCCTCGGGAATGCGGTCCTTGAGATAGCAGAGATGCTGACCTCCGGGTTCCGTCGGACGAACGACGGTGTAGGCGGCGCAGCGTGGCGTGTTGCGGCAATGGAAGGCGCAGGGACCAAAGGCGGCTGCGGTATTGAAGCGGATCAGCCAGAAGTCCGAGCCTGGCCTGTCGACACCATCTTCGGAAGCAACGACAGGCTGGTCATCGCTGTCGGTCCGGTCGGTCCACGGGTCGTCGGCCCGGCTGAGCGAGGCGGCCATCAGTGCGAGAAGTGCTGCGAGAACGGTTGCTAGGGTTCTGATGCGCATGGAGGGCCCCGTGAATCGCTCTGAGGCGAGTATGCCAGTCGAGTGGGGGAGCGCAACGGAGGCGTCGGTCTTGGTTTTGGAACATGAAGGACACGAGGGCGGTACTGCAAGCCTTAAGTGACCTCCCAAAGTGGTCTTGGCCTCGTGACGCGGCCATGACGGGCCATGGGAAAGAGTTGGTAGCCTAAGGTTTTTGCTGGTTTCTCGACCAAAAAGGAAACACATCGTCACTGTAGCTTCAACCGGTCGTGGTGGCTCGGCACCTTGACGCGCGGCGCTCATGCTAGCTTTGCAGTACGCCAAAAAGCTCGCTTCGGAATTGGGTGTACCCCTGGTTGTAGAAATCGACTGCATATACG
>DAISVV010000267.1:0-3772 GCA_036840015.1 Micropepsaceae bacterium
CATTCCTGTTCTTCGTATATGCAGGTCAGCTGGTCGCCAATCGCCTCATGGATCAGCACCGCAGCAACGGATGAATCGACGCCACCCGACAGCCCGCAGACAACGCGCCCCTTCCCCACCTGCGCCCTGATCTTCTCGACCATCGAGCGGCGGAACGAGCCCATCGACCAGTCGGGCTTCACGCCCGCGATCTTCTGCGTGAAGGCCTTGAGCAAGTCTCCGCCCCGCGGCGTGTGCACGACTTCAGGATGGAACTGCACGCCATAGAAATGCCGCACCTCGTCGGCAATGGCGGCGAAGGGCGCATTCTCGCTGGTCGCGATCACCTTGAAGCCTGGTGGCAATGCGGTGACACGGTCACCGTGGCTCATCCAGACATCGTCGCGCGCGCCCTTGGCCCAGAAGCCCTCGAACAGTGCCGCGGGCTCGCGTATCGCGAGCGAGGCACTCCCGAACTCGCGGTGATGGCCAGCCTCGACCCGTCCGCCCAGCTGCGCGCAGAGCAGCTGCTCGCCATAGCAGATGCCGAGCACCGGAACCCCCATCTCGAACACCTGCTGCGGCGCGCGAGGACTGCCCTCCTCCGTCGTGCTCGCGGGCGAACCCGACAGGATGATCGCGGCGGGCCTCTGCTTGCGCAGGAAAGCGTCCGACGACTGGAACGGCACGATCTCGCAATACGTGCCCTGCTCGCGCAGGCGCCGCGCAATGAGCTGCGTCACCTGCGAACCAAAATCGATGATGAGAACGGTCTGGGTCATGGGAGGAGGCGGAAGCTAAAGTGGGCATAAGCGCGCGTAAAGACACAATGCACGGTCATCCCCATGCGCTGGCTCAACTTCTGCGCGAACCTCATGGGCCATGCTTGGACAGGATCCGTCAGGTCCGTTAAGGTCTTCGCGGTCAATGAGGAGCGCGCCCCTGTGAAACCACGTCTCATCCTGCAGGCTTGCGCCCTCGCTGCCGCGCTCTTCCTGGGCGGCTGCTTCGTCACATCGGACAAGAAGCCACTGCAGGTCGGTCCTGTAAACGACGAGGCCCTTGTGGGCGACTGGCGTGCCGTCGACACGGACAACGGCAAGCTCGTGAACTCCTTCATCCACATCCAGAAATCCGAGCAGGGCTCGCCCCTGCGTGTCGTCTACGTGGAAGACGACGAGTACGCCATCTATGAAATGACAACCACACGCGCGGGCAGTCGCAAGGTCTTCGCCCTGAAGGCCATGGCTCCTGACAAGGCGCGCTAGGATATCGGCAGCAGTCTCCTGCTCGGCTACTACGAACTCGCCGGCGAGGAGATCCGGTTTCACATGCTGGATGCCGAGACCGTGAGCGGACTCATCCGGGCAGGCAGCGTAGCCGGCATCCCCGCCAAGAGGGATTACGACAGGGCGCAACTGACCGGCACATCGGAAGACATCACGCGCTTCCTCGCGTCCGAAGCGGGGTGGAAAGCGCGCACGGAAGAGGCCTCACGCATGCGACGCATGCGACCTGAGGAATGACAGACGCATCAGGTTGGGGGACCTGGACATGACCGAGACGATACTGACGCTGGAACACGAAGTGCCGCCGCCACCACCACCACCGCCGCCGCCATTGCCCCCACGGCGCAATGTCGGGAGCACGGTCAGGGGCATCGGCATCGTGCTGGCCGTGACAGGCCTGCTCGCTCTCGGCCTCTTTGCACTGAGGCAGCGCATCAACGGCACGCAAGCCCCGGCACCCGTGGTCGTCGAATTGCAGCAGGCTCCCGAAATCGGCCAGTCGACCATGCCGGTATTGCGGCGCGTGATGCTCTCGACCGGTGGGGTTGGCTACTTCGAGTACGAGGCCGAGGTGACCGGTAACGCCGAGCTTCTCATGCCCGTCCGCATGGACCAGGTCGATGACATCCTGAAAAGCATCGTCGTCTTTGATGCCCAAGGGAACACGGGCTTCGTGCAACTGCCCTCGCGCGCACCTCTGTCCGACATCTTCCGTGGCCTGCCCTTCGGCCCGGGCGCGCTTGAATCCAATGCAGGCCTGATCGCCGCGCTGAAAGGCGCCGAGGTCTCTGTCAGGGCCGGCACCTCCATCGAGGGACGCATCATCAGCGTGAATGAGGAAATCGCGATAGCCGAAGGAGAACGCACGATCACGCGCCACCGCGTCGGCGTGATGACCGGAGACGGCGTGAAGCAGTTCGTCCTCGAGGATGCGAATTCCGTCTCCTTCACCGACCCCGTGCTCAACCGACAGATCGGACAGGCCCTCGCCGCCATCGCCGAACACCGCGAAGGCCAGGGCCGCACGCTCAAGATCAGGGCGAACGGATCAGGCACGCGCAAGATCACGGTGGCCTATGTCGTCGAGACGCCTCTCTGGAAGACGTCCTATCGCGCGACCGCACTCGACGCAAAGACCGCGCGCCTGCAGGGCTGGGCCATCCTCGAGAATGTCACGGGCAATGACTGGACCAACATCGAACTGACGGTCGTCACCGGCAACCCCGTCACCTTCCGCCAGGCCCTCTACGCCACCTATTACGTGACCCGTCCGGAAGTGCCCGTCGAGATCGTGGGCCGCATCCTGCCGCGACCCGATGAAGGCGGCGTACCCGCGGGTGCCGAGGCTGCCGACATGGCCTTTGCGGTGCCAGCACCGCCTCCGCCTCCACCCGCCATGGCCGCCCCGATGGAAAAAGTGGTCATCTCCCGTGGCACGGGTTCGGCGCGCCCGATGCAGGCTACGGCCGCCGAAAGCGCGACCCAGGTCACCTTCCGCATGCCCTTTGCCGTATCGGTCATGAACGGACAGTCGCTGGCCGTTCCTATCGTCGACAAGGTCGTACCCGGCGAGCTCGTGGCCGTCTACCAGCCCGAAACCAGCGAACGTCACCCGCTTGCGGCGCTCAAACTCTCGAACACGGCGGGCGTCAGCCTGCCGCCCGGCGTACTAACGCTCTATCGCAAGGATGCCGAGCGCACCTCCCACGTGGGCGATGCACAGCTGTCCTCACTGCCGGACGGCGAGTCCCGCATGCTGGGCTTTGCACTCGACCAGAAGGTCATGGTCGACCGCGACGAGAAGGTCGAGCAGACCATTTCAAAGGCCACATTGGCCAATGGCATCTTCCGTGCCTCTATCGTGGACCAGAAGACAACCGTCTACACGCTCAAGGCCGCCCAGAACGAGGACCGGCGCATCGTCATCGAGCATCCGCGTCAGCAGGGTTGGGAACTGGTCACACCAGATCCGAAGGCCGCCGAGATGACGGACATCGCCTTCCGCATCCCCGTCGACCTGAAGGCCGGCTCAATCCTGCGCCAGACCATCACCACGCAATGGGCGCGCACCGAGGAACAACTCCTGACCGACCTCGAGGTGGATGTCATCCTCGCTTATGCCGGCAACACCAACCTGACACCGGCCCAGCGCAATGCCTTCAACCGCATCGCCGACATGAAGAAGACGATCTCAACACTGCAGGTCCAGCTGCAGGTGGAAGCCAGCGCACGCGACCGCGTCTATGAGGAACAGGGCCGGATCCGCGACAACATCAAGGCCGTCCCCGCCGGCAGCGACCTCCAGGCCCGCTACCTCAAGTCGATGGGCGACCTCGAGGACCAGGCAGAAACCCACAAGCGCAACATCGATCGCCTCGAACAGCAACTGGCAACCGAGCGCCAGAAACTGGCGGACTACGTGTCAGGACTGCAGCTCTGAAGCAACCCCGTCGTTCTGGGCCACCACGCTGGGTCCCGGATCGCATGCTTCGCGACCGGCTGCG
>DAISVV010000268.1:0-3759 GCA_036840015.1 Micropepsaceae bacterium
GCGTGGTTGGCGCCGGTAAGCTGGCGGGCGAGGGCCTCTGCGGGGCAGCCTTCCCTGGCCACGAGGGCCGGCGCATGCGAGCGGACGGTTGTCACGATGTCGGCTTCGGGTGCGATTGCCTTCAGGCGCGGCAGGACCACGTTGCGGGCGGGGGCGTCGAAGGCCTCGAAGATGTCGTCCTGGCTCGTGCCGGGGAGGTAACGGTACTCCCACTGGAAGGTGCATTCGCGGGCGAGGATGTTGAGCGCGGTGCCGCCTTCGATGGTCGAGGACTGCACGCTTGTGAAGGGCGGGTCGAAGCGGCCGGTCGGGTCGCCCTTGGCGCGCATGTCGTTGGCCAGCTTCGCCAAGTACATGATGAGCTCGGCGGCCACCATCACAGCGTTGACGCCCTTGTCGATCTGGCTTGAGTGCGCCTCGCGGCCTGTGACGGTCGTGCGGAACGAGCGGATGCCCTTGTGGGCGGTGACGACCTTCATGTGCGTTGGCTCGCCGATGAGGGCGAGTCGCGGCAGCGGGACTGAGCGGACGATGTCGGCGATCATCGGGCGCACGCCCAGGCAGCCGACTTCCTCGTCGTAGGACAGCGCGATGTGGACGGGCGTCTTCAAGGGGCGGGCGACGAATTCGGGTATCAGGGACAGGATGACGGCGGAGAAGGCCTTCATGTCGGAGGTACCGCGGCCATAGTAGCGGCCATCGCGCTCGACCATGTTGAAGGGGTCGGTGTCCCAGGGCTGGCCGTCGACGGGCACGACGTCGGTATGGCCGGAGAGGATCACGCCGCCCGGTACATCCGGGCCGATGGTGATGAGGAGGTTGGCCTTGGTGCCTTCCGGGTTGGGGATGCGGCGGGACTTGAGCCCCCAGGCGCCCACATAGTCCTCGACGAAGGCGACGAGGCCGAGGGTCGTGTCGCGGCTTGTGGTGTCAAATGATACAAGGCGGGACAGCATGTCCCGCGGCGTGAAGGTCTGGGGCATTGTTGGGTGGCTCTTGCAAGTCGTCGCTACTTGACGCCGGATTGCCGATGATCGTCAAGAACGCGCCTTGCGCCCGGTTGCCGGCGTGTCAGTGGACCTGGCGGGATTCGTGCGGGCTGTCGAGGGGGAAGGCCGGGATGTCGACCTGGAAGCTCTCGCCATCGGCGGTCTGGACCTGGTAGGCGCCGAGCATCATGCCCGAGGGGGTCTCGAGCGGGGTGCCGGAGCGGTACTCGAACTTCTCGCCTGGGCGCAGGATGGGCTGCTGGCCGACGACGCCCGCGCCCTTGACCTCGAGGGTGCGGCCGTTGGCGTCGATGATGCGCCAGTAGCGGGTGCGCAGCTGGATCGTGTCGGCGCTGTCGTTCTCGATCTGGACCGTATAGGCCCAAAAATAGTGGTTGTGGTCCGGCGCGGACTGGTCTGCCAGGTAGGCAGGCTGTACCGACACCTTGATCCTGCGTGTGACGCGCTCGAACATGTTTCCTGCCTCCCCCGACCCCGTGGCCCGCCGACCTCCGTCCGGCCGGGGGTCGCAAAGGGTGTCGTCAGGCGTTCTCTATCGATACGCTTGACGTCACCGAGTTCGCAATGAAGCAATTTTCATGCGCTGCGTGGTGCATCGCGGAAATCTCTTGCGCCGATGGTTGATGGTCGCCCGCGAACGTCACTTTGGGACGCAGTGTTACCCTGCTGACCCAGTATTTGCCCCGGGCGTTCTGTTCCATGACGCCTTCGGCGTTGTCCTCGTAGGTCTCGACCACGAAGCGCTTGCGGGCTGCGATCGCGAGGAAGGTGAGCATGTGGCAGGTCGAAAGGGCGGCCACGAAGGCCTCTTCCGGGTTGACGCGCGCGGCATCCCCCCTGAATTCGGGGGCTGACGACCAGGGGACCGTGATGCCACCGGGGAAGGCGACCTCGTGGGCGCGGTTGTAGGTGTCGTAGGTGAAGTCCGCCGAGGTGCGCTTCCAGCTTGTCGTGGCGCGGTAGGCGTGCATGTCGGGTCCTCCTTGCGCTTGGCCAGTTACAGGGCCTTCAGGGCCTGGGCGAGGTCGTCGATCAGGTCGCCCGGGTCCTCGAGGCCGACGGACAGGCGCATCATGCCGTCGGTGATGCCAAGCTCCTGGCGGGCCTCGGGGGTCAGCCTGAAATGGGTCGTCGTGGCCGGGTGGGTGATGAGGGACTTTGCGTCGCCGAGGTTGTTGGAGATGTCAATCAGCCTGAGTGCCCGGGCGAAGCGGAAGGCCATGTCCTTGCCGCCATCGAGGTGGAAGCTGACCAGCGAGCCGCCCAGCGTCATCTGCGCGCGCGCCAGAGCGGCCTGCGGGTGGTCGGCCCGTCCGGGGTAGAGAACGCGCGCGACCTTGGGCAGGCGGGCGAGGGCGTCGGCGACGGCGGCCGCGTGCTCGCACATGGCGCGCACGCGCAGGTCGAGCGTCTCGAGGGCCTTGGTCATGACCCAGGCGTTGAAGGGGCTGAGCGTCGGGCCGGTGTTGCGCATGAAGCTCTGGAGGTGGTCCTCGAGGAACTTGCGGTCGCACAGGATCACGCCGCCCAGACAGCGGCCCTGGCCGTCGATATGCTTGGTGGCCGAGTAGATGACGATGTCGGCGCCGAACTCCATCGGGCGCTGGAGGATGGGGGTGGCGAAGACGTTGTCGACGATGAGGCGCGCGCCGGCCTTGCGGGCGATGGCTGCCACGCCCTTAAGGTCGATCACCTCGAGCGTCGGGTTGGCCGGTGTCTCGAGGAAGAGGACCTTGGTGTTGGGGCGAATGGCGGCGGCCCAGGCGTCGAGGCTGACGCCGTCGACGAGCGTGCTCTCGATGCCATAGCGGGGCAGGATGTCCTCGATGACATAGCGGCAGCCGCCGAACATGGCGCGGGCCGCTACCACGTGGTCTCCCTGGCGCAGGTGGCAGAGCATGGTCGTCGTGACGGCGGCCATGCCGGTTGCCGTGGCGCGTGCCACGGGCGCGCCCTCGATCATCGCGATGCGCTCCTCGAACATGGCGACGGTCGGGTTGGCGAAGCGCGAGTAGGTATAGCCCGGGTCCTCGCCCTTGAAGCGGGCTTCGGCCGTTTCCGGGTCGTCGTAGGCAAAGCCTGATGTCAGGTAGAGTGCCTCGGAGGTCTCGCCATTGGCGGAACGCTTGAGACCGCCACGGACGAGGCGGGTCTTGAGGCCATACTTCCTTGCGGGATCCAGTTCTCCCATCGTGCGAACTCCAAAAAAAATCCCCGGCGCCTTGGGACACAGATCCCAGGCCGGGGCCGGATTTCACGCGACCCGGCCTTTTAGCTGCTTGTTTAACGTGGCCGCGAAGCCGGCCGGCTCAAATCACCACGTGGCTTCTGCTTTAGGGTTCAAGGGGGCGTCCGGTCAACCGCGTGAATGGGCTGTGGACATTCAGCCGCGCCTTTTGCCCGCGCGGGGCCAAGTATCCTAACATCGCGACCCATGGGACAGACCTTGTTCGACATCAACGACGATGCGGGGGAGCCGGTACGCGGCCATTCCACTGGCATCCTGCCAGCCAGCCAGCTGCGGGCCATGATGCAGCGCGGGCGGCTTGTTGCCCTGCGCGAGATCGAGGAAAGCCAGATCCAGCCGGCGAGCCTTGACCTCAGGCTTGGCAGTGTTGCCTGGCGGATCCGGGCGAGCTTCCTGCCGGGGCCGAACGTGCCGGTGAAGACGCGGATCGACCAGCTGGCGCTGCACCAGATCGACCAGTCGAAGGGAGCCGTGTTCGAGGCGGGATGCGTCTACATCGTG
>DAISVV010000269.1:0-2512 GCA_036840015.1 Micropepsaceae bacterium
GTCCAACGCAGAGCTCCTCGCCTGGGATGGACACTGGGCCCGCGGGTCCGGCGCGATTGATGTACAACTGCCCGTCGCGCCGCAGCCCCCGGCCGACCCGCGTCCCCGCCGCCCCGCAAACCACCAGCCCACGCTGCAGCAGAAGCAGTTCGAGGATCCCGGTCCGCGCATGCCCGTCCTCCAGGAGGACGACCTGCTCGATGTTGTCGAGGATGAGGATGATGGCCAGGTGGCCCGCCGCCCCGGCTTCGGTACTGCACCAGACGCCAACCTGACGATGAAGGGGCTTGTGGTCCGCCGCCCCTCGCGCAACATTGCCTGAGGAAGTCCGCTCCCAGTCGTGCTAGGTTTCGGGCTTCAAGCGCCGGACATCATGCCCATGGGTTTCTACGAACGCCGCATCCTTCCCTGGCTCCTCGACGTGGCGATGAGCGCCAAGCCCATCACCTACCAGCGTCGCAAGGTCGTGCCGCTGGCAGAAGGCCGCGTGCTCGAGATCGGCATTGGCGCGGGACAGAACCTCGCCTTCTACGATCCGTCCAAGGTCAGCCACATCTGGGGGCTTGAGCCCTCCGCCGAGATGCGCGAGCGCGCAAGGGCGCGTGCGGCCGGCCTCAGCATCGGGCTCGACTTCCTCGACCTCAAGGCCGAGGAGATCCCGCTCGACGACAAGAGCGCCGACACCGTTCTGGTCACCTACACGCTCTGCACCATTCCCGACGTGGCCCGCGCACTGAAGGGCATGCGTCGCGTACTGAAGCCGGGCGGCCGCCTTATCTTCTGCGAGCACGGCCGCGCGCCCGACGAGGACGTTCGCCGCTGGCAACAGCGCATCACGCCGATCTGGAAGGTCATCGGTGGTGGCTGCCACGTGGGGCGTCCCATACCCGAGCTCATCCGCGAGGGTGGCTTCGAGATTGAGAAAATGGAAACCATGTACCTGCCGTCCACGCCCCGCTTTGCCGGCTACAACTACTGGGGCACGGCAAGGTAAGGTGGCCGTGTCCTTGACCGCGCGTTAAGCACGCGCCTTGGCGCTATCTTTACGCCCACGGCCTAGACTGCGCGCCATGAAAAAAGGAAAGCGCCGGGTCGACTACATCTTCTACGCCGCAGCCTTCGCGCTGGCGGTGGTAGCATGGGCATTCTCTGGCATCACGTTCGACAAGGGCATGAAGGATTGGCGCGATGGCGATCTCATCGTGCAGCAGGCCCCCGACGTGCCGGTCCTGCCGGTCTTCGGCGATGCCGAAAATCCGCCTGTGCACATGGGGATCATAACGCTCACGCCTGACGGACCGGCAGTCATCGAGGCACGCGACACGGTGATCGAGACGCCGCTCAAGGCCTTTCTCGCCGCCGGCTATTCGAAGGACTATGTCGTCTACAGGGTTCCGGCCCTCGACCAAACGGGCGCCGCCACCGTGGTCGCCGCCGCCCGCGCCATGCTCGGCAAGCCGGGCGACTTCTTCCTCGATGAAACGCACGAACGCCTCTACTCGAGCGAGCTTGTCCGCCTGGCCTATCTCAAGGCTGGGCTGAGTGTCGGCCGCACGGACCGCCTGCGCGTGCTGGCGCGGGGCAACAGGAATGTCGAAGTCCAGTTCGGCGCGAAGTGGCTGAACAGCGAACCCTGCCGCAAGCGCTATCTCGACTCAGCCCAGTGCTGGAACACCGTCGGCGGCTATGAGGTTGCACCGCCGCAGTGGATCATGGCCGACCCGCAGGTCGCCGAAGTCTTTGCGACGCCCGCCGCACCCATTGCCCTGCGCATCGCGCAGCCCACCAGCATGGCCGGCAGCGGCACGCAAGAGCAGGCCCCGCCGGCGCTAAGGCCGTAGGGCCGAATAGATCGAGATCGAGCCCGACGGCGTGGGAATGGCGATGTTCTCGCGCACTGCGGCAAAGCCGGCATCGGCAATGAGGTCGGGGACGCGCCCCTCCGCATGTGACCGCGTCCGCTCGCTGCCGTCGATGACCTGAACCTGGCTGAAGGCGAGCCGCATCAGGGGTGACTTCTGTTCGCCATAGTCAGCCACATAGAGCAGGCCACCGGCTTCCAGGGCCGCAAACGCACTGCGGAGCATCGCGTGCTTGTCCCGCTCGGGCAGGGGATGCAGCGCCATGCACGTGACAAGCTTGTTGGGGCGGATCGACGCCGCCGAAGCGGCCATGCCCTCCGAGAAACCTTGCGAGAAATGCACGAGGACCCCCGAATCCCGCGCCCGCGCTTCCGCGCGCGTCAGCATGATCGGGTCGGGATCCGTGCCGTGGACGGACGCGGAAGGACAGGCCTGCTTCAGCAGGATCGCCAGCGTCCCGTTGCCGCAGCCCGCATCGAGGATGACGTCACGAGGCTGCGGGTCGATTTCACGCACCAGCGCGCGCTGCCACGTCCGTTCGCATGTCAGGAGGGAATGGGCCGCACCATGAAGGGGCGAAAGACCCGGATCGACGAGCATTGGCTTCAAGGCACGGTCTAGCATCTGTGCAACTCCCCAGCCGGGAGACT
>DAISVV010000269.1:2612-3725 GCA_036840015.1 Micropepsaceae bacterium
GATCGCAACAATCCTGTCACCGGGACCTGTACTGCGCAGTTTTCAGTCAGCGCGTGATGCAGCCCTGGGCCGTGAGGTTTCTCATGACTTCTTGTCCACCATGCTCATGACGTCGCTGCTCGCGCCTGCAGGTGCGGCGATTTCGACCACGCGCTCGTCAACGTCGTCATATTCGAGCCTGAGCGCGCGCGACATCGTCGCGTGCATCTCATAGGTGGTGGTGATGTAGGTCAGCTCAAGGATCTCCTCGTCCGACAGGTGCGCCTTGAGCGCCGCAAAGATCCCGTCCGGCACGCGCCCGCCCATAAGCACTAGGCAGTCGGTATAGGCAAGCACGGCGCGCTCGACCGGGCTCCATACGTTCGCGACCTGCCAGTGCGGGATGGCTTTGATCTGGTCCTCGCTCAGCCCGGCGTCGCGCGAGGCCTTGCAATGCTGGGAGAACACGAACTGCGAGCCACGTGCCCAGCCGGCGCGGATCTGCCCCAGTTCCCTCAGGCGCGGCGAGATCTTGCGGTTGGGATTGCGATAGAACTGGAACCCCTCGGTCGTGTGCCGGAACGCGTCCGGCACCAGCGCGAACACCGTCCACCAGTTGCCCGGCGTCCCCGTCGCGGTCCCCGGGTCCTTCACCGGATCACGCTCGCCGAAAAGCACCTTGTAGATCTGCTGGGCAAACGGATCGGCATCCGCCTTCGAAACCTGTCTCAGTCGGGGCATGGCGCAGTCTCCGCAGTCATGAGGAACGACGGGGCAGGCGTAGCACGCAAGCCCCTCATCCGTCAGCCGCCGCCATGAGGCGCCTGCGCCCCTACCGGCTCAGCTCCCGCATCGCCTTGTCGAGGCCTTCGAGCGTCAGCGGATACATCCGGTCGCTCATGATCTGCTTCATGATCTGTATCGAGGGCGTGTACTCCCAGTGCCGCTCGGGCACCGGGTTCAACCACACGGCATGCTCGTAGATCCGTGTGACGCGCTCGAGCCAGACGGCACCCGGCTCCTCGTTCCAGTGTTCGACGGACCCGCCCGGATAGGTGATCTCGTAGGGGGACATTGTCGCATCGCCCACGATGACAACCTTGTAGTCATGCGGATACTTGTGCAGCACGTCCC
>DAISVV010000270.1:0-3718 GCA_036840015.1 Micropepsaceae bacterium
GTCGATGTACCGCGCATGGCCCCCTACATGGTCGCGCGCCGTGGATAACGCCTCCACCCCACGCGTCGATAGATGCCCTGCGCTGGGCTTGATCCCTGCGACACCGCAGTAAGCCGACGGCATCCGCACCGATCCCATCGTGTCGGTACCGATCGCAGCGAGGCTCATGCCCGCGGCGACCGCCACCGCAGACCCGCCCGATGAACCACCCGGCACACAATTTTCGTCAAGCGGATGACGACAGGGGCCATAAAGCGGACTGTCCGTCGTGCCACCCATGGCGCCTTCATGCATGTTCGCGATGCCAAGGATGACACAGCCTCGCGCACGAAGGTCCGCCACCACATCTGCATCTGCATCCGCAATGCGTGCGGCAAGCGGCTTCATTGCAGCCGTCCACGGCATGCCCTTCACCGCAACATTGGCCTTGACCACAACGGGCATGCCATCAATCGACGACAGCGCTTCTGCCCGCTGCCAGCGCCGTGCCGAAGCCGCCGCAGCAGCCCGCGCACCAGCGCGATCCTCGTGCACCAGCGCATTCAGCCGCCCGTTGCGCTGGTCGACGACAGCCAGACAGGCATCAAGCACCGCGACCGCGTCGCTCTCGCCACGGGCAAAGCCCGCCGTGATGTCGCGCCAGCTCGCGGCAACACTCATGGCTTGCGCGCATCTATGAGGCGGATGGGCTTCTGCCGCACATCCACCTGCGTCAGCGCAGCCGTTTCACCGGGCCGGACCAGTTCGACCGCAACCTCGATGCCAAGCCGACGTTTCAGGACCTCACCGAGCCGCGTTGCCGTGCCGTCGTCCGCGCGCGACACTTCGGCAACAACCACAAGATCGTCGCGCCCCTTGTCGTCGCGCACGACACGACACACATATTCGCCCGCGTACTCTGGCGCCTCAGCAAGGATCGGACCGACGGCCTGAGGGAACACATTGATGCCGCGCAGCTTGACCATGTTGTCCGACCGGCCGAGGAACCCGTCCATCCGCCGCAGGTTGATACCCAGCGACGAAACCCCGCCACGCAGCCGGGTCACGTCATGCGTATTGAACCGAATGATCGGATAGACATCATCCTTGAACAGGCAGGTGACGACAAAGTCGCCATCGGCACCATCCGCCAGGGGCTGCCCCGTTTCGATGTCGCAGACCTCGACGTAGTGGGCATCCTCGAAGATATAGTGGCCATCCTGGTCAGGCCCCTCGCCCGCGACGACACCCGTATCGCCGACCCCATACCAGTCGAAGCATGCAGCCCCGCCCCAGAGCCGGGACACAGCGGCCTTGTCCTCGCGCCCGAACTGGCCCGAAATCATGCGGATGCGGATGTCGCTACCGATCTTGAGCCCCTGCTCGGCCGCCGTCTCCGCAAGGCGCTTCACGTAGTCGGCAAAGCCCAGGATCACCGTAGCCCCGAAATCCTTCATCAGGTGGACCTGTGCGGCCGAACGCGTCTCGACGCCCGTACCCGCCGACATGAAGGTGGCCGACGTCCAGTGCGTCACCGCCTCGCGGATATAGTGCCCGCCATTGATCATGCCGTGGCCATAGACGGAATGAACGACATCCTCCGGCCGCAATCCCTGAAACCGATAGAGCCGCCCTAGAAGCAGGTTCTGTACCTCACGTGTCTTCGGCCCGAAGAACAGCGGCTGCGGCTTGCCAGTCGTGCCGCTGGTCGTGTGGAAGATCACCGGCGGACGCGCACCTGGCGCATAGGAATCCAAACCCGGAAAATCGCCAAAGGGCGGCGCAAGGCGAACCGACTCCACGATGTCGGCCTTGTCGAAGGTTGGCAGCTTCGCGATATCGCCAAGGCTGCGGATGTCACCGCGCTCGATCCCCTTCGCCCCCCACAGGCGCCGGTAGAACGCGGTCTGCCACGCCCGGTCCACGAGGCGCTGAAACAGCACTTCCTGCCGTGCACGCTTCTCGTCACGGCTGACCTTCGTGGCATAATGGATGAACGCATCGCCGATCGGATGATCGACAACCAGCGCCTTCGGATCGACGATGTCGAAATAGCTGCGATGCCCGTCCATGATCAGCACCCCTCTTCGCCAGCCGCAATCCTGCCCAGGACGGCGACGTCGGGAAGCGACGCCAACCGCCCGCATGCGTCCGCCA
The DNA here is from genome assembly GCA_036840015.1 of Micropepsaceae bacterium. Lineage (GTDB taxonomy): Bacteria > Pseudomonadota > Alphaproteobacteria > Micropepsales > Micropepsaceae > SZUA-430. Next base: position 2,137 of record DAISVV010000270.1, read on the forward strand.
GTTGTCGGGCAACGACAAACCCGCTCTCGCCAAGGGCGAAACGTGTGCAGCCTTCGAGCTTGCGCATCTGCGCCGCCTCGCTCAGTGGCCGGCGCGGCGTACCCGGCAATTCGTCGATCCGCGAGTTTAGAACGCGTCCGTCGCGACAGCGAACCTCAATAGCTTGCGGCACGAACGCGGCGGGATCCGGGTTCGGCGCAACGACGACCGATATCTTCTGCGCGAGCGCGAACGTGTCCCTGTCAGCCAGCGCAGCGGGCGTGAATTCCCGCAAGCCAACCTCGCCGCAGCGCAGGGCAGAGGCGGCCGCGAACGGCAGGCAGAGCCGCGCATAGTTCACATCCGGCGAGGCAACCGCAGGCCGACCAACCAGATGATAGATCAGCGGCGTCACCGTGAAGGTGATCTGCCCCACCGCCGCGGCCTCAAGCCCCTCTGCCCGCAGTGCAAGGATCATGTCGATGCCGCCATGGCAAGCCCGACCCGTCGGATGCGGTTTCCAGCTGACCTCGGCCGCACGCCATGCGGTCCCGAGGCCGTCGAGCACCGGTACGATGTCATGCGCGGTCTCGAACAGTGTCAAGTAGCCGAAGGGCCCGTCGATCGCACCCTTTGGGCCAGGGAGTCCCGCTTGCGCAAGATCGACTGCCTGGAAAGCAGCGCGCGCGGCATTGCCAACGCTTGCAGCCAGTGCCGGCGTTCCTTCAACATGCGCCTGCATCGTGCCGGCAGCAAAGGCAAGTCCGTAGCCGAAGGCATTCACGAGTTCGTCTTCACTCAATCCACGCGCCGATCCCAGCGCCGCGATGGCGCCAAACAGGCCACAGGTGGCAGGCCTGAAGAACTTGATCTGCGACCGCGCGGCGAGGCCTAGACCGGCAGCAACGTCCACACCAGCGGCACATGCGGCCATGAAGCGCGAACCCGATAGACCGGCTCGCTCGGCTTCAGCCACAAGAACCGGGACCACCACGGTAAACGGATGCAGCACCGCTCCTTCGTGGACGCAGTCATACTCCTGGGCATGCGCCATGTAGGCGTTCACCATCGCCGCCGAGGGTGCAGGCAGTTTCTCTCCACTGCCCCAGGCCCGCGCCTCGACGCCAACGCCCCAACCGCGCACGGCGCCAAGGAACGCTGACGCAAAGGACGACGCGCGGCCAGCAACGCCAACACCCAGCGTATCGAGCGTAAACTGCCTGACGGCCGATTGGACACCGGAGGGCAAATCCTCACAGCGCTGAGCCAGCACATGCCGGGCCAAGCGCCGCGATGCCGTCCAGGCGGTATGACTTTGTCCGGACATGTTTGTGATCTATCATGGGCCCCATGGCTATGCAAAGACGAACAAGATCGGACGAACCCCTTTACCAGAGCCTTGCGCGAGACCTGCGCCAGGCCATAGCCGCACGCGTTTATCCTCAGGGAGCCCTCCTGCCCACGGAGGAAGAGCTCTGCACCACCCACAACATCTCCCGACACACGGCACGCGAGGCGCTGCGACTGCTGGCCGAAGAGGGCCTGATCGAACGACGGCGCGGCGCAGGGTCACTCGTCGCCCGCGGCGACGGCCCCCGCCCCT
>DAISVV010000271.1:0-3714 GCA_036840015.1 Micropepsaceae bacterium
ACCTCGCTCCACGCCCGGTGCCAGCTCTGGGCGCTGGCCGGATAGCGCCGGCCCCAGGGCCCATTCTCGAAGCCGACGAGCTCCTGATGAGCCCGCTCGGCATTGTCCGCCCGGTAGATGGCCTTCAGTGCGGCGGCAACGCTCTTGCGATCCTTGTAGGAGACGAAGTCGAGGCTGTGACGCAGGAGGTGCACGATGCAGGTCTGCACCATGGCTTCGGGGAACACCGCGAGGATGGCCTCCGGGAAGCCCTTGAGGCCATCGACGCCGGCCAGGAGGACGTCTTCGACGCCGCGGTTCCTGAGTTCGTTCATGACGCGGAGCCAGAACTTGGCGCCCTCGTTCTGCTCGAGCCAAAGCCCAAGGATCTCCTTGGTTCCGTCGCCGCGCACGCCAAGGGCGATGTGGACCGCCTTGTTGCGGACCACCCCTTCGTCGCGGACCTTGACGCGCAGGGCGTCGAAGAAAACCAGCGGATAGGTGCTCTCCCGCGGCCTTGCCTGCCAGGTCGCGATCTCGTCGAGAACGGCGTCGGTCACCGCGCTGATGAGGTCGGCGGAGACGTCGATCCCGTAAAGGTCGCGCAAATGCCCGGCGATTTCCCGGGTGCTCATCCCGCGGGCATCTGTCACTGGCCACCGAATACTCCCTGAATGTGGCCTTTGAATTTTCCCTTGCTGAGCACGTTGTCTGGCCTGCGGAGGGCGCGCCCTCCGCAGGCCAGATTTTTCTCGATGCCGCCGATCATACCGTCTCTGGAGACGAGGCACGGAGCGGCGCGAGTGGTACAGCTTGGAGAACTCGTGATGATTTTGGACTTGCACCGCCATGGCCTGTCGATCAGCGCCATCGCCCGCCGAACGGGCCGGGATCCGAAAACGATCCGCAAATACATTGAGCGCGGGCTTGAGCCGCCGGTTTACGGCCCCCGGCAGATTGGCCGCCCCAGCAAGCTGTTGCCGTTTGTCGACTTTATCAGGGAACGATTGTTGTCCTTCCCTGATCTGACAGCAACCCGGCTCCTTCGCGAGATCCGCGAGCGCGGATATGGCGGGGCTTACTCGCCCGTGAAGCGGCTTGTCGCGGCACTCCGGCCTGACAATGGGCCGAAGCCTTTTGAGATCCGCTTCGAGACACCACCGGGGTTGCAGGCGCAGGTCGACTTTGCCCGGTTCGTGGTTGCATTCGAGGATGAGCCGGGTTCAACGCGGATCATCTGGCTGTTCAGTCTCGTGCTGGGCCATTCGCGCTTCCTCTTCGCCCGCTTCGTCCTGCATCAGGACCTGCAGACGCTGCTGCGCTGTCATATGGCGGGGTTCGAGGCAATCGGCGGCGTCCCTGTCGAGATCCTCTACGACCGCATGAAGACGGCGGTGACGGGCGAGAACAGCGATGGGCACATCATCTACAACCGCTCGCTTCTGACGCTGGCCCAGCATTACGGCTTCCTGCCGAAGGCCTGCAAGCCGTATCGGGCCAAAACCAAGGGCAAAGTCGAGCGTCCCTTCCGCTATATCCGCGAAGACTTCTTCCTTGGACGCAGCTTCCGGAACCTTGAGGATCTGAACGGGCAGCTTGTTGACTGGCTTGGCACGGTGGCGAATGTGCGCGTGCACGGGACCACGAACCGCATCGTCTCGGAAGCCTTTGCTGCCGAGCAGCCAGAGCTTCAAGCGCTGCCAGCCGGGCCCTTCGACGCGCTGATCAAGCTGGAGCGGCGGGTGAGCCATGACGGCTTCGTGGCGATCGGAGGAAACTATTACAGCGTTCCGGACCGGACACGCCGGATCGTCGAGGTGCATCAGCTTGCCCACGAGATCCGCATCCTCGACAGCGGTCGCCTCGTCGCTTGCCATCCGGTTGTGGAGGGCCGCAAGCAATACCGGGTCGACCCCGGCCATCGTCAAGGGAACGCGGCAAGGGCACGTGGGAAATGCCGGCCAGATCATGGCTATCCGCGACAGAACGAGGAGGGGCTGACCTTCCTCAGGCCTGGTGATCAGGTGCCGAACCGTTCGCTGGCCATCTACCAGGCGATCGGCGACAGGCTCGCCGCGCAAGGCGCTGGAGCCAGATCATGAGCGCCGCCATCCGCAATCCCCAACCAACCACGCTCGACAGCATCAAGAAGAGCCTGGTTGCGCTGCGCATGCCGCGTGCGCTGGAAGTGCTCGATCAGGCTGTGCGCCGCATCGAGCAGGGCGAGATCGACGCCATCGGCGCCCTCGACCAGATCCTGATGGAGGAGCTCTCGATCCGGGAGACCCGGCGCATCAAGACGGCGCTGCTTGTTGCAAGCTTGACCGCAATCAAGACGCTTGCGGGCTTCGACTTCACCTTCCAGCCTTCGCTCGACAGGAACCGCATCCTGGCCCTCGCCGAGCTCACCTTTATCGATCGGGCCGAGGTCGTGCATCTGCTCGGCCCACCGGGCACCGGCAAAAGCCATCTTGCCACAGCGCTCGCCGTCGAGGCCGTGAAGGCCGGCAAGAGCGTTGCCTTCTCGACCCTTGCCGATCTCGTGACTTCGCTTGCCAAGGCCGAAAAGGAGGGAACCTTGCGCGAGCGCATCCGCTACCTCGCAAGGCCGCAGCTCCTTGTGGTCGACGAGATCGGATACCTGCCTGTCGTCCCTGGCGGCGGCAACCTGTTCTTCCAGCTCGTCAACGCCCGCTACGAAAAGGGCGCCATGATCCTCACCTCGAACCGCGGCTTCGCGGAATGGGGTGATATCTTCGGCGATCCCGTCGTGGCCACGGCGCTGCTCGACAGGTTGCTGCACCATGCCGTCGTGATCCAGATCGAGGGCGCAAGCTACCGCCTCCGGCAGCACGCCGATCTGATCCCGGAGCATGTGCGTGCGAAGGCGTCCATCACCCCGCCGCAGGCCTTCAAGCGGCGTGGCCGCCCACCTGGAAAGATGCTGACCGATCATAACGCCGGCTGATCACCGATGCCTGCCGAAACCGTTCAGCTCGGGAATTTTGGAAGGCCATCTTTGCGGAAAGTTCGGTGGCCATTGACACATGTCGAATGCCACAGCTAAACCGCGACGGTGTCGATTAGCCGCGTCGCGCCCAGCCCTGCAGGGGCGAGAATGCGGTTAGGTTCGTCCGCCGCGCCGGTAAGCGGCAGCAGGGCTTCCGCGTGACGTACTTCTAGATAGTCGAGCGTGTAGCCAGCTTGGACGAGTTCCGCTGCGCCACGCTGTGTCACCTCGGCGGGGGCTGATCCGTTCCCGATATCAGCCGCAGCCATCATGAGCGTACGCGGAAGGAGCAAGGCGCGGGCGCGCTCGCCTGGCGAGAGAAAGCGATTGTGCGAGGACATGGCGAGGCCGTCCGGCTCGCGCACGGGTGGGCATCCAATTGCCTCGGTTTCCATGTCGGGACCTGCGAACTCCAGTGGTGCTTTCATTCGGGGGATCCCTCCCGATTGACGCTTTTGCCCGCGCCGTGGCGAGCGCGCCGACCGCGTCCAGCCAATTTGGCCGTGACCAGTGTTGTAGAGCACGCGCGGATGTCGACCGCGGACGACGCGCGTGAGCATGTCCGGCAGCATCGGTGTCAAATCGCTTCCAATCGTCACGCACGACATCGACGAAGCCGTGCGTATTGCTGAACGCCGATCACGCCTAGGCGATCTACGTCAGCCTGGACGGCTGGGTCCTAATCGCCGATGTCTCGATCTAACTTATCGTGTAAACGAACGCCG
>DAISVV010000272.1:0-3702 GCA_036840015.1 Micropepsaceae bacterium
GCCGCCCACGAACTCGCCCTTCACATAGAGCTGCGGGATCGTCGGCCAGTTCGAGAAGTCCTTGATGCCTTGCCGGATCTCGGGGTCGGCCAGGACGTTAACGCCTTTGTACTTGACGCCCATGTGGTCAAGGATATGGACAACCGTTGCGGAGAAGCCGCACTGGGGCATGCCCGGCGTCCCCTTCATGAACAGCACGATTTCGTTGGCGTCGATGTCGGACTTGATGCGGTCGAGGGCGCTGGCCATGTCGGAAAATCCCGGAAATTGAGCCAGAGAGATAGGTGCGTTCCCGCAGGGCGTCAAGAACGCCGGTCCCGGCCCGGTTGCGAACTGGGCTGCGCACGGCTGCGGTGGTGCAATGCACAACAAGGGTCGCCTCGGAGCATCGGCGCCCGGCAACCCAATTGTTGATGATGATAAGGGCGCCGAAAACGCTTAGGAATGAGGTCGAAACACCCCTGAATTCCCATGATTTTCGGGTACTTTTGATGGCAAGCCATGCAAACGTGAAGACGATCAGGCGCCCCTGTCCCGTCTGCCTGAACGCGAACATCCCCGCGCCGTCACGCAGCCGTTACAGCGGTGAGGAATGGGACATCATCGAGTGCGTCTCGTGCGGCTTCCCCCATCTGCAGCAGGTGCCGGTCTACGAGGAGCTCGAGGAGAACCTCGCCTGGGAGAAGCAGTTTGAGACCGAAGGCAAGCGCAGGCGCAAGAAGCAGCCGTTGATACAGAGCCTTGATGCCGCAACGCGCTGGAGGCTTCACCTGCTGCCCCGCACCGAGGGCGTCGATATCCTCAACCGTCTTGCCCCGTCCGGACCGGCCCTCGACCTCGGTTGTGGCACCGGCGGGTATCTCCTGCGTTTCGACCAGCGCTTCGTTCCCAATGGCATCGAGATATCGAGGCAACAGGCAAAGGTCGCAAGCAGCCACGCCGCCGCCCGCGGCGGGCGCGTGGTCCAGGCCAGCAGCGAAGAGGGCTTGCTGCAATTCCCCGCGCAGCATTTCACGGCAGCCTTGCTGCGGTCCTACCTCGAACATGACTGGCGGGCGCGCGAGGTCTTGCAGAACCTGTACACGCGGATGGCAAAGGGCGGCATCGTCGTCGTGAAGGTTCCGAACTATGGCAGCCTGAACCGCAGGGTCATGGGAGCCAAGTGGTGCGGCTTCCGCCACCCCGACCATGTGAACTACTTTGATCGCCGGAGCCTGCGCAGCCTCGCAGAGGCCGCGGGTTTCACGGTCCGCCAGCCCCAGCACCTCACTATGCCGACGGACGACAACATGGTCGCCATCCTGCACCGGCACTGATGCAGCCGGGCCCGGCTGCACGGCTGCGCTTCATGGGGCGCCGCCTTGACTTGCCGCCTTCCGCACGATCCTGCGCGCCAGCGTCTTGAGCATGCCAATGACAACCGCCTCGTGGTCAAGCGCGCGTCCCCCCGGCGTCGTCGCCCGGCCGAGCGCCAGGCCGATCAGGGTTTCACAGGCCAGGCGATAGAACGCCTGGACATCGGCACTCGACCCGACCAGCGCCCTGAGCCGCGCACTCGCCTCGATCGAGAAAACCTGCTTGTAGCGTTCGATCGCGGGCCTCAGTGCGCGCCCGAGTGCAGGCTCGTTGCGCGCAGCCAGCCACACCTCGATCACCGCCTTGAACGCGGGCCGCCGCAGGCGTGTCCAGGCATCATCGATCCACGCCTCGAGGCTGGCGAACGGGCGCGTGCGTGCGGGCGCAAGGAAGAAGCGCTCATAGGTGTCGCTCATCGCCGCCGCAAGCAGGTCGGGAAGGTCCGCAAAGTGATGATGCAGGGCACCGCGCGTGACGCCGGCGCGCCGGCAGACCTCGACGGTCGTCGTGCGCGCGTAGCCGCTCTCGACAAGGCTCGCGACGGTTGCCCGGACCAGCCGCGCGCGCATCTCGCCGGACCTGTCGGCCTGCGTGCGTCGGTTGCGGGCGGCTTTCGCTGGCATGGGTTGGTTCCGGCACAGGGTGGACAAGAAACATACATCATTGTATGTAAATGAAAAGCCTGTGGAACCGGAGTGCCCGCATGACGGCCTTGCAGCAAGCCCCCGCCACGACACGCAACGTGATCTGCTCAAGCTGCGACATCCAGTGCACGGTCCACGCGAAGGTTGTGGAAGGACAGGTCGTCCGGATTCATTCGTCCGACAATCCCATCTTCCGCGACAATATCTGCATGAAGGCGGTCTATGCGCCCAAGGGCTTCGCACATCCTGATCGGCTCCTCTACCCGCTGCGACGCGTCGGCGCGCGGGGTTCGGGAAAGTTCGAGCGCGTCTCCTGGGACGAGGCCAACGCCGACATCGGCGCAAGGCTCAAGGCCATCATCGACAGGCACGGCCCCGAGGCGATCGCCGTGTCAACCAGCGACTGGAACACCTCGACCGAGAACGGCGCGACACGCCGCTTCATGAACCTCCTGGGCTCGCCCAACTACATCTCCGGGGTGGCCCTGTGCGCCGGCAACACGGCCGCCGTGAACCGCCTTGTCTATGGCTGGTTCCCCCAGCCCGACTACGCCAACACGAACTGCATCATGCTCTTCGGCCACAATCCCAAGCGCCACAGTTGGGTTCCGGTCTTCAACGCGATCATGAAAGCGCGCCAGCGCGGTGCAAAGCTCGTGGTCCTCGACCCGCGCAAGAGCGAAATGGCCGAGCGTGCCGATGTCTGGCTGCCGCTGAAAGCGGGCACCGATGCCGCCATGTGCTTCGGCTTCCTCGACGTCATCATCCGCGAGAAGCTCTACGACGCAGCCTTCGTCGAGAAATGGTGCCACGGCTTCGAGGCGCTGAAGGCCAGGGTCGCGGAGTTCCCGCTCGAGCGTGTGGCAGCGATCACGGGTGTTGGCCCTGATCTGATCGCGCGCGCGGCCCGCATCTATGCTGAAGGGCTCTCGGTCATTCCCTGGACGCCGATCACCGACCAGCAGCGCAATTCGACCTCGGCCATCCGTCTTCACGCCATCATGCGCGCGATCTGCGGCAACCTCGACGTGCCGGGCGGCGAGACCTTGGGCGGCCTGCATCCCGACATCCCGCAAAAAAGCCTGTTCGAGCTGCATGACGTGCTGCCCCAGGCGCAGCGCGACAAGCAGCTTGGTGCTGACCGCCACCCTGTCTTCACCTATCGCACGACGCAGTTGCTGGAGGACGCGACCGAGCGCGTTTGGGGTTATCGCTATCCCAACATCGTCAACGGCAGCTACATGGCCGTACCCTCGGCCGTGTTCCGCGCGATGGCCGACGGCGTGCCCTATCCCGTCAAGGCCTTCATCGTGCAGGGCAACAACCCGCTGATGTCCTATGCCAACATGAAGCTCATCCACCGCGCCATGATGAACCAGGACCTCATCGTGATGCACGAGCACTTCATGACGCCCTCGGCGCAGCTGGCCGACTATGTCCTGCCGGGCGACGCGTGGACCGAACGCAATGCACTCATGGACGGCTATGGCTGGGCCGCCCACTGCAAGCCCTCGCAGAAGGCGATGGAGCCGCCCGGCGAATGCCGCGACGCCTATGCCTTCTGGCGCGGGCTTGCCGACGCGATGGGGCTCGGTGCGCACTTTCCCTGGAAGACGAACGACGCGATCCTCGACGAGCGCGTGCGCACGGTGGCTCCGTCATTCGAGGTATTTGCCGCGAACAACGATGCCTTTCTCGCGCC
>DAISVV010000273.1:0-3701 GCA_036840015.1 Micropepsaceae bacterium
CGTGCCCGGGCGCGAGCGACCATTCCGGGCAGGCGTCGATAGACCTGAGGCCCCACGACGATGTCAATGACGGGTGCGGCCCGCAGCATCTCCTCGCCTTCGGCCTGCGCAACACAGCCCGCCACGGCGACGATCATCTGCCGCCCCTCTTCCGCGCGCGCCGTCTTCAGCGACCGCAGGCGCCCGAGTTCCGAATAGACTTTGTCGGACGCCTTCTCGCGGATATGGCACGTGTTGAGGATGACGAGATCCGCCTCCTCGGGCGCATCGGCGCGAACAAAACCATGCGGAGCCATGACATCCGCCATCCGGGAGGAGTCATACTCGTTCATCTGGCACCCGTAGGTCTTGATGAAGATTTTCTGCGTCACGGCCGGCCGGAAGTCTTCGCCCAGTTTGTTGAAAAACGGCGCGACTTATGGGTGAAACCCCCGCTGAACTCAAGCTTAATCGAAATCCCGGCCATAGCGGTCCTGGATCGGAGCAATCGCGATGGGTTCGTCCTCGTAGGCAGGCCCCACCGCCCCCGGACGGCCCGACAGCGCGTGGGTCACGCCCGCGGCAACCAGGCGCTCGCACTCCGCGGTCAGTTCCTTGCGCGAGGGAAACTGGTCGATGGTCAGCGGTGGATGATAATGAACCATCACGTCAATGGGCCCGAGGCAGAAGGCCTGCCACAGGTGCGGCACCAGCTCCATGTCGCCATACCAGGCAAAAAACGGCCGGAACTCGCGACCCATGGGCATACCGTGGAGGCGCGTATAGGCAAGCGAGACAGGCTGCACCAGCACCCGCCGCTGCTGCCCGTTCGCATCGCGCACCATGGAGTTGGCTGAACCCAGCAGCGAGCTCTTGAAGCCAAGCACGCGGTTCCCGTCATTCGAGGTGCCCTCGGGAAAGAGCACGATCGTCCCGCCCGACTCCAGCCGCTCCTGGATGGCGTCCCGCTGCTCGCCCGCCTTGCTGCGCCGCTCGCGTTCGACGAACACGGTCCGCACGAGCCGCGACAGCGTCCCGAAATAGGGCCAGCGCCCGACCTCCGCCTTGGCGACAAAGCAGACCGGTGTCACCGCCGCCAGCACCGGCATGTCGAGATAGGACGTGTGGTTGCACGCGAGCAGCACGCCCTTCTCCCGGCAGGGACGCCCGAACGTCTCGACCCGGATCCCGATCAGTGCACAGAGGCCGCGCGCAAAGGCAACAGGCAGCGTGTCGGCAAGGGAAGACTTGAAGCGCAGTGCCAGCCACTGCATCGGCACGAACGCCGCCGTCAGCACGATGAAGCCAACGGCAATTCCCAACCCGCGAAGTGTCTGCATGAAAAGCATGGGGCGCGCCCGCTACTTCCGTGGCTTCAGCTTGGGATCACCTGCCGCGGAACTCAGTGGAACGCCATAGAGTTCAAGCCTGTGATCCACCAGCCGGTAGCCCAGTTTCTCCGCCACCAGCCGCTGCAGCTCCTCGATCTGGTCATCATGGAACTCGATGACCCGGCCCGTCTGCACATCGATCAGGTGGTCATGGTGTTCGTCCGGCACTTCTTCATAGCGCGAACGTCCGTCACGAAAGTCGTGTCGCTCGAGGATCCCCGACTCCTCCAGAAGCCGAACCGTACGGTAGACGGTAGCAATGCTGATATGCGGATCGATCGCCGCGGCGCGCCGATGCAGCTCCTCGGCGTCCGGATGATCTTCAGCCTCCGCCAGGACACGCGCGATCACGCGCCGTTGTCCGGTCATGCGCAAACCCTTTTCGATGCAGAGCTTCTCGATCCGATCCATGACTCACCGGTTGGTTTCGTGCATTCTACTGCATAGTACGGTGGCGCAAAACCCTCTAGGCGCCAAGCTGTCGTCGCATGACCAGGGCATCCCGGGCGCCGGGCGCCGCCGCATTTTCACGGTAATAGGCCTTTCGCCGCCCGACCGCGACAAATCCCGATTGGTCATAGAGCGCGCGTGCCCCCTCATTGTCTTCTGAAACCTCGAGAAAAAGGCTCTGCACGCCACGCGCCTCCAGTTGCCGGCAGGCTTCCGTCAGCAGCAACCGGCCCACGCCGGTACGCCGCATCGCCGGATCGACGCAGATCGTCAGGATCTCGGCCTCCTCGGCAATGACCTGCGTCAGGATGAAGCCTGCGATATGCTTGTCATTTACCAAGGCCTTGAGGCCCAGCACCTGCGCACGCTCGAGCAGCGTGGCAAATGACGCCGCACCCCAGGTATCGGAAAAGGATGCTGCATGCAGCGCGGACAGCGACATGCCATCGCTGGTGCTTGCCACACGGATGAGGATCTCGGCTGTCACGCCGGAACCCGCGCATCGGGCGCGCGCAGATAGGCAGGACGCACCTGATGGAGCGCCGGGTCAAGTGTCGAGCCGTGGCGCCCGAGCTGGACGGCATCGATCCCGTCATCGTCCTGCACCGGAAGCAGCGCCAGCGGGACATCGACAAGGTGCCGGCCGCTGCCGACAAGCAGCATCGGCCGTACACACGCCTTCACCAGCAGCCGCTCGGCATCGGCGACAGGAAGCAGCGTGGGGTCGACCACGAGGCTCCCGTCCGGATCCCGCACGATGAGATAGGCCTCGCCACGCCGCGCATCGACGATCACCCCCGCACGCACGCCCGGATGGGCGACCTGCGCCTGCACCGCAAGGCAGGCGAGGCTCGAAATCCCGACCAGCACGGCGCCTGTGGCGATGTGGAGCCCCTTTGCAAAGGCGATGCCGACGCGCACGCCCGTGAACGCACCCGGCCCGGTCGACACAACCACCCGTGCAAGATCACCGAACGAGGCATCGCACGCCGAAAAGATCTCGTCGACCAGCGGAGGCAGCACCTCGGCCTGCTGCCCGGCAGCATCGCCGACCCGGCGATGTCCCATTACGCGCCCGTCGGCAGCCAGCAAGGCCGCCGAAACCGGGCCGAGACTGGTATCGATCGCAAGGACCAGCCCCCGGCTCATGCAAACTGGCAGGCGTCTTCGAATGACAGGCGCGGTGAGCGCGGAAACACCCCGCTGGGATCGCCATAGCCAATGCCGCAGATGAAGTTCGACTTGACGCGCGTGCCGGCGAAGAACGCCTTGTCGACCCCCTCGTTGTCGAAGCCCGAGAGCGGCCCGCAATCAAGCCCGAGCGCGCGGGCTGCCATGATCAGATAGGCCCCCTGCAGCGAACTGTTGCGAAACGCCGTTGCCTCGGCGAGCCGGTCATTGCCGACAAACCAGCTGCGCGCATCGACATGCGGAAAGAGCACGGGGAGATTGTCGTAGAACGCAAGGTCGTAACCGATGATGGCAGTCACCGGCGCCGTCATGACCTTCGGGACATTGCTCGGCAGGAGGAACGGCTTGAGCTTCTCGCGACCCGCCGCTGACGTCACGAACACGAAACGGGCAGGCGAACTGTTGGCGCTCGTCGGCGCCATCCGCGTCAGGTCATAAAGAGCGCGGACAAGCGTTTCGGAGACCGGCTTGTCCAGCCATTTGTTCTGCGTGCGGGCCGAGCGAAACAGCTGGTCGAGTGCATCATCGGACAAGGCGTGGTGCATGTTGATACCTCAGGCAGAAGTGGGACGGAGGAGATCAGCGGGTCGCTGCATCAGGCAGAGACGGCCTCGACGGCATAGACCTCGGGAATGTAGTGGCGAGGCATGTTCTCGGAGCCGTTCTTCCGCGTCGCCGTCGACGACGGGC
>DAISVV010000274.1:0-3678 GCA_036840015.1 Micropepsaceae bacterium
CGTGCCTCCGCCCCCACCTCCTTTGTCTTGCTTCGTCCCTCCTCCCCCCCTGAAGCGGGGGAGGAAACAAGTTGAGGCGCGTTGCGATGGTCCCCCTCCCCCGCTGAAGCGGGGGAGGAAACAAGTTGAGGCGCGTTGCGATGGTCCCCCTCCCCTGCTGAAGCGGGGGAGGAAATGTGCGGTGCGACAGTCATGGCTTGTAAAACCGCTTGGGCACGAAGGGCATGGGAACGACGCGGGCGGGAAGGACTTGCGTTCTCACCTTGAGGCCGAGCGCGGTGCCGTCCTTTGCGTAATCGGGGGACACATAACCCATGGCCACCGGGCCGTTGACGCTGGGGCCGAACCCGCCTGACGTCACCCGACCTACGACGGTGCCCTCGGCGTTGACGATTTCGGCTCCCTCGCGCGCGGGGGCCTTGCCATCGGGCTTGAGCCCCACGCGGACGCGCCTGGCACCGTTGAAGAGCTGGTCGAGGATCCGGGCATCACCGGGGAAGCCCTTTTCCATCTTGCGGCGCTTGCCGATGGCCCAGCCGAGGTCGGCCTCGATGGGCGTCGTCGCCTCGTCGATGTCGTGGCCATAGAGGCACAGGCCTGCCTCGAGGCGCAGGCTGTCACGCGCACCGAGCCCCACTGGCAGGACGTCGGCGTCGGCGAGCAGCACGCGAGCAAAGGCCGTCGCCATGGCGCCGGGCACGGAGATCTCGTAGCCATCCTCGCCCGTGTAACCCGAGCGGGATACGTAGAGCACCTGGCGCTCCCAGGTGAACTTGCGCATCGTCATGAAGAGCATCTTGCCGACGCCGGGCACCACGCGTTCGAGCACCTCGTGAGCCTTGGGGCCCTGGAGCGCAATGAGGGCGCGGTCTTCCAGCCGCTCGACGCGCACGCGGCCCTTCAGGGCGGCGGCGATGTGCGTGAAGTCGGCGTCCTTCGTGCCGGCGTTGACCACAAGGAACAGCGTTCCCGCTTCCTCCGGGGCCTCCGGGCGCGTGGCCATCAGGTCGTCGCGGATGCCGCCCTGGTCGTTCAGCAGCAGCGTGTAGCGGATCTGGCCGGGCTTCAGGGCCTTGATGTCGCCCGGCACCAGCGTCTCGAAGGCAGCCGCGATGTCGTCGTGGCCACCCTTGGCTTCCAGATGCAGGATCCCCTGCCCCATGTGCGATACGTCGAAAAGGCCCGCGGCTGCCCGCGTGTGCAGATGCTCCTTCATGATCCCGGTCGGGAACTGCACGGGCATCTCGTAACCTGCGAACGGCACCATCTTGCCGCCGAGCTCGGTGTTCAGGGCAAAGAGCGGCGTGCGCTTCAAGTTTTCGTTGGTGGCCGGTTCGGCCATGGGCGGTCCTTCCTGATCGGCGTCGCGGGTTTCACCATGTCACCGGATCCGTGCGCTCTCGCGCGGCTCCGCTGCCATCGTGCCCCTGCCTGTCATGAGGACCTGAGAGATTTCGTGGCGCGTTGCCTGCACCACCTACCCCGTCGGTGGGACACTGGCGCGCGCGAGGCGTGCCGTGTCCGCTTTCCAGACTGTCATCGCCTTTGCGGTCCCGGGTGCCTGAGAGATTCCAGGGCGGTTGCTCCTTCGGCGGCACGGCCCGTTCCGGGGCCCTGCTCTCTTCCGCAGAGGGTCGATTGTATGGCCGTTCGAGCCGGCGCCTCGCGGCGGGGTTCGGACGTTGGGTGGATGGTGGCGGGTGCGCCTGCGAGAGTCAACGCGGCGAGGTTGGTTATTCTGGGGGTTGGCGACGGCAGGCCCCAAGCGGGAGCTGCCCTGCCGCTGCGGACGGACGGGTCTGGCATTCAGGTGGGGCTGCGGCGCGTGGCTGCATCCCCGCAGAGGCGACTGGCCGGGCGGCCCTTCGTGCGACAGGCGAAAAGCGTGTCCTTTGCGTGCATCCGGGCTGCGAATCATCCGGCGATTGCCGGGGCCGCATTGCCAATTGGGGCGGGTCTCTCTCTAATTTCGGGAACCGGCCGGGGGGCGGGGCCTTGAGCACGCGAACATCATGGTCGTGCGCCCGTTCTCCCGTGCGCGGGAGGTCGAGAGCGGTCCTCCGGCATGTCAACACGGCATGAAGATTGGCAAGGCATGGCGGTGCATCATCGGCACCCGAAGCCGCGCGCGCGCGCCCTTCTGCCCTTGAGGGGTGCCTGCGCCATGGCGGGACCCAGCGGCACGAAGCTCATCGACCTGCACATGACGGATCGCGGGCAGACGAGCGAGATGTGGACGCCGAGCCGGCCGCTCGGCGCTGACTCACCGCTCAGAAAAGACGCTGACCTTGCTGCGCATGACAAGAGTACGATGCTGGCGAATGCCGGTCGGAGCCTGGTCGTATTCCTCGTCCACTTGGTCGTCCTTTGCCTCTCTTTCCTTATCGCGCAGACCGCCATTGAGACGCTTCAGAACGGCGGCATCGACCTGATTGGCGCCATGTCAGCCATTGGGGCGGAGGGTGTCACTTTCGGCATGACCGTACTCGTGGCTGCGGGCGCTCTCGGCTTGCTGGAAGTTTCTGGTGCGCTGCGGACGTTGCGCCAGACGCTGAAATTTTCTGATCCCCCGGCGCTGGACAAGGATACAACTGCAGCCGATCTGATGAAGATCAAGCCGACATACATTCACTTTGGGCATCTGCCCGTGACCTATGACATTACCGAGAAGGGCCTGCTGATCCGTTCCCTAGGTGACCGGTTCGTGGCCGTGCTTTCACTCCCGCCCGATGCCACGGTGAAGCTTGCACCGGACCCGGTCGAGGCCAGCTATCGGGGCTGGTACGGCGATGAGCTAACACCGCCCGTGGTGATCGAGGTCGAGGAAGGTGCCTACAAGTCCAAGCTTCTGATCTCCGGTTTCCACTTTGAAACACCAAAGGCCGGCAACGCGCACAGTTCCAAGCGCGCGGAAGCCTTCCTTGATGCGCTAAAGCACCGGCCAGCCTGCTCCCATGGAGACCACGATGATCACCACTGAACTTGCCATGGCTGTTGCGATCATTGCGCTGGGCCTATTCCAGCTGGTCCTGGCCGCAATCGAGTATCGCCGCGTGCATGGCGTGCACTATGCGAACACCGCGCGGGACAAGGCGTCGGCAAAGGCGGACTCGCCGCTGCTCGGCCGCCTGAGCCGTGCGCAGGCGAACCTCATGGAGACGGCGCCCTATTTCATCGGGATCTGCGTGATCATCGCGGTGACGGGCACAAGCACGGTCGCGACACAGGTGGCGGCCGGCATCTTCGTGGCGGCGCGCATCGTCTACTTCCCGCTCTATGCGCTGGGCGTGCCCTATCTCAGGGGCCTTGTCTGGATGGTGTCGTTCGTGGCGCTGTGCGTGATGGTTGGCGCGGTAGCCATGGCGATTGACTGGGTGGCGGCGGCGGGGCCTGCGGCGGAGTGGGTGAAGGCGCTGCAGGGCGCCTGATCACATCCTCTCCGGCACCTCAATTCCCAGCAGATCGAGCAGCGTTTCAAGTTCGCGCAGCGTGAGGCGACACAGCGAGAGCCAGTGTGTGCGGCGCGTGGCGTCGGGTTCGCTCAGGATGTGGTGGGCGGCGTAGAAGCGGCTGAAGGCCTGAGCGAGTTCGAAGGCGAAGGCGCAGAGGATGTTCGGCGCGCGCTTGGCGATGGCCTGGTCGATCGTGGGCGGCAGGCGGGCAAGGGCGAGGATGAGG
>DAISVV010000275.1:0-3615 GCA_036840015.1 Micropepsaceae bacterium
AGCGAGATTGAACGTGTACTTGCGGATCTGCCGATCCTCGAACCCATAGCGCGAACGCACCCAGGTCCACCATGTCGAGACCGTTGCATCCGCGATCATCACGGGCTTGCCCTTGATGTCGGCGATCGTCTTGATGTCGGCCCGGGGATGCGTGATCAACACCTGCGGGTCCTTCTGGAAGATCGCCGCCACCGCCACCGCATCAGCCCCGGCGGCAGCGAGGTTCAGCGGCTGGAAATGGTTCGAACCCATCGCAAACTCGACAGCGCCCGCCGCGATCAGCTGCGGCGTATTCACCGACGGTCCGCCCTGCCGGATGGTGACCTCAAGCCCGGCCTTCGCGTAAAGCCCCTCGGCGAGGGCCTGGTAGAAGCCCCCGTGCTCGGCCTGCGCCTTCCAGTCTGTCACGAACGTGACCTTGACAGGTGCCTTGGCCTTTGGCGCCGCGGCATCGGCCGGTGCAGTCGACAGGAGGAAGCCCGAGGCCACCAGGCCAAAGGCAAGCAGGGCAGGGCGGATCATTCTATTGCACCTCGTTGGGCAGGATCACGTCGCAGCGCGCTTCCCGCCGCTGCGCATCGATTTCGGCCAGGCGCGCATCGTCGTTGATCAGGGTCCGGAACAGGACCACGCCCTTGCTGCTCGGCGCGCTGATGACAGTCATCGAGCCATCCTGCGGCGGAATCTGCTGGCCCTGTCCGATCAGCAGGATCGTGGCGGACTTGTCCTGCGCCTGCTTGTCGTTGAAGACATAGAAATTGTCGGTGTTGTCGGCAAACAGCGAGACCGACCAGTACGTGCCCTGCGGCGCGCCCGTCGTGATCCTGAGCGGGTTCTTCGACACGTCATAGATGCACACGGAATAAAGAAGGTCGGGGCTGGGCCGCACGACGCGCCGTGCCGTCTCGTCAGGCCGGTCGCTGAAGGTGATATTGCCGGGGGCCCCGTTGCCAATGGCAGCCATCACGCGTCCCATGATGAACGTCGGAAGCTGGCTCACGACGATCACGTGTGTCACCGCGGCGAGGACCAGTGTGAAAAGGATCCAGGAAACGAAGCGCATCATTCGCAGGTTTCCTTCACGATCCTGGGAAGTTCAACGGTGGAGGGTCTGGCGATCACGCTGGGCCCTGGATTGTAGAGCCTGAGGCTCACGTCAAAACCATCGGCCGACGTCGCGATCCAGTTTCCGTCTTCCGGTGTCCGCGACAGGCGGATGACAAAACTGCCGTCGGTCGCGCGCACGACATTGGTCTTGCCGATGGCATAGCGCTTCTGCGGGTTTGCGATCAGGTAGCTGTCGCGCCCATAGGCCGTGATGCTCCACCAGCGCGCATCCGGATCCCGGCCTTCGATGCGATAGCTGCAGGCCGGATCGAAAGCCTCGCCGGCGCTGTCGCCGCGGGCCGTGTAGTAGACCGTCTCCGACTTGTTGAGCGCGAGCAGCCCGAACACCGCCACGCTTGCGCGTGTGTACATGTCGGCGTCAACGCCACCGGCCGCCAGGTTCGAGCGCCACGGCCCATTGATGACGACGTCCTGCTGGCCCGTGCCATGCACGATCATGTAGTAGGCCGACCCGAGCCCGAGCCCGACGCCGACCACGATGGAAACCAGAAGTCTCAAGAAGAATCCCACGGTGCAATCAGTTCCTGTCAACAGTAGCGCAAGTCGCACCCGCAAGGGACAACGCGGGCACTCCCGTGACTAGCATAACTGCGCCGGGAGGCCCAAATCGGCGCTTATCCACCGGGGTCCGGTGAAATCCTGCTTCCCGCGATACTTCCGAAGACAACATCCGTGCCGAAGCCGATCTGTTGATTTTCGCTTTTTCCCGCCAGTTCTGGCGTGGGAAGATGACATCTGCAGCGTTCTTCTTTCATTTTTTCATCCTCGATTCTGGCAACGGCTTCCCGGCGGCGTGCCCTGGGAATGGCTGATGCCGAACTGCCTGCATGATCTTTGGGATGCTTGCTCTTCCTCCCGGCACTAGACCGATTCCGGGCCACTCCCTCCGCTATACCTTTTCGCGCGGGGCTCACGAGGTGGTCGGTCAGGCCTTCAAGGCTGGCGCCACCGGTAATCTATTCACTTGTCAAGTCACAGGCAGCAGAGGCTGCGTAGGTAGATAGAGAGGCACATAATAGGAACATATGGTCAGGTCAAGCCGCCCTCCTGCGACCTTTTGGACAGTAACTCCTCATCGCGATAACATGGCCGGCATGACGACAAGTCCGGAGGCTGTCCACCAAAACTGTTCAAAAAATTCCCTCCAACCCCCTCCAAAAAACCACGCGGCGTGGAGAGTGTGGATTGAAGCGGGTCACCGAGACGGGGAACAGAAACCCAAGACAGGCGGTACAAGCGAAGGCCTACTCAAATTCCCGATGATCAAGGCCGCCACCAATAGTAGTGTTCGCCCCGATATCGCTTTCCGCTGAGGCAATTCCGAATGCCCACCTTCAGCCAATTCCTCGCAACCTTCGACACTGCCCCCGGAAAGCGGGGCAGGCAGTTCGAGCATTTCGTCAAATGGTTTCTGACCACCGATCCGGAGTGGTCCACGCAGGTGGCGAAGATCTGGCTCTGGGATGAGTGGGCTGGGCGCTGGGGTCGTGACTGCGGCATCGACCTGGTGTTCGAGCATCGCAATGGCACGACATGGGCGGTTCAGGCGAAGTGCTACGCACCAGACTACGAAGTCACCAAGTCCGACATTGACAAGTTTCTGAGCGAAACCAGCCGCAAGGTCATCGACCACCGCTTGCTGATAGCAACCACTGACATGCTGGGCGCCAACGCCCGCAAGGTGTGCGAAGGGCAGGAGAAGCCAGTCGTCCGCTATCTGCTCTCGGACTTCGAGAAGGCATCCGTGGATTACCCTGCAAGCCTCGGGGCGCTTTCCTCGGGCAAACGAAAGCCGGCGCCCAAGCCACGTCCGTATCAAGTCGAGGCAATCGAAAACGTCGCCAGGGAATTTGAGGCCGTTGATCGCGGACAACTCCTCATGGCCTGCGGAACGGGCAAGACACTTGTGTCCATGTGGATCAAGGAGCGACTGGATGCCCGGCGTACCTTGGTCCTCGTGCCTTCGCTGGGTTTGTTGTCCCAGATCGTGAGCGACTGGACCTCGGCCGCAAACACGCCCTTCGACGTGTTGTGCGTGTGCTCGGACCAGACCGTAGGCAAGCGTGAAGAGGACGAGGCTGTAACGTCCGTTTCCGAACTGCCGTTCCCGGTAACAGGCGACCAAGGTGAAATAGCCAGATTCATCAAGGGAGATGGCAACCGCGTTGTCTTCTCCACCTATCAGTCTTCACCACTGATCGAGGCCGCGCAGAAAGACCCGACCGTTCCGTCATTCGCCCTGATCCTGGCGGACGAGGCTCATCGATGTGCAGGCAAGGTCGATGGTGCGTTCGCGACGGTACTCGATGGCAAGAAGCTGCGCGGGGCCAAGCGCCTGTTCGCGACGGCCACGCCGCGTACCTATTCCAGTTCCCTGAAGGCAAAAGCTGGCGAGGTCGGTGTTGAGGTTGTGGGCATGGACGACGAGGCGGTGTTTGGCAAACCGCTTCACACGCTTTCCTTTGGCGAGGCCATCGAGCGAAGCCT
>DAISVV010000276.1:0-3598 GCA_036840015.1 Micropepsaceae bacterium
GGCTATTTCTGATGCCGGCTGGCCCGGGCCTTATCCGCGCCGGCACCCGCGCGGTACTGGCGACCATGCATGGCAAGGAGCGTGTGATCGCACCGATCCTGCGCGAGGCTTTCGATCTGGACGTGGTGCTTGCCCCAGGCCTCGACACCGACGCTTTCGGTACCTTCACGCGTGAGATCGACCGCCCGGGCACGCAAGCCGGGACAGCCCGCCTTAAGGCGCAGGCAGGCCTCAGCGCAGACCCTCTCGCCGCCATCGGCATCGCGAGCGAGGGAAGCTTCTTTGCCCATCCCCATATCCCCTTCGTTCCCATGGCGCGGGAAATCGTCATGCTGCTCGAACGGCCGGGCAGCCTCGAGATCGCAGGCATCGACGAGGGCATCGACACGAACTACGGACACGTCGTGGCAACGTCCATTGAGACGGCAATGGCCTTCGCCAATGCGTCGGGCTTTCCGGCCCACGGCCTTGTCGTGATGGGAACGAGCGAAGGTCAGCCTGACCCGCGCCTGCTGCTGCGCAAGGACATCGATGACGCTGATACCCTCGCTGATGCGATAGGGCAGGCGATCCGCCTCGGCGGCGCGGCGCATGTCGAGACTGACATGCGCGCACATCGCAACCCGACGCGCATGGCTGCCATTGCGCGCGCCACGCACGACCTCGTGCAGCGCATCCGCAGCCGTTGTCCCCTGTGTGACCGTCCCGGCTTTGCTGCCGTGGGCCGCATTGCCGGTTTGCCCTGCCGCGTGTGCGGGATCCCGACGAGGCAGACGGTGGCAACAAGGATGGGATGCAGCGGTTGCGGCCACGAGGTCATTGTGCACCGCACCGATGTGGCGACCGCCGACCCCGCCACATGCGACGTTTGCAATCCATGAGAAAGGGCGCGCGGGCCCCGTGCGCGGAAATACGCCCGCAAGGACGGGTGGTTCAGTGCAGCTTCGTCCCGAGTTCCGCGATGGCGCTGTCGATCAGCGCGTCCCCGCGGGCATCGGTCATGCGCTTGGCGATGACCTCGCGCGCCGCAGCGCTCGCCGCAGCCGTGGCAGCGGCGCGAACTTCTGCCAGGGCATCAGCCTCGGCCTGGGCGATCTTTTGCTCGGCCATCTTGGCGCGCCGTTCGATCTGCTGCTGAAGCGCCACCTTGGCATCCGCCGCCATGCGATCAGCAGCAGCCTTCGCGGCATCGATGATCGCCTGCGCCTCGTCGGCGGCACTCGCAGTCTTCTTCTTGTAGTCCGCAAGCAGCGCTTCGGCCTCGGCGCGCAGGCGTCGGGCTTCCTCGAGTTCGGCCTTGATGGCAGCCGCACGCGCATCAAGCATCGCGCCGACCTGTGCCGGAACCTTGAGCCGGATCAGGAGCAGCACGAACAGGGCCGTGCCCACGCCAACCCAGAAGGTAGGATCTCCGAAAACACCGCTCATCAGGATCCCCCTCAGGACTTCTTCAGCGCCGCAGTCACGGCCGCATCAAGCTCACCGGCAGGTGCAGTGTCACCTGTCAGCTTCTGCACGATGTCGGCCGCCGTGTCGCGGGCTATGGTTGAAAGGCGCGAAAGCGCACCCGTGCGCATCTCGGCAATGCGTCCTTCGGCTTTCTGCATGTCAGCGGCAAGCTGCTTCTCGGCGGCATCCGTCCGGGCGTTGGCTTCTGCCAGCACCTTTCCGCGGATTTCCTCGCTGAGCTTCGCCGCACGGCCGCGGGCATCGGCAAGCGCCTTTTCGTAGCCCGCTATGGCCGCCTCGCTGGCCTTCTTGGCATCGGTGGCTGCATCGAGGTCGCCCTTGATGCGTGCCTCGCGCTCTTCGATCACGCCGCCGATCTTGGGCGCCGCGATGCGCGCGATGATGAAGTAGAGCACCGCAAACGAGATCACGAGCCAGAAGATCTGGCTGGCGAACGTGGTCAGGTCGAGCTGAGGCAAACCGGCCTTGCTGCCGTGATCGCCTTCGCCGTGACCGACCGTCTCCGTCAGGCCATCCGTGTGACCGTCCGCATGCTCGCCCGCGGGCGCCATGTCATGACCGTCATGCACCATGCCATCGTGCCCGGCGCCGGAGTGTCCCTCCGGGGTCTGGCCTTCGGCAGGCGTCTCGGGATTCTGCGGTGGCTGCGCCTCGGGTTCGGGAGCAGCCACGTTCGCCATCTGGAACGAGCTTGCGGCTTGGGCCGTCATGGGAGGAATTAGACGGCGAAGATCAGCACGAGCGCGACGACCAGGCCGAACAGGCCCGTCGCTTCACAGAATGCGAAGCCGAGAAGCAGGTTCTGCTGCTGGCTGGCGGCCGCCGACGGGTTGCGAAGCGCACCCGCGAGGTAGTTGCCGAACACGTTGCCGATGCCAATGCCGGCGCCGAGGAGCGGGAGGGTGGCAAGACCTGCACCGATGAACTTTGCTGCTTCTGCGTCCATTGTGAAACTCCTTCCAGGTAAACTCGTTGGTGATGAACAGGACTAGTGATGGTCGTGCAGGTGCACGGCCTCATTGAGGTAGATGCACGTCAGCATGGTGAAAACCCATGCCTGCACGGCCGCCACCAGAACCTCGAGCGCGGTCAGCGCGACGCCGGCGAGCAGCGGTGCGCTCGCAAGCGCGGAACCCCCGCCCCCCGCACCAAGCAGCGACGCGACAAAGCCGGCAAGGACCTTGAGCATCGTATGGCCAGCAAGCATGTTGGCAGCCAGACGCAGCGACAGGCTGATCGGGCGCGAAAGAAAAGAAATCACCTCGATCGGAACGATGACTGGCATGATCCACGCCGGCACGCCCGACGGAACGAACAGGGACAGGAAGCGCAGGCCGTGGGTCCAGAAGCCGATGACGAGCACCAGCGCAAACACCAGCAGCGCCATCGCGAAGGTCACCGCGATGTGGCTCGTCACGGTGAACGAGTAGGGCAGGAGCCCGAGGAAATTCGTGAAAAAGATGAAGATGAAGAACGTGAACAGCAGCGGGAAGAACCGGCGACCCGATTCGCCCATCACCGGGATGACGGTCTGGCGCATGATGAAGTCGTAGAAGATCTCCACGATCGACTGCATGCGCCCGGGAACGACGCCATCGCGCTTGACGCCGAGCGTCAGGAAGGCTGCGCTGCAGATGACGTCAAGAAACATCCAGAGGCTGGAATTCGTGAACGAGATGTCGTAGCCGGCAAACTCGATCGGCACGAGCGTCTTGATCGTGAATTGCTCCATCGGGCTGTGGCCTGCGGCCATGTTCAATTCCCCTCATCCTTGTCGACAGGCGGTTTTCCCACCAGCCGGAACACCAAATGGAACGCGGCCACGATGCCCAGGATCGAGAACACGATGATCCCGAAAGGCTTGAGCCCCGTGAGCCTGTCGAACCCCCACCCGAGCGCAGCGCCGACGAAGACCGCGGCAACAAACTCGGTTGGCAGGCGATAGGCGAGATTTCGCCCGGCCGCCGGCCGCTGGGGACCCTGCTCCGGAGACGTTCCACGCGCGGCCTCGATTTTCCGACCAAGTTCGTCGAGACGATCCTGGTCCGGATCTTCACGCTGATCTGTCGTATTTGTCGCCATGGATCAGGTGCAGGGGGCCGCTGGAACCCCTCCGAAATGCGCGCGG
>DAISVV010000277.1:0-3593 GCA_036840015.1 Micropepsaceae bacterium
CCGGACCGAAGGCTTCGATCGCCGCTTCGGCCTTTGCGATGGCGGCGGT
Source organism: Micropepsaceae bacterium (assembly GCA_036840015.1). Classification (GTDB taxonomy): domain Bacteria; phylum Pseudomonadota; class Alphaproteobacteria; order Micropepsales; family Micropepsaceae; genus SZUA-430. The sequence continues at coordinate 50 of DAISVV010000277.1, forward strand.
CTCGTCGGTGTCGATCAGCGGCAGCAGTGCCTCGGCCAGACGGGTCAGGTTCCATTGTGCGATGCGGGGCTGGTTGCCATAGGCATAGCGGCCCTGCGTGTCGATCGAGGAGAAGACCGTGTCGAGGGCGAAACGATCCATGAAGGCGCAAGGGCCGTAGTCGATGGTCTCGCCACTGATCGTCATGTTGTCGGTGTTCATCACGCCGTGCACGAAGCCCACGCCCATCCACTGGGCGACGAGGCTGGCCTGGCGCGCGATCACGGCTTCGAGCAGGGCGAGATAGGGGTTCTCGTGCGTGCCGAGATGCGGGTCGTGGCGTTCGATCGCATAGTCGGCGAGCGCCTTCAGCCCCGTGCCCCTGTTGCTGCCGGCGGCGTATTCGAACGTGCCCACGCGCAGGTGGCTTGCGGCCACGCGCGCCAGCACGGCCCCTTGCAGCGCTGTCTCGCGATAGACGGGCTCGCCGGTTGCCGCGACGGCCAGACTGCGGGTCGTGGGAATGCCGAGGGCGTGCATCGCCTCGCTGATCACGTATTCGCGCAGCATGGGGCCGAGGGCCGCGCGGCCGTCACCGCGGCGCGAGAAGGGTGTCGGGCCTGATCCCTTGAGCTGGATATCGTGGCGCCGGCCGTCGGGCGTGAGGTGCTCGCCAAGCAGGATGGCGCGCCCGTCGCCCAGCATTGCGAGGTTGCCGAACTGGTGGCCGGCATAGGCCTGCGCGATGGGCGATGCGCCCGGTGGCAGCGTGTTGCCCGCGAAGAGTGCGGCGAGGTCGCCTTCGGGGGCGCCCTCGAGGTCGAGGCCCATGTCGCGCGCGAGGGCCGTGTTCAGGATCACGAGGCGGGGCTTGCTCACGGGCGTCGGGGCGATGCGCGCGAAGAAGTGGTCGGGCAGCGTCGCGTAGGTGTGGTGGAGGTTCCAGCCTGTGCCGTGCGCTGGCGTTGTCATGGGCTGGTGGCCTCGGGTTGGACGTTTGCGATGCAGGTCACGTGGGTGGGGACGAAGGGGATTGCAAGGCCTCTGGCTTCATGTGGCGCGCCTGCCATCGAGCCAGCGCCGCGTGACAGATGATTCCGACGCTCCGTACCGGGGAACGTTCGCGCCATTACAGACCTTCACGCAATGATAGTACACGCCGCTCGATTAGATCAATCGAGGACTGATCCACACCAACGCTCTCCAGCAATTCGCGAACGCGCACTACGTTTCCTTGCTCCTGAGCTTTTTCGTATTCATCAAGAAGACCCATCGCGAACAAGCGCTCGCGTGCTGTCATCGACTGCAAATCAGCGGGGTCACTGGTCATCTGGGCTACTCGCCTTCATTCGCTGATGCGCGCACTTCTTCATGCGCGGCTATCGCGACCTGCTTCTCGTGACAGAATTCACCTCGTCGCGTCGCTGCAATACAATGCATGAACCTTGACGAGGAAATTGTGGTCGAAAAATAGGGCCTCATCAAGCCCGTGACGACCATCGACAGATGCAGCAACTGGATGGAGATAGAAGTCAGGAGTGCCCTTGCCCTGACTGCACGTTTGCGATGAAGGTCACGTGGGTGGGAACGAAAGGGATTGCAAGGCCATGGGCGGTGTAGACCGGTTGCCAGGCGCCGTCGACGCGGCGCTCGAGCACCCGGCTTGTGACGACGCCGAACTGGCGGTGGATGGCGAGGCGGCATGAGCCGTCGACGATGCCGACGAGCAGCGCGCGCACGAGGTCCTGCTTCCGGTTCAAGGGAAAGAAGTGCGCCCAGAGACCCTCGAAGCCGATGTTGAGCCTGTCGGTGTCCTGCAGGCCGAGCGTGAGGGTGAAGGCAAGACCCTTCTGGGCGGGGACTTCCATCAGCAGGTCCATGTTCGGCTCATCGATCGTGCGGATCGACAGGCCGTGGCGGGTGGCGAAGTCGGTGAAGAGGGAGCGGGCTGTGGTGGTGGGGTCTTGCATGTGGCTAAAATATCATGGAGTGACGCCACTTTCTGCGGGTCCACTTAAGGGGACGCTAATGCGTGCCGATTGAAGCGAAGTCGCTGAACCGAACCTTGATTTCACTGAAGATTATCTCTCCGCCATTGTTGCATTGAGGATCGGCCATCAACCTGCTCCGTATGAACTTGTGACTGTTGGTGTTGGGTCCGTCGACCATCGCTTCCGACAGCCGCGCGGCAGCTTCACGGATCGCCATGGATACTCGCAGTACAAACCGCTCGGGATCGTGGTCGAATATCAGCTCAATATCGGGAGCCGGATCATAGGGCTTGTCTCCCGAGGCCTTGAAACCCCTCCGTTGCAGTGACATGCGCATGTATTCGGAGTGCAGCAGTTCATGCTTGCGCGCGCAGGCCGCGAAACGCGCAAGGGTCTGTGGGCTGATGCCCTGCTCGACGTTGCGACGGTAGTTCAGCCCTCCCGGCAACCAGGTCGGGTTAACCGTCGGTACCCGCTCAATCTCCAGCTTGGGCTTGAGCACATAGAAGTGGCCACTGAATGGCCCGGCTTCGCCGACTGTCTTGAATTCGAAGCCCTCCCCCGCATCCTGCCTTCCACCGTTGTCTGGGGCATCGAGCATGTCGAGGGCCCTTTGAAGCGCCTGCTTCTCTTCGGGTGTGATGCCCGGCCGATTCATCTGAGCTTCAAGTTCCCTGCGTACCCCTGCCTTGGTTGCTTCAGCCAATTCGTCTCCTGCACCTCCGCCAGCGACGGGCACAAGCGCCATGTCATAAACTGTTCCAGGTTTCGCGGGTTGCCCGCCCGAGCCAAAACGAAGATACACTTGACCTGAACAACCTCGCTTGAGGCGCCCCCCTGAGAAGCAGTCTGCTGAAAAGTTGGTGCCCGTCGCAAGATCATCGGGAAACAGGTCCGATGCATTGCGTACGCCGAGCTGCTGATGCGTCTTATCGGGGCGCATTTGCGTCGCCCAATTCGATCGTGCCCTGACCGTCAGGTCGGCCTTGGCTGAGTCCCAAAACACTTCATCTGCCACGGTCAGCACTGTCCTGAGACCACACAGCAGTGTCGCTCTGGTCTTGACAAGGCGTTCGCCATTGAACACGTCAAGCCCCTCGCCGATTTCATCGACAGGGTTTGCACCCGTGCCCGGGATCTCCAATGCACGAGAGCATTCGTCGGCGGGCCGCACCGACCATGTTGCATCCGCGATGTTGCCGGTCGAACCCGTCGGGTCAAACTCCGCGGCCTCGGCACGCACGACATCCTGTGGCGTTACAGTTGGCCTGGCCTGTGGCAGATTTGAAAAGGTCACGACTGCATTAATGGATCCATTGCGGATACCGGGACCGGTGCCCAGCTCAGCTGCGGTCAATGCCCGATTGACTGTAATCGTCTTTGTCTTGCCAAAGGGTGGCTTCAGTTCCGCAATCAGCAGGCGTCGCTGATTGAAGTCGCCGATAATGCTTACGTTGCGCCTCTTCATAGGCTCATCGGGGGCCGGAACATCGCAGTACACGATTGCGGTCTTCTGTTCGGTCTCCTGCCTCGTCGTTGGGGCCCAGCGCCGCACCTGCAGCAGGAACCCGCGC
>DAISVV010000278.1:0-3577 GCA_036840015.1 Micropepsaceae bacterium
AAAACCGTCTGGCGTGACCAAGTGCACGTCATGTCCCCGTGATGCCAACTCCCGGGCCGTGGCCTGAAGGGTGCGGACGCCGCCGTTGACCTGGGGCTCCCAGGCATCGGTTGCGATCAGGATGCGCATGAAGCCTTCCTCCGCGTGATGTGTTACTCGGCAGCCTGCAGGACGCCCACACGGGCCTGGCGCGTGGTACGAGATACCTCACTGGCCCAATCGATGATCGAGAGGTTGCCAAACCGATCTTCGGCGAGCGCGGTGCAACCCTCGACCCAGTCGCCGTCGTTGCAGTAGAGAACACGGCCGATGCGTCGGATCTCGGCCTTGTGGATGTGCCCGCAGACGATGCCGTCGATCCCCCGCCGTTCGGCTTCGCGGGCAACAGCCTCTTCAAAGCGGCTGATATATTCAACCGCGTTCTTGACCCTCGTCTTCAGCCATTGCGAAAGCGACCAGTAGGGCATGCCGATGCGGCGGCGGACGAAGGCCACGGCTTCATTCATCAGCATGGCGAGTTCATAGGCGTGGTCGCCGGCCTTGGCGAGCCAGCGGGCATAGGTGACCACGCTGTCGAAGTGGTCCCCATGCATGACGAGCAGCTGGCGTCCGTCGGCTGTTTCATGCATGGCCTCGTATTTCACTTCGATGCCCGCGAGGCATAGGCCGTTGTAATCACGCAGGAACTCGTCGTGATTTCCGGGGACGTAGATCACGCGGGTTCCGTTTGCGGCCTTGCGCAGGATCTCGTTGACGACCTCGCTGTGGCTCGACGGCCAGTACCAGCCACTGGCCAGCCGCCAGCCATCGACGATGTCACCCACAAGGTAGAGAAGGTCGCTGTCGTTGTGCTTGAGGAAATCCAGCAGCAGTTCGGCCTTGCAGCCTCGTGTGCCAAGGTGGATGTCCGAGATCCAGATCGTTCTGTGGTGGCGCTTGTGGCGCACCGGACTTTCGCCGCCGCGCACCGAACCGAGGCCCGCGCCCGGTCCGTGCACCGGCAGAATGCGCTTGAAGCGCGCGAGCCTGGCGAATGCATTGCCCCGTTCGCGCAGATTGCCAAATGCCAGCATGTGCCCTCCACTTGCCCTGCACAGGCGCGTGCGGCTCTGAATCGAATCGCACCCTGCCCGTCCTGTTTCCTTGGTCGCGCAGTGCGGTGACGTTGCCGTGTCGGTTGCGTGACTCTTTTTTGGAGGAATGGGGTTAACAGGGGGCGGCGGAGATGCGGGCCCTCACCCGTCAGTCGCCGCCTTCCGGCGGCGCCTGCCACCTTCTCCCGCGTTGCGGGAGAAGGGCAATCGCGATGATGGCTGCTTCCAAACTTGATTGCCCTTCCACCGCTTGGCTGGGGAAGGTGCGCCGCTGCGATAGCGGCGGGTGAGCCCGGAGACCGGCACCCCGGCCGCGTTCGACGCGAGGGCTTGCTGGAGGGGGCAAACGGAGCGAGATTAGCGAGAACCACACTGTCACCTGGGGTACGCCATGCGCCTGATCCTCGCCATTGTTCTTGTCGCCCTGTCGGCGTCGGCCACGCCGGCGCATGCTTTCGGGAGTTGCCGGACCGGGGGCTATCTCAGGGGCTTTGACGAGCGGCTGCCAGCTACCCTGGCTGCAGAGTGCCGGGAACTCTTGCGGGTGGAGGTCGTCACGCGGCGCCTGCGGGTACCCATGCGCCTGATCGCTTACGGGGCTACCCCCTCGTTCGATGAGGGGACGCTCATTGCCCAGGTGCGCCAGCTTGCCGCCAAGACGGGGGCCGCGATGGATCTGCTTGGCGATCTCGATCTTTCGCGGGTGACGATCCTCTTGACCGACTTGCCTTCGCCTGATGATGGCGCCGCAGGTGCGATTCATGCATGGACGGAGGGCGTTCAAGATCGCGGCGAATGCAAGATTACCCTCTTCAAGCTGCGACGCACCGTCAGTGACGAGGAATTCCTCGTTACCGTTTCTCATGAGATCTTCCACTGCGTGCAGGCGAAGACGTGGCCCAGCAAGTACCAGCTCTATCCCGTCGGTAGCTGGTGGATCGAGGGATCTGCGGAGTACTTTGCGCACCTCGTCGCTCCAAACACCTCACTCATGGATCCCCGCGCACGTGATTTCGACGCAGCGTCTCCAGAGACAGCCCTGATCGACATGGAATATGAGGCATCCATCTTCTTCCTTTGGCTGCATCAGACAGCAGGGCCTCGTGCCGGTGTGAAGCGCCTCATCGACGCCATGGCATCGACCGGCGGACGCACCGAACAGGCGAGCGCACTTCGTGCTGCGCTACCCCTCGATCGCTTCGTTGCCTTTGCACAGGATTACCTTGACGGTCAGATCAGGCAGCCGGGCGGACGACGTGTCCCCTCGAGCGTTCGCTTCCCGACGACAACCGTCTTCAGCGGCCCGCGAACGAAGTCGTCAAGCGTGGAGCCGTTCGTCATCGGCCGCGAGATTTTTGTCTTTCGCGCGGGCAAGTCCTACGACCTGAAGACCCTTGTCAGTGACGGGGGCCGGGTGCGCGTCAAGGACCAGGATCGCGGCGGCTGGGGCGACCCGCCAACCAAGGTCAACGCCTGCAGCGAAGACCAGCGTTTCGACGTTGCCATTGTTTCAACCGCCGCACGCGCAACTGCAGACTTCAATGTCACCGGTGCCGATGCGCTGGATCGGCGCTCCTGTTGCCTGATCGGCGACTGGCAGCCGACGGCGGGCTCGCTCAACAGCTTCTCACGCGCCGGCATGTCCGGCGGTGCCGGTGCTGTCGCGGGCATGGGGGGCGCCATGACATGCAGCTATGCCAGTGGTGACTGGCTGCTCTCGTTCGGCGCCAATGGCAGGGGCTCCGTCGTCTGGAACAACTTCAAAAATGTCTGCACCATTTCGGCTGGCGGCCAGTCGATGCGGCATACAAACATCAAGAATGGCGGGACGGTCTTCGAATGGTCGGTCGTCGATAATCGGGCAGGCAAATGGACATGGACGGATCATGACGCGCGGTGGCGAAACATCATGCAGATCGGACCGCAGGTCATGGAACGGGATCTGCAGGAAGGTCCGCCGTCCGCGCGCAGCAGCGGTTTCGCCTATCAATGCACGGCGACGACGTTGAGCATCGAGGGCATTCCAGGGCTCAACCAGTACGCCAAGGAGCATAACCGCTTCGGTGCTCCGCCTCGCTAGGCATTGGGTGGTGCGATGGCGGCGCCTGCGGCGCGCGGGCCTTTCACTGCCCGTGATACCGCCCTGCCCTGCCTGTTGCCTGCCCAGGGGCGCCTTGGGCCTTGTGCGTGCGAGCGCGGTGAAGGGGTTGCGACCCTCGCGCGGATTGCCGAATGCCAGCATGTGCCACTCCCTTGCGCGGCCTTGGGCTTCTCGGGTGCCCCTCGAATCGAGCCCTGTTGGCCGCAGGGTCTTCGTGACGTGGAGGGGTGACGCCTCGATGTCGGTTGCGTGACTCCTTTTTTTGGAGGAATGGGGTTAACAGGGGTCGACGGATGTGCAGGCCCTCATCCGTCAGCCGCCGCCTGTCGGCGGCGCCTGCCACCTTCTCCCGCGTTGCGGGAGAAGGGCAATCGCGATGATG
>DAISVV010000279.1:0-3476 GCA_036840015.1 Micropepsaceae bacterium
GGTGTCGGCGGCATCCCGCGACTGTCGCAGCATGTCGATGCCGCGATCGCCGCGGGAAAGGTGCAGCCTTTCATCGTCATCTTCGTGAACGGGCTGAAGAACGGGATGTATGTTGACTGGAAGGATGGCTCGGCCCCGATCGAGACGATGATCGTGCGCGAGCTGGTGCCGCATGTCGACGCTACTTATCGCACGATCGCCAACCGGCAGGGACGCCTGCTCGACGGCTACAGCATGGGCGGCTATGGCGCGGCCCGGCTCGGCTTCAAATTCCCGGAGTTGTTCGCATCGATCTCGATCATGGGCGCAGGGCCGCTGCAGGTAGATCTGCAAGGCAATGCGCCGCGCGCGACGAAGCAGCGGGCGGCTGATGTGCTGGATACGAGCTATGGCGGGGACCCTGCATTCTTCCTCCGGGTCAGTCCGCGGACGCTGGCGGCGCAGAATGCGCGTGTCATTGCGCAGACCGTGCGCGTGCGCATGGTGATCGGCAGCCGCGACGAGACATACGCCAATAACCGGGACTTCCATGAACACCTCCAGCGCCTCGGCATTCCGCATGAGTGGATCGTGCTCGAGGGTGTCGGACACGATCCCATGGCGACGGTCAATGCACTGGGTGACCGACACTGGGCGTTCTACCGTGCGGCCTTTGCCGGCCTGTGATGCTCGTGAGGAATTCCGGCTAACGCATCCGCCTTGATTGAAGATGCGGCGCCAATGATGCTGCAGGTTGGCCGCGGCCGCCAGTGGCGAGAGCTCGGGTACGCTCGGCGTTGACCCCGGCCATGACCATATGCTCGGTTCCAGCGTCTTCCTCGGTGGCGAACTCGTCCATGACGCGCGTTCGGACTTCCCGGACAGTCTCGGGGGGTGAATCTCCGCTTTGGAGTTCCGCTGGGTACCGGTGCCAAGGCTTTTGCGACCGTTGGTCGGGTCTGGCAGAGCTACTCTGCAACAAATGTCGCTGTTTTCCCGTTTGGCGAAGTTTGAACGACCAGTTATGGGACCTTCCATGACACTGTCGCTGGTGTCGGGTATGCGGCAGACCTGTCCGAGAACGGCTATGTCAGTGTTCAGTACCAGCATGCCTTTGACCTGGAAGGTGACCGGGCCATGGTCGGTATCGGCGTGACCTTCCAGCGTTGCCTGACCCTGACGGAGATGAGCCATGGGACGCGAGATCGAGCTTTACGGCATCAAGAATTGTGACACGGTGAAGAAGGCGCGGGCCTGGCTGGAGGGGCAGGGGATCGCCCATGTCTTCCACGACTACAAGGCGGAACCGCCTAGCCGCGCGCAGCTCGAGCGCTGGTGTTCCGTGCTGGGCTGGGAGACGGTTCTCAACCGGGCAGGCACCACGTTTCGGGGGCTGCCGGACGAGGCGAAGAAGGCGCTGGATGAGCAGAAAGCCATCGGACTGATGCTCGAGCAGCCGTCATTGATCAAGCGCCCGATTGTGGTGTCGGGCACGCGCGTGATGGCAGGGTTCAAGCCTGCGGCTTATGAGGCATTTTTCCGCTAGGCTGATCTCCTACCCTTGTTCGCGGCCGGGTTTCAATGTAATGACACTTCAAGTGTCATATTTTGAGAGGCTGCACCATGAAGATCGTACTTTGGATCGTCGGCGTGCTCGCGGCATTGGCCGCGGCGGCATGGCTTGCCGTGACGCAGGTCCCGCAGGTGCAGGATGCCATTTTCGAGCGCGTTGCCTCGCGCATGGTTGGAGAGACGCGGACCGACCTGTTGGCGGACGATGCGCTCAGGGTCTTCGTCTGCGGCTCTGGCTCGCCGATGCCGGACGCAAACCGGGCCAAGGCCTGCATCGCGGTGATCGCCGGCGGAAAGGTCTACTTCGTCGATACCGGGCCGCAGTCCTATGGAAACGTGCAGCTCTGGCGCATTCCGGTTCAGAAGATCGGCGGCATTCTCTTCACGCATTTCCATTCGGACCACATCGCCGACCTGGGCGAGTTCAACATGAACAGCTGGGTCCTGGGGCGCGAGAAGCCGCTGGATGTCTATGGCCCGCCGGGCGTGGCGCGCGTGGTCGCCGGGTTCTCGGAGGCCTATGCCCTGGACCAGACCTATCGCACGGCCCACCATGGGGCCGAGATTGCCGATCCGGCCATCTGGGCCATGTTGGCCAAGCCCATCGCCATGCCGGGTGAAGATGCCGCCGGCGTGCAGAACCGCATTGCGGTCGTGCTGGACGAGGGCGGGCTCAAGATCACGGCCTTTGAAGTCGACCACACGCCGGTCAGGCCGTCCTATGGCTATCGCTTCGACTACAAGGGCCGATCGATCGTCATCAGTGGCGATACCGCAAAGCATCTCCCGATCGCGACGATTGCCAAGGATGCCGACGTGCTGTTCCACGAGGCGCAGGCCCAGCACATGGTCGAAGCCCTGAAGCTCATTGCCGAGGCCAAGAACGTCGATCGCCTGCCCAAGATCATGCAGGATATCAAGGACTATCACGCGTCGCCCGTCGATGCGGCCGAGATTGCCAATGCGGCGAACGTGAAGCTGCTGGTGCTCTATCACTTCTCGCCACCGATCGTGAACGAGGTGGCTGAGCGCATTTTCACCCGCGGCATGGCCGAGGCACGCAAGGGCGACTGGCGCGTATCGCGCGACGGGATGCTGGTGACACTGCCCCTGTCCGACAAAGACAAGGTTGAGGTCGGCCGGGTCGAGTGAGGCTGCGGTGCGGGCTGCCGCGTGCCCTGTCCCTCAGGGATGGCGCGTGCGCAGTTCAGCCTGGCCGATGATGAACACGGCGAGTTTCAGCGCAAGCAGAAGCAACATCCACGTTGCCAGTGTCGTGTCCTGTGCCAGCCACCACAGCAGCGGGATTTCGGCTGCGTGCAGCGCCACGAAGGCCACCGCCCACCACAGGGGCTTGGCCGCGTGAAAGGCCCGCGTTGAACGCGTTGCATTGGCGACAATGCCGGCCGCCCAGTCGAGCGCAAGGAGTGTGAGCACGGCGCCAGCGATGCCGCCGGGTCCCGTCTTCCAGGCGAGGGCGGCAGCGCCGAAGCCAATCGCATAGGCAAAGGCCAGCGCCACCGGCGAGGGCGTCGCGCCATGCAGCAAAAGCCCCACGTGCCGCGGGATGCGCCGTGTCAGGGTATCGTTGTCGGGAGGGATTGTCAGTTCAGCAGGAAGTCGAAGCGCAGCGTGACGCTTTCGTCCTGCTGCGGGTTCGGTGCGGTTGTCGTGATCGCCGCGTTGTTCGGCATCGTCTCCGAGTAGCGATACTCGAGACCGAGCACCATCGAGGGCGAGAATGCGAAGGTCAGGCCCGCCATGCCCTGCACGCCATAGGTGCCGCGCTGGGCCGCCGGGTTGAGCAGCGCGTTGTCGACCAGGTTGAACCGGCCGAAGCCACCGCCGACATAGGTGCCGAGCGAGAAATTGGTCTGGTAGACGTAGTAGCCGTTCGCAGCAATCGAGTCCTCAACCCCGCGGTC
>DAISVV010000280.1:0-3397 GCA_036840015.1 Micropepsaceae bacterium
GTGTTTGGGGCGTCGTCTCGTGGACGCCAGTTAACGTGCTCCGCTATATCACCGCATTCCCGGCACCTCAAGGAACACATAAAGATGTCTTTATGTCTTTTGCGGGGCCGGAAAAAGAGGGAATTCCGGGAAAAAAACTCCCTCGGAGCACGCGCAGCCCGTCACTCGATGGAACAGGCGTGCGGCTCGCCCGCCGAAGGCTTCGGCGCGACGGAACAGGCTTTGTCCCACCACCGCATGACGAGGTCACCAAGCTGCTGGTCGCGGGATGCTACGGCCGCAACCTGGGCCGGCACCGGCTGCTGCAGCGAGGCGGGAACACCGCGTGCGGTCTCGCAGGCAACAGCACGCACGCCCTCAGGCAGGCCAGGTCGGCCGCAGGCCGCAGCCGTATCGCTGGCCAGCTCGCGCGCCACGCGGACCTGCTGGTCGGCGATGCCCCTGAGCTCCTGCAGGGGATCACCCGCCGCCGGAACGGCCGCGTCTCCGGCAGCCACGCTTTCCGGCAGCCGAAGGATGTCACGCGCCTGCGACAGCATCACGCCATAGCGCCCCGTTGCAATGTAGAGTTCGGAAATGCGCGACGTGTCTTCCGCAGTGAGGCGCTGGTCAGATGCATCCCCGTCCTGCTGCATGATATCCTCGTAGATCGCACAGCCCGACAGGCTGGACAGGATGATCGCGGCAGTCAGGAAGCGGCGCATGCGGGATCCTCTTGCTCAGCGCAATGATCGTGTTCCTGGGGGCAGAGCATCCGCGGCAGGACCCGAAACCTTGTACCCGCGCGCGCGCAGCATGCCAATCAGGCCGTCACGCCCGACCAGGTGGGCCGCGCCCACGGTCACGAAATGGGTCTCTCCTGTCTCTAGCATGCCCTCGACGGCATTCATCCACTTGCGGTTGCGCGCCGTCAGCAGCAGGGCCTTGAGTTGCGGCACCTCGGCAAGCCCCTCGTCGATCAGAAACTCGAGCCGACCAACGTCACCGGCCGCCCACGCCTCGAGCAGTTCGCGCGGCCCGTCCGGCTTCGTCAGGATCCCGGCAGCCGTCGCGTTCAGATACGCGATCTCCTCATTCCGTGACAGCTTCAGGAAGTTCGAAAGCTGCTCGTCGACCGTCTCAAGATAGGCCGTTCGCATCTGCCGCTTTGTGGCCATCTGCTCGATCACGTGGTCGACCCCGTAATGGGGCGACGAACCAAGCCTCAGGCTTGCATGGAGTTCGAGATGGATCGCGGCAAGCCAGGGCCTCAGCCGCTCGAGAAGCCGGGGTGGGTATTGAACTTTCCATGCAGCCTTCGAAACCTTGTCATGCGCGTCCCGGCCGATCAGGTCGCGCAGACGCTCGCCCTTGAGGCGACCATGGCGCTCGACAAAGCGGGCCATGGCATCATTGGCATCATGGATCGGCGCCTCGAAGACGAAGACTTGAGAGGCCGCGAGGGCCGCCCTGATTTCAGGCGTCTGCCATTGGGTCTCGGGGGGCAACAGATGGATGGAGCCGAGCAGGTACATGCGGCCGGCACCGGCCTCCACCGTCCAGAGCGCGGGTCGAGCAGACCGCGGAACATCTCCGGCCAACGCCTGGCCAGCAAGGACGGAAAGCGCAAGAAAGAGGCAAACGAGCCGCAGGAGCAGGCTGCCCATGCTCAGGAATCCTCGCCGAACCTCGCCTCGATGAGCGCCTGCAGCGCGTCGAGAGCTTCACGTGCCTGCGGCCCTTCCGCCGAAAGCCCGAGCTCGGATCCGATCCCCGCGCCCAGCATCATGAGCCCCATGATCGAGGTTCCGGTGACGCTGTGTCCATCCTTGTGAACGGTGACCTGCGCATCGAAACGGCCCGCCGTCTGCACGAACTTCGCCGACGCCCGCGCGTGCAAGCCTTTCGCATTCACGATCCGGACTCTCCGGATCCCGGACGCCGGCGCATCAGCCACCTGTCAGTTCCTTCGATGCAACACGGAGATACTTGCGGCCGGCATCCTGCGCCTTCTCTACCGCCTCCATGAGCTTTGACCCGGGGCGAACCGAAGCAAGCTTGATCAGCATCGGCAGATTGACCCCGGCAATCACTTCCACCCGGCCATTCTCCATCGCCGAGATCGCAAGATTGGACGGTGTGCCGCCAAACATGTCGGTCAGCAGGATCACGCCGCTCCCGCTGTCGACCGTGCGGATCGCCGCGAGGATCTCGTCCCGGCGCGTCTCCATGTTGTCCTGTGGCCCGATGCAGACCGTCAGGAAGTCAGCCTGCGGCCCGACCACATGCTCGGTCGCGGCCTTCAGCTCTTCGGCGAGCCGGCCATGCGTGACAAGAACGACGCCAATCATGAATGCAATGACACTCCAGCACCTGCATCGGCGCAACCCGCTGCCTGCCCTCTGGCAGGCGACCTTCATAGTCTGCTTCGCGCCCCCGCTCAACGACCGAACGCGTCGGCCATTCAATTCGGCATTCCGCCGCCGTGGAACAGCCCGGCGAGGCTTATCCTCACTTTTGCAGGAGCAGAGGCTTCCTCTCCCCGCAGCAGAAGCAGGGGTAACCGTGGCAGTCCGGCACCGGGGGGATCCCAGGCCGCTGGCGCGGGAAGTCGCTCGGGAACGACAGGAACAAGCTGCACGGCAAGCCTGGGCACCGTGGAGACCTTCCGCGGTGCCCGGAGGATGCCCGCGCCACGCACCTCGACAAGCCCGCCGATGATCTCCGGACAACGCGCCAGAAGCAGTCCATCCCGCATCTCGAGCACCACCTGGTCATCGGCCACGAGAAAAGCGCCCTCCGCGATCAGGCGCAGCGCAAGGTCGCTCTTGCCCGCGCCTGACGGTCCGAGGATCAGGACGCCCGCGCCGGCGATATCAACACAGCTGGCGTGTATTAGCACGTCAGCTGGCCCCGTCATTCGCCAGCGGCAGTTCAACCGTGAACCGCGAGCCCGTCGAGCGCCCCTCGCCATCCTGGACATTGGCCGCATGGATGCGCCCGCCATGAACATCGATGATCTGGCGCGAGATCGACAGGCCCAGCCCCGAGTTCTTGCCAAATCCATGCGCAAGCGGCCGCGATGTGTAGAAGCGCCGGAAGATCACCTCAAGATTCTCCTCCGGGATGCCCGGCCCCTGATCTTCCACCGTGACCACGGCCCACCCATCCCGCCGTCGCATCGCGATGCGGATCTCGCCGCCAGGAGGGCTGAACGACAATGCATTCTCGATGATGTTGCGGAAGACCTGGGCAAGCGGCCCTTCAAGGCCCCTCACCTTCGGCGAAGGTGAGACAAGGTCGAGCAGGATGCGCGGCGCACCCTGGACATCAGGATCGTCGAACATGTCGGCTACCGCAGAAACAAGCCCGCCGAGATCCACCGTGTGCGCTTTCGCACGCGACAGCTCCGCATCAA
>DAISVV010000281.1:0-3300 GCA_036840015.1 Micropepsaceae bacterium
CGAGCGATTCATAGATCTGCGCGATATCGTCGACGCTGAGGTCGATCGTGGAAAAGGCTCCGGCCTGGCGCATCGTAGCCAACCCTCCTAGCTCAGCGCCTCGCGCACCGCGCGCGCGAGCTCGGGCAGGGCGTAGGGTTTGCTGAGCAGGGGAACATTGGCCATCTCGGGCTCCTCGCCGTGCCGGGCAACCTCGCCGGTAAACCCCGACGTGAGCAGGATCCGCACGCCAGGACGATTTGCCCTGATCCAAGCGGCGAGGTCAAACCCCGAAACCCCGCCCGGCATCACGACGTCGGAAAAGACGAGCTGGATCCCCGGCATGCTGCGCAGCATCTCGATGGCCGCGACACCCGTCTCTGTGGTCAAGACCGTATAGCCCAGCAGGTCCAGCCGCTTGATGGTAATCTCGCGGACATCCGGATTGTCCTCGACGACCAGGATCCGCTCGCCGGAAGCCTGTGCCGGCGCGGTGGGCTTGCGCGCGTCGGCCGCCTGCGCACCTTCGCTGGCCCGCGGCAGGAAGAGGCTGACGCGCGTCCCCTTGCCAACTTCGCTGTAGATCGAGGCATGCCCGCCGGACTGGCGTGCGAAGCCATAGATGGTGCTCAGCCCGAGGCCTGTGCCGCGGCCCGCATCCTTCGTGGAGAAATAGGGTTCGAACACGCGCGGCAGGATGTCGGGCGCGATGCCAACCCCGGTGTCGCTGACCGAGAGCATGACATATTCGCCCGGGGCGAGACCTGCTTCGCCCGCGACATCGTCGGGCCCGAGCGACTGGTTGCGCGTATTCACCTCGAGCACGCCACCATCCGGCATCGCGTCGCGTGCATTGATGGCAAGGTTGAGGAGCGCGTTTTCCACTTCACTCAGGTCTGCCTGCGTCGGCCAGAGCCCGTCGGCAAGCGATGTCTTGACCTCGATCTGGTCTCCCAGCGTGCGCCTGAGCACGTCGGTCATGCTCCTCGCTACATCATTGAGGTTCAGCGTGACGGGCTGCAGGCGGTGTCGCCGGCCGATCAGCAGAAGCCGGCTGGCCAGTCGCGCTCCCATGCGCGCAGCGTCCTCGGCGCGCCTGACAAGCTCGGCTGCCCGCTCGTCCATCTGTCGCAGGCCAAGCAGCTCCAGGTAGCCGGTGATGACTGTCAGGAGGTTGTTGAAGTCGTGGGCCATGCCGCCAGCAAGCTCGCCCACGGCCTGAAGCTTCTGCGACCGCAGAAGCGCGGCCTGTGCTTCTTCACGTCGCTCGATTTCCTCGCGCAGCGCCGCCGTCCGCTCGGCCACGCGTGCCTCGAGCGCCCGGTTGGTGTCGGACAGCAGCGCCTCGGCCTGCTTGCGCTGCGTGATGTCCAGACAGGACACGACAGCGCCAGCCGTATCGTCGTGGTTGAGCGGCACGGCAGTCAGAAGGATCCAGCCGATCGGGTCACTGCCAGGCACCGTACATTCAAGCGTGAACGTGGCCCGTCCACCGTCCAGCACCTCGCGGATGCCAGCATCAGCCAGAGCCGTCGTCTGCCCGTCCCCGAGCACCCGTCGCATCAGGGCGAAATAGTCGCCGCCGACATAGGCTCCGCGGTCACCGTTAACGCGACCGTGGACGAATTCGATCCAGGGTTCATTTGCTGACAGGATGCGCCCGTCCATATCGATAACCGCGATCTGTGCCGGCAGGGACCGCAGCGTGCTGCGGTTCAGCGCCTCGCTCTCGCGCAGCGCGCGCTCGGCCATGATCCGGTCCGTGATGTCATAGGTCACGCCAACGATGTGTCGCGGCTTGCCCGCCTCGTCGAGTTCCCCATACCCGCGTCCGGCCAGCCAGCGCACCGTTCCGTCTTCCAGCGGCAGCCTGTACTCGATACTGAAATCCCGGCCCTCGCGGCGGGCCTCGTCCAGCTTCGCAAAGACGGCCTTGCGGTCGTCTGGCAGCATGCGGTCGAAGAAGACCGAGTAGGGCAGGCTGGTCTCGGTCAATGGCAGGTCCAGCAGGCGCAGGGTCGTCTCGTCCACTCGCACAACGCCGGCACTCTGGTCAAAGTCGAAGGTGCCCATGCGCCCCGCCAGCATGGCCAGCCGCAGGCGCTGCCGCTGCTGTCGCGCCTGTTGCTCGGCATTCACCCGTTCGCTGATGTCCCGCAGGATCGCCGTGAACGTCAAGCCCTCGGGCGTTTCAAGCTTGGTGATCGTGATCTCGGCAGGGAACTCGGTCCCGTCATGCCGCAACCCGGCGATCGTGCCGCGATCACCCATGCGACGTGACTGGACAGGAGACGCCGCAAAGCCCGCGACAAGGCCCTTGTGCCGCTCAACCACGTAGAGCGGCAGGAGAATCGACAGGTCCTGCCCGATGGCCTCCTGCGCCGTGCGACCGAACATCCGTTCCGCACCATGATTGAACAATGTGATCCGATGGTCGGAGTTGATCGAGACGATGGCGTCTTCGGTGTTGCGGATAATGATGTTGCTGATGCGGTCATTGGTCTCGCGAGCAACGCGGACCGCCTCGTCGGTTGCCTTGATCACCCTCTGGTAGGCCAGTACCACCGCGATTGACAGCCAGATTGTGGCTATCTCGAGCAGACGGCTGACGAGGGCCGGGACGCTCGCACTGGCATCCTCCGAGATGAGCCACGAAACCGCGATCAGGACACTGGCGAGCGCAGCGGCAAGCAGCGCATGGCGCGGGCGATTGAGCCACGCCGCACCTAGGCACAGCGGCACATAGAGAATCCAGATCGTGTAGCCATGCGGGATCGACAGGTCCAGCGCGAACAGGACAAGCGCCGCCAGCAGAAGGACGGCATTTCCGGCCGGCTTCGGGATCTCAGGCAAGGCGGGCAAGACTTCACGCATGAGTGGACGACATCCCAGCGAAAACAGGGCTTTCCGGTTGCACGCAGCGAGCACACGATGGCGATTGAAGGACGAGGACCGAATGCCTGTTATTTGCGGGTTTGGCCCGTCAGCAGGCGCTCGATCTCGTGAACCGGGTGGTGCGTGAGGTCCTTGGTGATTTCGGCCACGACCTTCTTCCGCAGGCCTTCGCTGAATGCACCGCGCAGCTCCGACAGCGTGCGCGGGGGCGCCACCACGACGAGCGCGCTGAGCTCCTTCTCGCGTCCGCTCAACTGCGTCGCAACGCCTCGCACAAAGCGCTGCTCGCCAAGTTCATGCCAGTCGGTCTGCTCGACCCCGCTGCGCCGTCCGCTGGCATGGTCGACGGCGCGCCCCGGCCGGTCGGTGCCCTGCGACGCGGTGGAGGGATTGTTGGCATCCTCCAGCACGCTGACAGGCCGCAGG
>DAISVV010000282.1:0-3266 GCA_036840015.1 Micropepsaceae bacterium
CGATAGCTGAAGCCCGTGACGCGGCCGCGCTCCGCCGGGCCGCGGGCCTCGGCGGCGGCCGCCTCGAGGGCGGCGCGCGCGAACATCTCGGCGTCGAGGCCGCGGGGGAAGGTGCGCTGTACAGCATTCGAGATGATGTCGAAGTCGCGCGGCGGGCAACAGCGGGCGGCCATCGCAGCAAGGATTGCAGGCTCGATGAGGGGACAGTCGGAGGTGACGCGGGTGATGACATCGGCGCGACTTTCCCCGGCAGCGAGGCAATAGCGGTCGAGCACATCGGCCTCACTGCCGCGGACAACGCGAAGGCCGAGGCCCTTGCCATGGGTTGCGAGCGCGTCGTCGCGCGGATCCGTTGTCGTGGCCAGCACGATTTCCGCGAAGGCGTTCGATGCGGCGGCCCGCGCGATGACCCAGTCCAGCGCCGGGCGACCGGCGAGCTCCAGCAGCACCTTGCCGGGAAGGCGGCTTGAGCCGAGGCGCGCCTGGATGATGCAGACGTTGCGCAAGGAGAATTTATTCCCTTCCCCGTAACCGCATGTTTGCCATTGGCCATGCAGGCTGTTGCGGTCGGCTGTGGCCGCCTGAAATGGTGTACCCTTTCAACGGTAAATGATTCCTCCAGCGCGGGCAGCAGGCTGGCATTTCTGATCGGAGGGCCTCGCTTTTGGCTGAACCCCATCGGGTAGCAATTCGGTTCGATGCGTCGGGCGCCGTTGGCGGCGGCCACGCGGTGCGGTGCCTTGCGTTGGCCGACAGGCTTGCCGACTGTGGCGCGGAGATTCTGTTGCTGACCAATGCCGGGGCGGACGAGGTCGTTCCTGCGCTCGCCCGGCGCCATCGGTGGCAAGCCGTCGGGGCGGGCGGTTCGGCCGCGCTTGAGGCGGTGTTCGGCGCGTGGCGGGGTGGCGCAGACCTGGCGATCGTCGATCACTATGGCTGGGCGGCGGCAGATGAGCGCCTCTTGCGGCCCGGCACACGCCGTCTGGCGGTGATCGATGACCTTGCCAACCGGGCGCATGATTGCGACCTGCTGGTGGACCAGAATGCGGGACGGGTCGAGCGGGACTATGCGGGCCTCGTCGGGCCTTTGGTGCCGCTGCTCGTGGGTCCGCGCTTTGCCCTGTTGCGCCAGGCTTTTTCCACGTTGCGCGAGAAGGCCCGGGTGCGGCGTGGGGCGCCTGCCGGGGTGGCGCGGGTTCTGGTGTCGGCGGGACTGTCGGATCCCGGTGGCGTAACGAGGCTTGTTTGCGAAATGCTGTCACGGGTTGAGCAGCGGATGCGCGTCGATGTGGTGGTTTCGGCCTCGGCAGCAAGTCATGCCGCCCTCGAGGGGCTGGCAGCGCGTGACCCGCGCTTTGTACTGCACGCAGCCCAGGACGCCGATGCCATGGCAGCGCTGATGCTCGAGGCCAGCCTTTCCATTGGCGGCGGCGGCGGCACAAGCTGGGAGCGCTGCGCGCTGGGACTGCCGTCGCTCGTCGTGGTGCTGGCCGAGAACCAGCGCCAGGGGGCTCACGCGCTTGCAAGCGCCCGCGCGGCGCTTGTCTTCGAGCCCGATGAGGCGGGCCTTGCAGCGGTTGGCCGTGCTGTTGTCGAACTTCTGTCGGCGCCTGAAGCGCTTGGGTCCATGTCAGAGGCCGGGCTTGGCCTTGTCGATGGGCGTGGCACGCTGCGCGTGGCCAGCGCCTGCGCAGACCTGATGGAGGGCATAACGCTTCGCGTCGCGGGACCCTCGGATGGCCAGCAGGTCTGGCGCTGGCGCAATGCCCCGGCGGCGCGGGCGGCGTCGCGGGTCACCGAAGAGATACCGCTTGGCGCGCATCTCGACTGGTACAGCCGGGCAATCACCAATCCGCAGCGCGTGATCCTGATCGGGCATGCCGGCGGCGAGGCCTTTGGCATGGTTCGGTTCGACGAGACAGGCGGGGGCACCTGGGATGTCAGCATCGCGCTCGACCCGGCGCGCACGGGCCGGGGCCTTGGAACGCGGCTTCTTCGCCGCGCGTGCGCCTGGCTTGAGGCTGACAGGCCCGTGCGCGCGTTCAGCGCGGCGGCGCGCGAGACGAACGCGGCGTCGCTCAGGGCGTTTTCAACGTGTGGCTTTTCGCTTGGTGATCCCCGCGATGGTTGGGTTGCCATGACTGCAGAGAGAGGACCTCGTGGCCATGCGTGAGGTTTCGATTGCCGGCCGGCCGATCGGACTCGGCCATCCGCCCTATGTGATCTGCGAGCTGTCGGGCAACCATAACGGGTCGCTTGACCGGGCCCTGCAAATGATGGAAGCGGCGGCGGGGGCGGGTAGAGATGCGATCAGGCTGCAGACCTATACGCCGGACCCGATCACGCTCCGCCCTGATGGCCCGGGCGTCAGGATCAAGGGGGGGCTGTGGGACGGGCGCACGCTGCATGACCTCTACCGCGAGGCGCATACACCCTTCGAGTGGCATGAGGCGCTGTTCACGCGGGCGCGGCGGCTGGGTGTCACGCTTTTTTCCTCGCCCTTTGATGACACGGCTGTCGACCTGCTCGAGAGCCTCGGGGCACCGGCCTACAAGATCGCGAGCTTCGAGGCGATCGACCTGCCGCTCATTGCGCGCGTGGCGCAGTGCGGCAAGCCGATGATCATTTCGACAGGCATGTGCAATCTTTCCGAGATTCAGGATGCGGTGACGACGGCGCGCAGCCATGGATGCCGGGAGATCATCCTGCTGCACTGCGTATCGAGCTATCCGGCCGTGTTCGAGGATGCGAACCTTGCTACGGTCCCGCACCTCGCGTCGGCCTTCGACGTCGTGGCGGGGCTTTCGGACCATACGCCGGGAAGTGCTGCGCCGGCGGCGGCGATCGCGCTGGGCGCTTGCGTGATCGAGAAGCATTTCACGCTGGCGCGGGCGGATGGCGGGCCGGATGCGGCCTTCAGCCTGGAACCGGCCGAGTTTCGTGCGCTGGTGGAGGACTGCCGCAACGCCTGGCGGTCGGTTGGCCGCGTGAGCTATGACATCGAGGGCAGCGAGAAGGCCAACATCGTCTTCCGTCGCAGCCTCTATGCGGTGCGGCCGATCGCCAAGGGCGAGGCTTTCACAAAGGCCAATGTGCGCTCGATCCGGCCGGGGTTCGGGCTTGCGCCCAAGCACCTGCCACGGGTGCTCGGCCATCGGGCGTCGCGGGATGTGGCTTATGGGGAGCCCATTGCTGAAGACATGCTGGGGTGAGAGGGGCGGGGGGGGGGGGGGGGGGGGGGGGGGGGGGGGGGGGGGGGGGGGGGG
>DAISVV010000283.1:0-3251 GCA_036840015.1 Micropepsaceae bacterium
CCATTCGGAATCCGCGCCCTTCGGCTTCGTGTTTGCCAAACTTGTTTATGATCAACAGGTCTGCACCTTGCACCATGCTTGCTGATACAAGGCCAACCGCTTTCTCCAAAGCCGCCGGGTCAAGCCTGCAACCGCGCGATGCTCGGCCGAGGTCCTGGCTGATCCGTAGAATTGGACCGTTGGGTAAGACTTGCACATCCATGTCACACGGCCCTGCATCGGAGCGCTCGGAGTTTATCTGGACCGTACCGCAGCAGCGGAACCCACGCGAAGCCATTGCTCTTGAAAGTTTAAAGAGGATGAGATCAGTATCGCCGCGGCCCGGCGCCATAGTGTAAGCGAGGCTCATCTTCTTCCTTCTCAGTGTGGTCAAAAGGGTTGGAATTCGACGAGTGCGCCTTCGGGCAGGAAATCACAGTCGGCTGGCAAAAAGATTAACCCGTCTGCTTCGGGTAACCCGCGGACATGGCCGGAATGAGTTTCGGCATCAAATATCACGACCTCACGGCCTTGGCCGTCAAAGCCTACGCATCTCGCGGGTCGTAACTCGCAACGACCGGGCTTCCTGGAAATCGCCGCTCCCGTAACGACATGGCGCCGGGTAACTCGCTCCGTTTCACCGGTTAGTCGGGCGACAATCGCCGTTCCGAAAAGCTGCCAGGTGACGAAGGCTGACAAGGGATTGCCTGGCAAACCCAGCCACCATGCGCCCCGAATACGACCGAAGGATACCGGCTTGCCCGGCTTGATCGCAACGCCACTAAATTGAATGTCCCCGCCAAGAGCTGACAGCGCAGGTTTGATGTGGTCTTCCTCACCGACCGAAATTCCGCCGGTGGTGATGACAAGATCGGCATTGGCAGCCAGTTCCGCAATCTGCAGGAACAACCCGTCGCGACTGTCAATGCCCTGTTCCACAGCAACAATATCGATCTGGGGCTGCGTCAGAATGCCGGTCAGCATGGGAGTGTTCACGTCCCAGATCTGAGCCTCGGCACGCAGAGCACCGGCCGTGCGAATTTCGTTGCCGGTCACCAGAAGCGCCACGCGCAATCGCCTGCGCACCGTTACAGAGCCCGCCCCGGCTGCAGCACAGGCGGCAATCGCGCGCGCGTCAAGCCGGCGTCCCGTCTCAAGCACCGTGACCCCTGCCTCCATTTCACTACCGGCTCGGCGGATGTTGAGCCCGGGCGTTGGTCGCGTGGCTACCCGGATCGTCTTTCCCGTCCGCTTGACTTCTTCTTGCATCATGACCACGTCCGCGCCTTCGGGAACCTTTGCTCCGGTGAATATTTGCGCGGCTTGCAGGGCGACCAGAGGCATGGCTGGGGACTGCCCCGCCTGGATACGCGCTGCGACGTCCAGCATCCACGGTCCATCACCCCGCAGCGCCGCCGAGGAAAAGGCAAATCCGTCCATTGCAGCGTTGTCGAACGGAGGAGACATGCTGCGTGAACTGACAGGGTCGGCAAGCACGCGGCCCAAAGCCTTGTCCAGACAGATGTCTTCCGTTCCGTCGACGATGGTCACGCAATGCCCAATCAGGTCGTGAGCGGCATCGATCGTCATCAGCTTCTTGCTTGTATCGTGACCCTCACAGCCACAGCCGGTCCGTGTCACTGGCTGAAGGATACTCATAGTGCTGCTCCTTCCTTGAAATGTCCTGGACCCACGCTGCAGTCGAGGTCGCGCAACAGGCCGTCCTTCAAACCGTAGATCAGCCCATGCACCCGGACTTTCGCGCCGCGCGTCCAGGCTCGCTGCAGGATAGGCGTCTCGCAGACCCGGCGGACGCCTTCGACCACGTTGAACTCGGCCAACCGGTCGCGCTGCGCCTCAAGGTCCGGCTGGCGGCTCAGATCGACCGCATAGGCGCGGGAAAGGCGTCGGATCGGCTCCAGCCAGTGGTCGGCAAGACCGTGAGGAAGATCCTCGGTTGCTGCCTTGACCCCGCCGCAGCCGTAGTGGCCGCAGACGATGATCTCGCGCACCTTCAGCGCCTCGACCGCGAATTCCAGCGCGGACAGCATGTTCATATCAGAGGAATGAATGATGTTCGCCACGTTGCGATGGACAAAGACCTCGCCTGGGTCGAGCCCCGCCACGACGTTGGCCGGAACACGGCTGTCCGAACATCCGATCCAGAAGAATTCCGGGGCTTGCAGGGCTGCGAGACGGGTAAAGTATCCAGGTTCCTGCGCCTGTCTTTTGGCCGACCAGTCGCGGTTGCGGGCAAGGATATCACTCAGCACTGGTCACCCCCTGGCTGGTGGGAAGCCCGCGCCGCAACCGCATGTGATTGGCCAGACGGCGCAAGTCGCCCCGCGTCAACCGGGCGCGGGCTATGGGCAGGAGGATAGCGTTCTCCGCCACCAGATGGCGGCGGACATGAGCGGCGAAACGCGCAAGAACCTCGCGGTCTTCGCTGGAAAGGTCGGCCCCAGCGTCGAGGCAGTTGGCGATGGCCCCACGCACTGAAGGCAGCAGGGACAGGGCCTGATCCTGATCGTGGCGGATGCGGCCCAAGACGGAGGCGATGGAATCTTCATCGGTGCAGCGCCGCGCAAGGGTGGGGAACAGGTCTTCCACCTCATCCCGCAGATGCACGCCAAGCTCTTCGTTCAGAAAACGCAGGATGGTGACGCCTGCCGGGCGGTCGAAGGTCTCAGCGGCGACAAGGCGGTCTATCTCAGCGCAGATCTGGCGTTCGCGCAGATGGTCCTCGCTGATGAAGTCCAGCGGCCGGGCCAAAAGGCCCGGATCGGTGGGGCCTTGGCCGCTGCCACGTCGCGCTGGTTCTGCCCGCTTCATGGGACGCTCCTGACCGTGGATCAGATCGGGGCCAGGCTTGCGCCGGTGATCGTAGCCTTCTGGCCAAGCCTGTTCACGAAGTCGCGCGAGGCGCGGGCCCAGGCGGCCTTTTCCAGCGCCTCGGCGATCATTGGCCGCACCGTTTCGAATGGCAGTACCTGCCCCGGGGCGAGTGCATTCAAACGGATGATGTGCCAGCCATACCGCGACAGGACCGGGGCCGGGGTCGTCTGGCCTTCGGACAGGCAGCGCAAGGCGGCTTCAAACTCGGGCACCGTATCGCCGGGGCCGATCTGGCCCAGATGGCCCCCTTGTGCCTTTGACCCGCAGTCGCTTTCGCGGGCGGCATGGGCGAAGTCCTTGGCACTATCCCCCAGCCGGGCGAGGATTGACTTTGCCCGCGCTTCGGCAGCGGCCGTCTCGGTCTGGTCGCGGGGGTC
>DAISVV010000284.1:0-3216 GCA_036840015.1 Micropepsaceae bacterium
TTGCAAGACGGCTCTCCTGCGACGACGGCATGATCGCCCATTTCAGGGCACTGGATGTACAAGGACGGTAATCACCTGACACTCTGATCAGCTAGGAAAGATCCGGGAGATTCGGGGTTAGCTCAGTCCGACCCCTATTCTTCGGATGCCTCCGCGGGCGACGCTTGGGCGCAGGCAGAGAAGCCTGGCGAGCGGCTGTAACCGGCGATTTGGGACCGACGAGCCGACACGCCGTCCAGTTCTTGCGTTGATCTCCCTCATCACCTCGATCTCGAGGTATCGTGCGGGCGGGTTGCGGACATCCTACAGGAAACGAAACGCCTGTTTGACGGGCCAGCCCGTCAAGCCACGCCAGTTGCGGGTGTCAGAGTTGTCTTGCAGCAGCGCGTCACGCGCTTGCCGTCGATGTCGCCTATGCTTCAGCCGCATGTCTGGCAGAGGCTGTTGAATTGGATGTGAAGGCTTGGTGCGCCTGCGCCTCAAGCCTTCTGCTCACCGGCGCACTAGGTGCGCAAAGACAGCATGGGTTCAATTCCGAGGTTGGCGTAGAGGTGCCTTGTGATCTGGGCGAGATGGTCGTTGTAGGCCTTGAGCGGTTCGCCCATGCCAATGCGGTCGACCTCGGTGCGGAAGGGGCGCTTGCCGTGCGGGGAGGCGATGATGGTGACCACCGCGTCCGCGACGATCTGGGGCGTCTGCTGCGGGTTCTGTGCGAGGAATGCCTCGAAGCCTGCGAGTGAGGCCTGTGGTGCCGCTGCCATGTCGCCATAGCCTTCATCCCGGTCGCGAGCCGAGGGCTGCATCAGGTTGGCGATGAAGCCGGTGGGAAATCCGCCTGGTTCGACAAGCGCGATCTCGACGCCGAAGGCGCTGAGTTCGGCGCGATAGTTCTCGGACAGCGCCTCAAGGGCCCATTTCGTTGCGTTGTAAGGACCGTAGAAGGGCAGCGCTACACGGCCGAGCAGGCTCGAGACATTGAGGATCAGTCCCTGGCCTCGTGACCGCAACTCGGGCACCACAGCCCGTATCATCCGTTGCACCCCGAACAGATTTATCTCGAAGAGATGGCGGAAGTCGTCCGCGCTGAAGTTTTCCTGAAGGCCGTGTGCGCCGACGCCTGCGTTGTTGACCAGCACCTCGATGCGGCCGCGCCGCGCGCGCGCCGCGGCAACGCCGGCCTCAACGGAGACGTCACTGGTCACGTCGATCTCAACGATGTCGGCACCACTTGAGCGCAGCTTTCGTGCGATGGCCGCATTCCGCCCGTCAATATCGCGCATGGAGCCGACCACGCGGTGGCCTGCCTTGAGCAGATCGGCCACAATGATCTGGCCGAAGCCGCTGTTTGCCCCGGTAACGATAATGTTCACGTCTTTCTCCGTCTGTCTGCGCCGGTATGGCGTCTCTGCAGGCCAGAGATATGAGGGGTTCACAGAATGTAACAGATGGGCAATTATGAACCCATGGTTGCAGATTTCAGAACAATCGGGCTTCCGGCCCTGCTCAGCTTTCATACGGTCGTGCGCTTCAGCGGCATCAGCGCGGCTGCCGATCACCTTGGCATGGCGAAATCTGGTGTCAGCCGACACGTGACGCAGCTCGAGCAGCATCTTGGCGTGCGGCTACTTGAGCGCGGCGCGCGCGCGGTCCGCCTTACGCCGGTCGGACGGCGTGTCGACGAGCGCATCCGTTCCATCCTGGCAGAGGTCGATCTCCTGCGGGACATCGCGCACCAGGAGCGCGAGGGCGTGTCGGGGCAGGTCACCATTGCCGCGACGCCCGAGTTCGGGGCCCTGGTCGCCGTCCGGCTTTTCCCGGAACTGCGATCGCGCCATCCAGACCTGAGCCTCGTGATGCGCACCGACTACGGCTTTGAGGATATGCAGGACCCGGGGACAGACCTTGCGATCCGGGTGGGCAGCGTCGACGATGACCGGCTTGTGGCGCGGCGCATGGGGAGCTTCGCCCGGTGGCTGGTGGCCGCGCCAGCCGTTGCTGAGGCTGCGGGGCTGCGCAATCCGAATGATCTCAAGGGACAGACGTGCCTGACCTTCCGCGGCGACCGGCCGGGAGCGACATGGCGACTCGTCGCGGGCAAGCGCGAAGCTGCGGTGGACGTGATTGGCCCGATCGCGGTGCGCAGCTTCGGGATCCTCCAGGAGCTTGCCCGCGCTGGGCAGGGGTTTGCCTTGCTGCCAGCCTTCCTGCTTGGCGATGATATTGCGCGTCACAGACTTGTTCGCTGCCTGCCGGCCTGGAGCTCTCCTCCGGCAACGGTTTTCCTGACCTTCCGTCCGGGCGTGCGTAACGTCGCGCGCGTTGCAGCCGTGCTCGACGCGGCGCAGGAGGTGCTGCCCGCGTTGCTGGACAAGTGAAAGGTATCGCGCGTTGCGTGAAGGAAAGGAGGGCGGGCAGGATGCCTGCGGTCCCGGGGAGACCATTGCTTCGAATTCATGCAGTTGCTTCAGTGCAGGCGCAAATGTTCTTGTGTGGGTTTACTGTCACCTAAAGTCAGGGGAGCCCGGGATCTTGTCACATGAGTACCGAAGAGCTCAGGCGGGCGATTTTGCTGCCATCCAGCAGATGCTGGAGCTTTACCAGTACGAGCTGTCGGATATCTGGCCGCAGGAACTCGATGCGCAGGGACGCTATGGGTACGACCTCGAGCCGCACCGGGCGGGGATCACTCACCATGCGCATGTAGCGTTGCAGGAGGAGCGGCCTGCGGGCTTTGCCCTTGTATCCCCTGCCTGGGTTACGGGGCAGGCGGGGCATTGGATGGAGCAGTTCTTCGTGCTCAGGCGACACCGCCGCTCGGGCCTCGGTCGTGCTTTTGCAGCCCATGTCTTCATGTCGCATCCGGGGGCGTGGGAAGTTGGCGAGATGACGGCCAACGTTGCGGCGCAGTCGTTCTGGCGTGACGTCATCGGCGCCTTCTGCGCGGGCAATTACACTGAGCGCGTGCTTACAGAGGGGCGGTGGCTGGGTGTGGTGCAGTGTTTCTCTGTGGGTATGGCGCGCGGGTAGCGACCTTTGTGTTGGCAAGCGTGTTCCGATGCCGGCACTCGCTCTCTCGCTTTGCGAGGGACGACGTCTGCAGTGCCGTCAGGCGCTGCAAAGGGGAGGGAGTTTGGTTGGGCTTGGCGTCCGTCGGCGAGGAACTCCTCCGTCTGCCCGGCGCAGGAGCGCCGGTCATCCACCTCCTCGCAGGCGAGG
>DAISVV010000285.1:0-3174 GCA_036840015.1 Micropepsaceae bacterium
CGCCTGCCCGACCGCCTGCAGACCAAGGACAAGACCATCGACATTGCGCCGGCCTCCTTCGTTGCCGACCTTGCACGGCTTGCAGGCGAGATGGCGCAGCCCGTCGATGCGCGGCTGAAGCTGATCGGACGGCGGCATGTGCGTTCGAACAATTCGTGGCTTCACAATTCGCCGCGCCTGGTGAAGGGCAAGGAGCGCTGCACGTTGATGATCAACCCTGCAGATGCGCGGGCGCGCAACCTGGGTGATGGGTCGCTTGCCGAAGTCATCTCGCGCACGGGCACGGTGCGGCTCAAGGTGGAAGTTACCGACGACATGATGCCGGGCACGGTTTCCATTCCCCATGGCTGGGGGCACGGGCTTGAGGGCATCGCGATGCAGACCGCGCAGGCGCATGCGGGGGTGAGCCTCAATGACCTGACCGACGAGACTGCGATCGATCCCCTGTCGGGGAATGCGGCGCTGTCGGGTATTCCGGTCGAGATTCGTGCGGCGGGCTAGTTACCAGGGCAGCGGCTTGCCGGTGTAGTCGAAGAAGCACCCGGTCTGGGCGGGCGTCAGGCCGTCGATGACGCGCAGCAGATCTGCGGCGGCCTCTTCGGGCGGGCGGACATTGAGGCCCGATTTCGAGAAAGGTGCCGAGAGTTTCGTGTCGACCGTGCCCGGGTGCAGCGCGACGCAGATCGCCCCGGGGCGCGTGCGCTTCAACTCGACGGAGGCCGTGCGAACAATCTGGTTCAGCGCCGCCTTGGAGGCCCGATAGGCGTGCCAGCCACCGAGCTGGTTGTCGCCGATGCTGCCGACCCTGGCAGAGAGGACCGCGACCGCAGCGTGGCCGTCGCGCGGAAGCAGAGGCGTGAAATGCTTCAGCACGAGGGCCGGACCAATCGCGTTGATGGCGAAGGCCTTCCCGAAGTGGCTGGCAGAGAGGTCGCGCAGGCTGCGTTCGGGACGGTTGGCCTCGTCATGCAGGAAGCCGGTGGCAATCACCAGCAGCCGAAGCGCATTGCCGGTTGCTTCCACATGGCGCGCGGCCGCCTCGATCGATGCTTCAACACCGACATCCAGGGAAGGCGAAGAGCTGCGGGACAATCCGATCACGGCCTCGTACCGAGCGGTCAGCGCCAGCGCCCGAGCGAGAGCGTTGCCAATTCCGCCCGATGCGCCAATGATGACGGCAGTCCCATGAGGGGCCGCTTCGCCTGCGCGATCCTGGTTGCTTTCTGCTGCAGTCATGTCGCGGACAGTCCCGGATTGCCACGCTGGTGTTATGTGGCAAGTGCCCTTCCGGTTCAATCACGCAAAAGCGGCTAGTTAACAGCCGCTTCCACTTCGGCCACGTTGTCCTTGTCGTCCCGGTCGACCCAGATCGAGTAGGGATCAACCGCGACATGGGTCGGCGCCTTGTCGGTGACGAAAGTGACGACCTGCTTGCCCGTCCTGACCGGACGGAGTTCGTAGGCCAACACGCCTTCACGCCGGAACTGCGGACTTGTCGGGTCTTGCGTAAAGACGCCGACGGCGACGTTCTCGGTGAGCGGCGCCTCGGTTTCCCTGCCCTTTGCGTCCGCGTAGAATTTCTTCGCCTCGATCTCGAAGGTCACGTCGAACTTTCCATCCGCGCGCTTCGCCACTTTCGGATTGCTGGCTGCCAGCTCATAGAGCGTGATCTTCTCGAAGAGATCGGTGATCAGCGCATCATGCGCGGGTCCAGCCGCCTCGCGCAGGAGGCGGAGGAAATCGGTGGATCGGGGATAGGGGTTGGACTTGAACCTGTACAGCTCCACCATGCGCTTCATGGCGCCATTCACTACCTCGGGGCCTACTTCGACCTTGAGGCGGTACAGGACCATCGCCCCCTTGTTGTAGTGGATGTACTGCTGGTTCTCGACGCGATAGAGCGGCTGCTCGCCTACACTCTCGAGCAGTCGTCCCTGGAGGTATCGATCCCGCTCCTGGTTCAGGAACTTGCGGACCTGCTCGGGTCCGTAGATCTTCTCCATCACGAGGAGAGCAGAGTAGCTGGCGAATGACTCGCTCAGCATCGTGGACCCCTGCGCATCAGCGCCGAGAACCTGGTGCGCCCACCACTGGTGGGCAATGTCGTGCGCCGTTACGAAGGTCACCATATCAATCAGCGAAGGGTCCGCCGCGAGTGCCTTGCCATCCTGAAGAAAGCCTATGTTCTCGGAATAGGCGATCGTGTTGGCAAAGGACTGCGCAAATGTCGCGATTGCGGGGAACTCGATTATCCGGGACTGGCGGAACTGGTAGGGGCCGAACTCGCGCCCGAAGCCTTCGATGGATTCCCTCATCACCTTCAGCATCAGATCGACGTTGAAGGGATGTTCCGGATGATAATAGACCTTCAGATCAATGTCGTTCCAGAGATCCGCCTTGACGGCGTAGCGTGCCGACTGGATCGAGTAGAAGTTCAGAATGGGCGTGTCAGACCGGAAGTGAACAGTGCGGCGGCCCTCCTTCGTGACATCCGAAACAACATATCCAGGTGCGATGGGCGTCTGGTCCGCCACGGTCGAAACGGTGATGTCGGATGCCACCCAGTCGGAATCCGGGCGCAGGTAGGAATTGTAGCCCGCGTTCTCGTCCTCAAGCTTTGGCATGCGGAGTTCGGCCGGCAGTCCCTGGCGCCGGCGGACCACGGGATCTGACAGGAAGTTCGTTCGATGAGCTCCGATCATCGGCGAAACGGACATATTGTTCAGGAAGGTTCCGTTGTGCAGGATTGACGTGTTGTTGCCGGAGTTCCGGAAACCCCTCTGCTCCAACACGGTCCTGAAGCGCAGCTTCCGCTTTTCGCCCGGGGCCATCGGCTGGTCAAAACGATAAATGCGATAGCCGTAGTCCTTGTACTCCTTGGACAGCGTGGCGCCGTCGATCTCGAGCTTCTCGACCCTGAGTTCGTCCGACAGGTTGGTGTGGATTTCGCCCAGCGATGCCGTCGTGCGGTTCTCGATGACATATTCGCCGCTGGTCACGGCACGGGTCTCGGCGGGATAGAGCGCCACATTCAGCTTTACACCGGTGATCCGCGGCTGGGGCTGGCTCGCATATTTGCGCAGCGCGCGCTCTGCGTCGGCCTGGAGCTTTTCGGTCTGGTCCGACGTGCGATAGACGTTGAGAATGTTGGTGTTGTAGTAGATGAAGCTGCCC
>DAISVV010000286.1:0-3157 GCA_036840015.1 Micropepsaceae bacterium
AATCCTCCGGGACCGAAATCACCGAGCGTTGTCGCCGTGCGTCCATGGCCACGATGGTCATTGGCATAGATTGAAATCCCGGCCGCAAGCAGCGGCGCGAGCGGCGCCTCATAGCGAAGTGCATGCTCGCCCATGCCGTGGGCTACCTGCAGGACAGCCTTGACCGGTCCCTGCGCATCCCAGCGCCACGCGCTGATCCGGGTTCCGTCACTGGCATCATAGGTGAAGGGTTGTGCGCTCATGGCGCCAGACTAGTCCGATGGCCGCAACGCTTCAACCAGCCTCCACGTGTCGGCGTCTCACAGCTTCTCGTGGAGACCGGCGCGGCGGATCAGGGCCACCCAGCTCTCGACATCCGAGAAGTCGAGCCTTCGGCGCCGTGCTTCTGCCAACTGGTGCGCTAGCAGAAGATAGGTCAGCACCCCGACAAGCGCACCCGAAAGGGGCGCGCCATGGCCAATCGGCAGGCCGCCGCCGCCGGCCTGTGCCGTGAGGCCCACGATGTCGAGGCTCACGAACACGATCGCGCCGACGATGGCCGGCAGCGGTATGATACCCAGCAGATAGAGGCGCGCCTGCGGGATCATGAGCGAGAACAGGATCACGAAGCCCGAGATGGCGCCGGATGCGCCGAGGGCGGGCAAGTCGGGCTTGCCCAGCAGGAAGGCGGAAACCGCCGCATGGCCAAACGACGCGACAATCGCAGCGACAAGGTAGAACAGCAGGAAGCGTGCCGAGCCAACGATCTGCTCGACCACCGAGCCGAAGCTCACCAGCACATACATGTTCAGGAAGAAGTGCAGGAAGTAGATGTGCGAGAACGCCGAGCCCAGAAGTGTCTGGTAGCGCCCGGCCTCAAGCGCGTTCCAGCTGACGAGGAAGTAGTCAGTCATGACCGGGGTCTGGCCCAGCGCCAGCCAGGCACCGAAGATGATGCTGTTGAGAATCAGCACGACAAGGACGACAGGCGGCATCGGGCAGAAAACCTCCGGCAAGGCCCCATCCTCTCTCATCCGGGCGGGTCGGGGCAACAGCGATGGGGCGCGCGGTCTCGCAGGACACCCGGCACTCTCGCCGTTTCTTCAGCGGATTCCCTTGCGCCAGGGCATGGAAACATGGACCGCGCCGCCGGTAATCCGCTATACAGCGCCCCTTGAACCCGCAAGCCCGAGGGAGCGCGCATGGCCAGGGAAGACCGAAAGGCCGACGACATTTCCAAGTTGTCCTTTGAGCAGGCCCTCCAGCAACTCGAGGGGATCGTCCAGCAGCTCGAGAAAGGCCAGGTGCCGCTTGAGGAGTCGATTGCCTTTTACGAAAAGGGAACCGCGCTCAAGGCCCACTGCGAAGCCAAGCTGCGCGACGCCGAGGCCCGCATCGAGAAGATCGTGATCGGTACCGGCGGCGCTGCATCCCTCGCGCCGCTCGACCCCAAGTCCTGATCGGGAAGGAAACCAGCCATGACCCTCGTGCCAGTTGAGCCTGCCCTGAACGAGACGGCCAGCTTCATGGAGGACGTGCTTCAGGAGCATCTGCCCGAGGCCGTGGGCCCCCAGGCGCGCGTGATCGAGGCCATGCGCTACGCCACCCTCGGCGGCGGCAAGCGCATCCGTGCGTTCCTTGTCCTCCAGTCCGGTCGCCAGTTCGGCGTCGATCGCAGGGCCCTCTCGCGCGTGGCCGCGGCGGTCGAATGCGTGCACGCCTATTCGCTTGTCCACGATGACCTTCCGGCGATGGACAACGACGACATGCGTCGCGGCAAGCCCACGGTGCACCGCAAGTTCGACGAGGCGACAGCCATCCTGGCCGGCGACGCGCTTTTGACCCATGCCTTCACGCTGCTCGCCGCACACGAGACGCATCCTGATCCTCACGTCCGCGCAGACCTCGTCCTGCGCCTGTCGCAGGCCGCAGGCTTTGCCGGCATGGTGGGCGGGCAGATGATCGACATCGGCGGCAAGGCGCTGCTCGACGACATCGGTCAGATCACCCGCATGCAGCGCCTGAAGACCGGCGCCCTGATCTCGTTTGCATGCGAGGCCGGTGCCCTCATGGGACGCGCGCCTCTCCAGATGCGTCACGCATTGACCAACTTTGCCCACGACCTGGGTCTGGCCTACCAGATCGTGGACGACCTCCTCGACCACGAGGGCGACGCCGCGGTTCTCGGCAAGGCCGTCCGGAAAGACGAGAAAGCCGGAAAAGCGACGTTCGTCACAGTTCTGGGTGCCGAACGGGCGAGGGCGCAGGCCGAGATCCTGGCCAGCCAGGGAGCCGCGCATCTCGACGTATTTGACGAAAAGGCCGACCTTCTGCGTGGTCTTGTCGACTTTGTCGTTAATCGGCGCGCGTAATTGCCGCAAGGGTAGGCGTCGACCCGGCGCTGCTCTATAAAGCGCGGGTTCGAAGTCTCATATCCTTTGGGTCCCATGGCGCCGAATACCCCGCTTCTCGACAAGGTCAAGACACCCGCTGACACGCGCGACCTCTCGCGCGACGAGTTGCGGCAGCTGGCTGACGAGCTGCGGCTCGAGACGATCGATGCCGTGTCCGTCACCGGGGGACACCTTGGCGCCGGCCTCGGCGTGGTCGAGCTGACAGTCGCCTTGCATCACGTCTTCCATACGCCTGACGACCGCCTGATCTGGGACGTCGGTCACCAGGCCTATCCGCACAAGATCCTCACCGGCCGGCGCGACGGCATCCGCACCCTGCGTCAGGGCGGCGGTCTCTCAGGCTTTACCAAGCGCAGCGAAAGCGAGTACGACCCCTTCGGTGCGGCACACTCCTCGACATCCATCTCCGCCGGCCTCGGCATGGCCGTGGCGCGCGACCTCAAGGGCGAGAAGCGCAACATCGTATGCGTGATCGGCGACGGCGCAATGTCGGCCGGCATGGCCTACGAGGCCATGAACAACGCCGGTGCCTCGCGCACGCGCCTGATCATCGTGCTCAACGACAACGACATGTCGATTGCCCCGCCCGTCGGTGGCATGAGCGCCTATCTCTCGCGCGTCGTCTCGTCGTCGACCTACCAGACGCTGCGCAATTTCGCCAAGCAGCTGGCGCAGAAGATGCCCCACTTCGTCGAGGACACTGCCCGCAAGGCCGAACGCTATACCCATGGCATGGCCATGGGCGGGACCATGTTCGAGGAACT
>DAISVV010000287.1:0-3156 GCA_036840015.1 Micropepsaceae bacterium
CAAGTCTTCAGGCCAGCCTGCAGATCTTTTCAAGAAGGAGAACAATAGAGAGAGTGCCAGGCAGCTCAGGCGATGTGGTCGCGCAGCGATGTAGCGCAGGTTTCCAGGATTGCCTTTATGCCGGACAGCAACTGGTCTTCGTCGAGGCTTGCGCCATGGGCGATTTCCTTGCCCTGCGCGCGCAGGCGCATGATCTGGCTCGTCAGGTAGGGCACGTGGATGAAGCCTGCGGTCCGGATCCCGGTTTCTGGCGCGGTGTGCATCAGATTGTAGAAGAGCATGTTGCAGAGATAGTCACCGGCATCGTCCGAGCGGACGATCGGCAGGTCCCTCGCGCGCAGCGCTTCGGCGATCGCCGGAAGAGGCAGGCCTGACGGATGGAACGGCGGACCCGAGGGGCTCACGCAATCGTCAACCGCGCACTGGCCTGAAAGATCCGGGCGGTCCTTCGCGACGCTGTTGCGTGCCGGCGATTCCAGGGTGACGCCTGACGTCTTCGCGCTTAGGCCGAAGGACACGACTGGGCTTGCAGCAACCGACCGCGCGCGCGATGAACGCCCACGACTGCTTGCGGCCGGGTGCGGCGCAGGAGCGGGATTGTGTGCTTCTCCCACATGTCGAAGGTCACGGGCAGCACGGCCGTTTCGAGGCGCGCCGCTGCGGGCTGCCACTTGTGCCGTGCCAGTTCGCCGATGGCCCAGGCGGTCGGGTTTTCCGGCGCGCCCGGGAAGACGTCGAAGCCTGTAGCAAGGATCAGCGGCGTCGTCATCGTGTCCTCAGGGCGTGACCACGGGGAAGTTCTGCGCGACCGGGTCGATCAGGCTGACCAGCGTGTCGTAGGTGCCGCTCTTGCCCGTCTCGCGGATGGCGCCGGTTGCCTTCTTCACCGTCGTCGGCACGCCGGCCAGCAGGGTCTCGAGCATGTCGGCACGCTTCATGCGCACGGTCGCGTCGGCGGTCGGATCCTCGGGCAGCTGCTCGTGGATCATCACGCCGTTCTGCACCGTGATCAGGTGGTTCTCGTTCATGTCGGTGAGCACCAGGTTCACGCGAAATGCCTTGCCCTCGGCCTTCTCAGCATTGAAGCGCACGGCGGCGAAATCGAGCATCATGGTGGTCGAGGTCGCCCGCACGATAGACAGGCTCATGCGCGTCAGGCCGAAGTCCACCACGCCGTGGCGCAGTTCCTGCGCGCCGGTGAGATAGATGTTGCGCCATGTGCCGGCTTCGGTGCGATAGCCAAGCTCGGTGTAGACATCGGCCAGCTTTTTGCGTGCGGCCAGGTTCCTGTCGTCCGCGAAGACGACGTGGTTGAGCAGCATCGCGGCCCAGCGATACTCGCCCGCCTTGATCGCGGCGTCGGCGCGCGCGATCACGGCATCGGCGCCGCCCATGGCCTCGACGTATTGCGTCGCGGCTGCGACCGGCGGCAGCGCGTGGAGGTTTGCCGGATTGGCGTCGTACCAGCCGATATAGCGCTGGTAGATGGCCTTGGAATTATGGCTCATCGTGCCGTAATAGCCGCGATTGTACCACTCCTGCGCCAGCACCTTCGGCAGCTCGAGCTGCTCGGCGATCTCGGTCGCGGTCAGGCCGTTGTTCATGAGGCGCACGGTCTGGTCGTGCAGGTACTTGTAGGCATCGCGGTGCTTGGTCAGGTAGTCGCGCACGACCTCGGTGCCGAAGCGCGGGATGCCGTGGGCGGCGAACATCACGTCGGTCTCGTTGCCATAGAGGCGGATCGACTGTGTCAGGTAGTCGGCCCAGTCCTTGGCATTGCGCACCAGCGCGCCACGGGCGGGCAGCAGGTTGTGCATGGTCGCGTTCGCATTCTCGGCCATGAACAGCGCGCGCATCTGCGGCAAATGGAAGTTCATCTCGGCCGGGGCTTCCGTGCCGGGCGTCACCTGGAAGACCATCTTCACGCCGTCGATCTCGATCACCTCGCCCGTCTTGCGGATGATGTCGGTGGGCGCAATGAGCGAGATATTGCCGGTTGAGATGCCGGGCCCGCGGCCCGAGGTGATCTCGCCCTCGGGGCCACGGGGCAGGGTCGAGCCGAACTGGAAGCGGGCGCGGCGCGTCATCGCGGGGCCTGCGATCACGTTCTCGGCAATGGCATGTTCCATGAAGCCGTCGGGCGCGATGATGCGCACGCGGCCGGCCTTCACGTCTTCCTCGGTCGTCACGCCGCCGACGCCGCCGAAATGGTCGCCGTGGCTGTGGGAGTAGACAACCGCCTTCACGGGCTTGTCGCCGACATGCTTCTTCACGAGGCCGAGGGCTGCGCGGGCGACCTCGACCGTCGTCAGCGGGTCGACCACGAT
The DNA here is from genome assembly GCA_036840015.1 of Micropepsaceae bacterium. GTDB lineage: Bacteria > Pseudomonadota > Alphaproteobacteria > Micropepsales > Micropepsaceae > SZUA-430. The sequence goes on from DAISVV010000287.1 coordinate 2,328, forward strand.
GTAGCTCTTGCCCGTGTCGATGAACGAGACGGTCGACACGTCGAAGCCGCGGACCTGGTAGATGTTGTCGGCCACCTTGTAGAGACCGTGCTTCGTCAGCAGCTGAGCCTGGCGCCAGAGGCTTGGGTTGGCGCTGGCCGGGGCCTCTGTCTTCAGGAAGTCATAGGAAGCGAGGTCGAAGACGACGCGTCCGCTATCGTCCTTGATCTTCGGGTCGTCGAGGGTCGCGATGAAGCCGCGCTTGGCGAACTCGAAGTCCTGGGCGTTGTCGAAGGGAAGTTCCTTGCGGATGCGGTCGTGGAACTCCTTTGTCGAGGTCGAGGGTTCGGCCACGATGTCCTTCGGGATGGTCGGCGTCGGGGTGCCCAGCAGCATCGGCAGGACCGAGCGGAACATGAAGGCAAAGCCGATGAGGAGCGCGGCCGTGACCGCCACGCCGAGGCCAAGGCCGCGCAGGAAGTGGCTCGCGAGAAGGCGTTTCAGGAAGGACATGATGGGCGACCTTGTGTTCTGTGTTGCCAAGCTAGCGCAGGCGTGTGCCGATGCAATGGGTAAGGTTAGCCGCGCCGTGGCTTTTTGCCCCGGGGCGGCGATGCTGCACTGGCAATCGGTTATGACAGATAGTCCGAACGGAGACTTTGTGCTTGCGCAACCCCCATCCCCTCGACGTTGCAACCGCCCTTGAAGCCACTGGACCGGGTCGCCTGCAGGGCCAGACCCGCGCGGATTATGGCAACATGACGGGTTTCTTCGGCGGCTATGTGACGGCCTGCCTGTTGCGTGCGGTGCTTGAGCAGCCGCGCCTGCAGGATGTGCCGATTGCCATGAC
>DAISVV010000288.1:0-3153 GCA_036840015.1 Micropepsaceae bacterium
CGTTAGATGAAAGAGAGAAATGTATCAGAGGAAACAGACAAGAAGTCTCGTGCTGAGCCAGGGTGGACATCAATGATGCGCCGCGGGTCAGAAGCCGCAAGGACCGATAGAGCATCAATGTTCTATCCGATCTACGCCGCCCCACGTAGCCGCAAGATCGTCGAGGTTGGCGAGCCAATCGCCGAGGGAGAGGACCGCGCTCCGGAAAGGGAGGGGCTGGGGGCGATCCTTCCAATCCGTCGCGATGGTTCGCAGGGGCGTTGGCAGATATCAGCCGGCGAGCTGAAGGAGAGGATAAATCAGGGCAGGGTCCGGCTCGGTCGACCAACCGCCTATGGCTTTGTTGTGAATTACCTTCCAGATGGCGCCTACAGAGACGCTCTTTCCGAGGGATACGACTTAGTTGGCAGGGCTGATGATGGCTCGTTGATCGCCTATCGGAAGGAGGATGAGGATAGTCGCATAGCCCCCACCCAGTGGAAAATTGCTTCACACAACGCCTCCGAGCATGGGTCCGGTTTGCTTGAATACTTCATTCCGAAGAGAAAATTTCCGTTCCCGAAGTCACTTTATGCTGTCGAAGATGTACTCCGCTTCTTTGTCAAGGATAAGCCAAACGCGACCATCCTCGACTTCTTTTCGGGCTCCGGCACCACAGCCCATGCCGTCATGCGGCTGAATCGCCAGGACGGCGGGCGGCGGCAGTGCATATCGGTGACCAACAACGAGGTGGCGGCCGACGAACAGGCGACCCTGCGCAAGGCGGGCCTGCGTCCGGGCGACTTGGATTGGGAAAAGTGGGGCATCTGCGACTACATCACGAAGCCGCGGATCGCCGCCGCCATCACCGGCAAGACGCCAGAGGGCAAGGACATCCAGGGCGACTATAAGTTCACCGATGAGTTCCCGATGGCCGAGGGGTTCGAGGAGAACGCCGAATTCTTCACGCTGACCTACGAGTCCCACGTGGCCGTCGGTGCGAACTTCGCCTTCCAGCGCATCGCCCCCTTGCTGTGGATGCGGGCGGGGTCGGAGGGGCGCCGGATCGACGACTTGCCTGCCGACGGATGGGCTATGGCCGATACGTATGGGCTGCTGGTCGACCTGGACCGTGCAGGCGCCTTCTGCGATGCCGTGGCCGCGCAAGGCGGGCTCCGGGTCGCCTATGTGGTGACCGATGACGACCGCCGCTTCCAGGCCGTGGCTCGGGCGCTGCCGCACAGCATCGAACCGGTACGGCTCTACGAGTCCTACCTCTCCAATTTCCGCTTTTCGATGGGCCGCTGAGCCATGAAGTTTACCCTCAAGGACTATCAGGAGGAGGCCGTCGGCAAGGTTCTGGTGAACCTCAAGAAGGCGTCAAAGCGCTGGCGCGAGGATGGTGACAAGCACGCCTTCTCGCTGACGGCGACCACTGGCGCGGGCAAGACCGTCATGGCGGCGGCTGTGTTCGAGGCGCTGTTCCACGGTGACGACAACTACGACATCGAGCCCGACCCAGGCGCCGTCGTGATCTGGTTCAGCGACGATCCCTCGCTGAACGAACAGTCCCGTTACCGCCTGCTTCAGGCGTCGGACCGGCTGTCGATCTCGGACCTGATCGTGGTGCAGAATACCTTTCAGCGCGAGGCGTTCGAGCCGGGCAAGATCTACTTCCTGAACACGCAGAAGCTGTCGAAGTCGAGCCTGCTGGTGCGCGGGCGGGAACAGGACCAGGAGGCCGACCCGCAAGCACTGCCGCTGCCGATGCCGGACGGTCGGTCATGGACGATCTGGGACACCATCCAGAACACGATCGATGACCCTGCCCTGACGCTCTACCTCGTGCTCGACGAAGCGCACCGCGGCATGCGCGCGGCAACCGGCGCGGGCGAGAAGACCACCATCGTCAAACGGCTGATCAACGGGTCGGGTTCCGTGCCGGGCATCCCGGTCGTCTGGGGCATCTCAGCCACGGTCGAACGCTTCAACGCGGCCATGGCTGACATGCAGGGGCGCGCGACGCTTCCAAACGTCGTCGTGGATTCAGGCAAGGTGCAGGCGTCCGGCCTTTTAAAGGATACGATCAATCTCGACGTGCCGAAGGAGGTAGGGCAGTTCGACACCGTGCTGGTGCGGCGCGGCACCAACAAACTGAAGGAAATCTCCGCCGCGTGGGCAGCCTATGGCACGCAACAGAGCGACGCAGCCACGGTTCTGCCGTTGATGGTGCTTCAGGTGCCCAACACGCCGGACCACAATGATATCGGCAAGGCGCTGGACACGATCTTCACCCAGTGGCCGGAGTTGGCAGAAGATGCAGTGGCACATGTCTTCGGCGAACATTCGACCCAGACTTTCGGCCGCCACAACGTGCCGTACGTCTCGCCGGAACGGGTTCAGGATTCGACATGGGTCCGGATCCTGATCGCCAAAGACGCCATCAGCACCGGGTGGGACTGTCCTCGTGCGGAAGTGATGGTGTCGTTCCGACCCGCCAAGGACAAGACGCACATCACGCAGCTCTTGGGGCGGATGGTGCGCACACCGCTTGCGCGACGCATCGCGGGCAATGACCGTTTAAACTCGGTGGACTGCCTTCTGCCGTTCTTTGACGAGGACTCGGTCAAGGACGTTGCCAAGGCGCTAATGTCGGGTGGAGATGGGGGCGACGATCTCCCCGGCCGTCGCGTGCTGATCAACCCTGTGGAGATGAAGCCGAATCCTGCCATCCCCGAGGGTGTCTGGGACAAGCTGCTTTCACTGCCGTCACAGACGCTGCCCAAGCGCAATACGCGGCCGATCAAACGGCTGACATCGCTTGCACACGAGTTGGCGATGGACGCTCTGCTGGCCGATGCGGGAAAGCACGCGCATGCAGAGATGCACAAGATTCTGAACGGCATCCGTGCGCGCTACAAGCCCGAGATAGAAGCCGCCCGCAAGTCGGTCATGACAGTTGAAGGCCAGAGCCTGAAAGCCGATCTGAAGGGAGGCGCGATGACGTTCGACGATTTCCTCGAAGAAGCCGATTATGCCGTCATCGAGGATGCCTACCGGCGTGCAGCCAGGACGATCAGCCCGGATCTCGCAACCACATACAGCGAATATCTGGCCCGGAATGAAGGAGACACAAGCGAACTGGAGACTGCGCTGATGGAGGAGCCTGTCAGC
>DAISVV010000289.1:0-3112 GCA_036840015.1 Micropepsaceae bacterium
GACTCGCGACCGGCCGTTCGGAAAGATCATGCACGCCTCAGAATGGTTTCAATCGTGTTCAGAAATGTGTCGGCCTTCAAAGGCTTTGGAAGGGTTGCGTCGATCAGGCCACCCTGCTGGCGGATGTCAGCGCGGTCGGCGTCTGCGGTGAATCGGATCACTGGCGTGGCAGCATTGCTGGAGTTTCCGGACCGCAGGTAGCGGATCACACGGTCACCGGTGATGTGCGGCATGTTGTGATCGAACAGCATAAGGTCGTACTTCGACCCCAATGCGGCCTCCAATGCGCTGCGCCCGTCACCCACAACAGTCAATTCGATATGCGGAGTGGAGGCGAGGAATGCCATCACGATCTGCTGATTCACCTCGTCATCTTCGGCGAGGAGTACCCTGAATTTCTGATGCTGTGACGTCGCGCTCATGCCAACAACCTTGTCGCTGCGATTTCTCGCCTGAACCGTAGTCACCACAACTCGTGGGCGAGAATGTGGTCAAAAAGCGGATACGAAAGATTTGTTAAGATTGCGGTGCATCACTGTCCTGAATCAAGGGACAACATGCCTCATGCACGAAGAAGAGTCTGCAGCGCGTGGATGAGTTCCTTTCGCTTGAAGGGCTTTGACAGGTGGGTGTCGAAGCCGCCCATGATGTAATCGGCTACCTGATTTGGCATGGCATTCGCCGTGACGGCGATGGCCGGAACGGGTTGATGCCCGGTCGCAGTCTCGTGTCGCCGAATCTCGGACAACGCGCCCATACCGTCCATCACCGGCATGGTGATATCAAGAAGCAGCAGATCGAAGGGCTGTCCGTCCGACAGCGCCTTCTGCCAATGGCCCAAGGCATCCTGTCCATTTTCCACCAGTGTCAGGTTCAGCCCGATCGGGGAAAGCATTTCGGAAAGAACCAGCCTGTTCGTAGAATTATCGTCTGCAATCAGTATCTTGCGGCCCTTTAGGACATTGGGGTTCGCGGTGCTGTCCGGTTCCTGAACCAGCGGCGGGGGTGCCTTGGCTTCGGGAAGGGGAAGCACGACCCTTACGCCCGTCCCTTCGCCCGGCGTGCTGTTGATCGTGATCATCCCACCCATCAGCAGGACAAGCTGGCGCACGATGGAAAGCCCCAACCCCGTGCCGCCGAAGCGACGGGTCATCGATCCATCCGCCTGTTCGAAGCTTTCGAAGACGCGGGACAGCTGCTGTTCGGTCATGCCGACCCCCGTGTCGGTGACGTCGATCGTGACGGGCTTTTCCGGGCGGCAGGACACCTTCAGCCGGACACGGCCTTTTTCGGTGAACTTTATGGCATTGCTCAAAAGGTTGTTCAGGACCTGAGTCAACCTATGCGGGTCCCCCATGCGCGGAAGGTCGGCGCCCGCACTGGTCAGGACCTGCAACTCGATTCCCTTTTCCTCGGCCTTGATCCGGTGCAGGGCCTCGACCTGTGAAAGAAGGTCAGACAGCACGAGCGGGACGTCCTCAAGCTCCATCTTGCCGGCTTCGATCTTGGACATGTCGAGAATCGAGTTCAGGACCGTAAGCAGCGTTTCGCCGGACCGCCGGATGGTGGCGACCATGTGCTTCTGTTCCGGTTCGGTGACAATACTGTCCAGAACCTCTGCCATGCCCAGCACGCCGTTCAGCGGCGTGCGGATTTCGTGGCTCATGTTGGCAAGGAAGATCGACTTGGCGCGGCTGACCTCTTCCGCGCGCAGCCGTGCCTCTTCGAGACGTGCCGTTGCGGCGAGTTCCTCGGTGATGTCCGAGAAGGATACGACGACATGGCTTTCACCATCTGCCGGGGAGAGTGGGACCGCATTGGCCGAAAGGACGCGGCGCGTTCCATCAGGGCGATGCATGGCGAACCGGATGTTCCGTACGATGCCGCCATGCGCGACGGCTTGGCGGAAGGGAAGCTCTTCGTCGGGCAGGGGAGTCCCGTCGAGTCGCTGAAGCCGCCATTCCGGATCATTGTACCGACGCCCGCGCAGGGCCGAACGCTCCAGTGCAAGGATGCGCTCCGCTTCCAGGTTGGCATAGGTCAGCTCGCCTTTCTCGTTCAGGACGGCAAGGGCGGCGATGGACGTATCCATGACTTCGGTCAGGTATGCCCGGCCCGACTGAAGCTGGCGTTCCAGCTTCTTGCGGTCTGATATGTCTAGGTGGACGCCTGCCATGACCTTGGGGCTGCCATCCTCTGTCCAATGGGTGATGCGAGAGCGGCAGAGGATCCAGACCCAATGCCCTTCCGCGTGACGCATCCGGAACTCGGCTTCTTTGAAGGCGTCTCCGTCGGCTTCGGTGTGGTTATTGGGGCTTGGCAAGAGCGGGACGTCGTCTGCATGCACAAGGGCGAGAAAATCGCTGAGTTGGAATGTCCCCGGTTGGTCCGGGTCCAGCCCGAGCATGGCTGCCCAGTTTCCGCCGACAGTCAGGACGTCGGTGGAAATCTCCCACTCCCATGTGCCGACATCGGCCCCTTCGATGATACGCCGCAAGCGACGTTCGGCCTCGCGCAGTTCAAGGTTCGCCGCGTCCAGTGCCGCGATCTGATTGTGTCGCGCCGTGACATCGGTCGCCATCGCGATAAGACCGCCGTCCGAGGTGCGTGTGTGCATGCGGCGCAACCAACGGCCATCTGGAAGCCTGACCTCATCGAGCTGCGACGGAAGCGAATAGTCGTTCAGGCGCTGTGCAACGAATTCGGCACGCGCCTCTGGTTGGGACGCAGGGCCGAAAACGCCCAGTTCGGCACCTTTGGTGAGGATTTCCTCGAGTGAGGTGCCCGGGTTTGCGATGGGTGCAAGTGGGGGGAACATGTCGAGATAGGCTTGGTTCGCAACGACAACCCGGTCATTTTCGTCGATGATGATGAGGCCGTCTGGAATCGCGCGGACGGCATTCTCCAACCGCTGTCGCGCTTCTGTCGCGGTTCAGGACAGAAGAGCCAAGGCAAAATCATGAAATTTAAGGAGCATGGTAACAGTATAGATCGACAACAAACAAAAAAACACCAAGCAGAACAAACCAAAACACAAAAATAAAGACACTAAACACCAGCAGCTAATAACCAAAAAAACCAAAACACGCAACCAAACAAACAAGCATCACAA
>DAISVV010000290.1:0-3112 GCA_036840015.1 Micropepsaceae bacterium
ACCCCTCCATCGTGACGCCCACCTCGCCGCGCGCCAGGGCAAACGCACTTTCGATGATCGCCCCCAGCAGCAGCATCGCCAGCGGCTTTGCCGGTTGCAACGGGATCTCGCCCTGCGCGATCATCGCCTCGACCGCCTGCATGATGTTCGCAGGGCCCCGCAGCAGGTCGCGCCCCTTCTGGAAACGGCTCCCCAGCACCACGGGCGACTCGACAAGCACGATGCGGTGATAGTCCGCGTGCTGCGCGAACTCGAGGAACGCGCGATATCCCTCCAGGAACCCCGTGACGCCCGTGGCCTCCTGCGCGCGGGCCCGCGCGAACGCGTTCATTTCGGCATCGAGCTCATCGAAGACAGCCCCGAACAATTCGACCTTGCCGCGGAAGTGATGGAACAGCGCGCCGACTGTCACCCCCGCGCGAGCGGCAACTTCAGCCGTTGTCGTGGCCGCAAATCCGTGCTCGGCAAACAGGGCGCGCGCCGCCGCCACGATGTCGGCTCGTGTCTGCGCGGCGGCTTCGGCGGTACGACGGGCCAAGGTGGCATCTCCGGGTTTTGGGCGGACCACGCCTGCGTTTGACAGGCGGTTGGCGGCAGTATACATAGTGACGCTATGTAAATCAACGCGAAGGTGCCAGACCATGTCCGCGGAACATTTCGACGTCCTCATCATCGGTGCAGGCCTGTCAGGCGTTGATGCCGGCTGGCATCTGAACACTTACGCACCGAAGAAGACCTACGTGATCCTCGAAAACCGCGAGCGCATCGGCGGCACCTGGGATCTCTTCCGCTATCCCGGCATCCGCTCGGACTCCGACATGCTGACCATGGGCTATCGCTTCAAGCCCTGGACCCATCCAAGCGCGATTTCGCCAGGCGACGCCATCCGTGAATATGTCACCGAAACCGCGCGCGAGGCCGGCGTCGATCGCCACATCCGCTTCCGCCACAACGTCATCAGCGCCGCATGGGACAGTGCCACGGCACGCTGGACGATCAACGCCACGAAGCGCGACGACGCAGGCAAGGAAACAGGCGTCACCTACACGGCCAACTTCCTCTTCTCCTGCGCCGGCTATTACCGCTACAGCGCAGGCTACACGCCCGACTTCGCCGGCCGCGACCGCTTCAAGGGGACTGTCATCCACCCGCAGCACTGGCCCGAGGGCTTCAGCTACGACGGCAAGCGCGTGATCATCATCGGTTCGGGCGCCACCGCCGTGACGCTGCTCCCGAACATGGCGCGCACGGCGGCGCACGTGACCATGCTGCAGCGCTCACCCACCTATTATGTCTCGCGCCCCGAGAAGGACTGGCTCGCCAACCTGCTGCGCCGCATCCTGCCGGCAAGCTGGGCCTACGCGATCCCGCGCTGGCGCAACATTCTCTTCCAGCGCTTCTTCTTCAACCTGTCCCGCAAGAAGCCCCAGCAGACAGCCGAGCGCCTCGTCCAGGGCGTGGCCGACCTGCTGCCAAAGGGTTTTGACGTGAAGACCCACTTCACCCCCAGCTACAACCCGTGGGATCAGCGCCTCTGCCTCGTGCCCGATGCAGACCTCTTCCAGGCCATCAGCGCAGGCAAGGCCGACGTCGTCACCGACCACATCGACACCTTCACCGAGAAGGGCATTCGCCTGAAGTCGGGCAAGGAACTCGAAGCAGACGTGATCGTCACCGCCACGGGCCTGCAGCTCGAGATGATCGGCGGCGTGAAGGTCTCGGTCGACGGCAAGCCCGTCGAGTGGGGCAAGACCTTCACCTACAAGGGGCTCATGTACTCGGGCGTCCCCAACCTCGCCAGCGTCTTCGGCTACACCAACGCCTCCTGGACCCTGCGCGCCGACCTGATCTGCGAATGGGTGACGCGCCTCCTGAACCACATGGACGAAAAGGGCGTGCAGATCGCGACACCGGTTCTCAACGACACGAACATCAAGACGGACCCCTGGCTCGACTTCTCCTCGGGCTATGTCCAGCGCTCGCTGTCCATGCTGCCAAAGCAGGGCCCCGAGGCCCCCTGGCGCCAGAACCAGAATTACTTCGCCGACATCAAGGAAATGCGCAAGTCGCCCATCGATGACGGTGTCCTGCACTTCTCCAAGGCGTCGAGCGAGGCCGCGTCCACCCTGAAGCGCGCAGCAGAGTAGCCGCGCGAGCCTCTTGTCTTGGTGTGCCCGGATCGGGTCATATGCGCCCCAATCGCAATGACCCAACCGGAGACATGCCATGTCTGACACACCCTACACGCCCCCCAAGGTCTGGACGTGGAACAAGGAGAGCGGCGGCCGCTTCTCCAAGATCAATCGTCCCGTCGCGGGCGCCACGCACGACAAGGAACTGCCCGTCGGCAAGCACCCGCTGCAGCTCTACTCGCTCGCCACACCCAACGGCGTGAAGGTGACCGTGATGCTCGAGGAACTCCTCGCACTCGGCCACAAGGAAGCGGAATATGACGCCTGGCTGATCAACATCAGCGACGGCCAGCAATTCGGCTCGGGCTTCGTGGCCGTGAACCCCAACTCCAAGATCCCCGCCCTCCTCGACCGCAGCACGCCCACCCCGACCCGCGTCTTCGAGTCCGGCGCGATCCTCGTCTATCTCTCCGAGAAGTTCGGCGGCGCCTTCATGCCCAGGGAACTCCCCGCACGCGCCGAGTGCCTGTCCTGGCTCTTCTGGCAGATGGGGTCTGCGCCCTTCCTGGGCGGCGGCTTCGGCCACTTCTACGCCTATGCGCCCGTCAAGATCGAATACGCGATCGACCGCTACGCGATGGAGACCAAGCGCCAGCTCGACGTGCTCGACCAGCACCTCGCGAAGAACGAATACGTGGCCGGCAAGGAATACTCGATCGCCGACATGGCGATCTGGCCCTGGTACGGCGCAATGGTGAAGGGCGTCCTCTACGAAGCGGGCGAATTCCTCTCGGTCCACGAATACCGCAACGTGATCCGCTGGGCCGACCAGCTCGCCGCGCGCCCCGCCATCCAGCGCGGCCGCATGGTCAACCGCGCCTGGGGCGAACCTTCGTCGCAACTCCCCGAGCGCCACGACGCCAGCGACTTCGCTCGCGTCAAGGCGCACAGCTGCCAGGCGCCACAGACCCGGCGCGCGG
>DAISVV010000291.1:0-3072 GCA_036840015.1 Micropepsaceae bacterium
GCCTGCAGCGTGACCAGCGGCGCCAGCACCCGCGTGATGTGGAGCGCAAGCCACTCCTCGAGCCGCTCTGTCGCGCGCTCGCGCGCAGCCGTCGAGAGAAGGTCGTCGGCCAGCAGTTCGATCCGCGGCTTCAGCGGCTCATGCCCCTTTCGCAGGCGCGCCACGATGCTGCCGTTCCACCACAGCCTTCCATGCTCTGACACGGTGATGGCCGAGTCCGGCGCGCTGGCCAGCGCATGCGCCCGCGATGCGATCTCGCCCGCAAGCCCCTTCAGCGCCGCCGAGCGCAGCGCCTTGCCATGGATCCCGATCGCGCGGGGATCGGCGACGAAGGAAAAGCCCTGCAGCTTGCCGACATACTCGCCTTCGACCAGCACTTCGCCATCGTCGTCGATGGTGGCGGCGAACTCCTCCTCCTCACGCAGCCGCTTCATCAGCACACTGGTGCGCCGGTCGACAAAGCGCTGCGTCAGCTTCTCGTGCAGCGCATCCGACAGCCTGTCCTCGACGGCTCGCGTGCGCTCCTGCCAGAACCCGGCATCCGCCACCCACTGCGCGCGGTTCGCGACATAGGTCCACGTCCGGATATGCGCGATGCGCTGCGCGATCGCGTCGATCTCGCCCTCGACATTGTCGAGCCGCGCGACATGGCCTTCCAGCCACGACGCCGGCAGCACGCCCTCATGGCTCATCAGGTGCTCGAAGATGTTGCCCACGAGCTGCGCGTGTTCCTCCACCGCGATCTTGCGGAAGTCCGGGATCTGGCAGACCTGCCAGAGCAGCTTCAGCACGGCCGGTCCCTGCGCCTTGTCCTTGACGCGCGCATCGGCCGACAGGATCCGCAGCACCAGCTGGTCATCCTGCGCGCGCGCCCGGCTCAGCCCCCGCGTCGGCGGCAGCTGGTCGAGGCTCTGGTCGAGCCCCGCAAGCGACGAGTAATCGAGGTTCGTGTTGCGCCACTGGACGACCTTCACCGGATCGAAGCGATGGTTCTCGATGGCCTCGACCAGGTCGCTGTCCAGCGGCTCGGCATCGGCCGTGACGCCGAACGTGCCGTCATTCATGTGGCGTCCCGCGCGTCCGGCAATCTGCGCCAGTTCGTTGGCGCGCAAGGGTCGCCGCACGGCGCCGTCGAACTTCTCCGTGGCGGCAAAGGCGACATGGTCGATGTCCATGTTGAGCCCCATGCAGATCGCGTCCCTCGCCACCAGGAAGACGACATCGACCGACTGGAAGAGCGCGACCTGCGCATTGCGCGTGCGCGCCGCCAGCGCGCCCATGACCACCGCAGCACCGCCGCGCTGCCGGCGCACCAGCTCTGCAATCGAATAGACCGCATCCGCCGAGAACCCGACGATGGCAGATCGGCGGGGCAGGCGGGTCAGCTTGCGCGCGCCGGTATAGGCAAGGTCGGAAAAGCGCGGGCGCGAGATGAACTGCACGCCCGGCAGCAACTTCTGCAGCAGCGGGCGCATCGTGTCCGAGCCAAGGAAGATCGTCTCCGAGCGGCCCCGCGCGTTCAGGAGCCGGTCCGTGAACACATGGCCGCGATCGGGGTCCTGTGCGAGCTGGATCTCGTCCACCGCAACAAACTCGGCCCCCACGTCCATTGGCATCGACTCCACCGTCGCCACCCAGTGCGTGGGCGACTTGGGCACGATCTTTTCCTCGCCCGTGATCAGCGCCACGCAGTGGTGCCCCTTCACGGCGGCGACCCGCTCATAGACCTCGCGCGCCAGCAGCCGCAGCGGCAGGCCGATGATGCCGCTCTGGTGGGCCACCATCCGCTCGATGGCGTAGTGGGTCTTGCCGGTATTCGTGGGGCCGAGAACGGCCGTCACGCGGCCATACGGGATCGTCATGTCGGGGAGTGTCCAGGTTCAGCCGGTCCTCTTGCCTTGCGAAGCCCTGCGATGGCAAGCGGCGGTCAGATCTTTCCACCGTCCCCTGTGGAGAAAAACGGGATCATTTGGATCAATTATGGAACGAAGCGGGCCCGAATCGCCCACGAGGGGAAATTCGGCCTTCGTTCACGCACGATACGTGGTACGCCGCAAAGGCCCAACCCCAATTCACGAGACCCGTCAGGAGATTGCATGCGTCCTGTCCCCGAAAGCGGCGCTGCAACTCATCCGTGCACGGAACATGCAGAAAAAATATGGGTTCCAGGACGTCGAAATTCAGTGCCCGGAACAACTCGTCAATCGTGAACAGAGGGAGATGCCAGGTTCGGCAGGTTGTGGACAATTCCGGGAGAGGCTCCGGACATAACAGGAACATTTGCCGTCCAAACAGTTCACCCGCGTCAAGTTCCCATTCGTTCACGCCCAAGATGTTGGGCGCCACCCACCCGGCAACCCCAAGGAGATTCGCATTCCCGGATTTGACCCAAGGCCTGTTTGGTCGAATACTCAAGGCCCCGTTTTTGGCCATCCTGGCAGCAAAACGGCACAAAACACATGCCTGTATTTACGCAGGCGTCCCTGGCTGCCTGGCAGAAGCTCGCTGCCGCCGAACTCAAGGGCAAGCCGGCGGACAGCCTGACCTGGGCGACGCCCGAGGGCATCCCCGTAAAGCCGCTCTACACAGCCGCCGACCTCGAACAGATCGCAACCCACGACACCATGCCGGGTCTCGCCCCGTTCACGCGCGGCGTCCGCGCGACCATGTATGCCGGCAGGCCCTGGACCATCCGCCAGTACGCGGGCTTCTCGACCGCCGAGGAATCGAACGCCTTCTATCGCCAGAACCTGGCGGCGGGCCAGATGGGCCTGTCGGTCGCCTTCGACCTGGCCACCCACCGCGGCTATGACAGCGACCACCCGCGCGTACTCGGCGACGTGGGCAAGGCCGGCGTGGCCATCGACAGCGTCGAGGACATGAAGATCCTCTTCGACGGCATCCCCCTCGAGCGCATGTCGGTCTCGATGACCATGAATGGCGCGGTGATCCCGATCATGGCCAACTACATCGTCGCGGCTGAGGAGCAGGGCGTGAAGCCCGCCCTCCTGTCGGGCACCATCCAGAACGACATCCTCAAGGAGTTCATGGTCCGCAACACCTACATCTATC
>DAISVV010000292.1:0-3061 GCA_036840015.1 Micropepsaceae bacterium
GGTGCCGCAGGCCACGGTGCCGGTGCGCGAGAGCTGCTCGTCCCAGAACAGCGCGAAGCCGAGGTCGATCTTGGCCTGGGTCTGGGGGTTTTCCGGGGGCACCGGAGACGAACCCAGGGGCGCGAAGGGCGACGGGGCCGGCTGACCCGACGCGTGTCCGACGAGCCCGGCAAGGGCCAGGAGCACGACCAGCGCCGGGTGGATGCGGGACGAATGCCGATACATGGCGGTTCTCGACAGGTGAACGCCGGGGTCTGAGATTACGCCAGAAGTTCGCCATGCGCAGGGGGGGGGCGACGCCCCCCGGCGCGGGCGGTCGACCCCGCCTTCCTCGTCAGTCGGCGCGAGCCGACCCAGCTGGGCGAAAGGTGTTCCTCATCCTGGACAACCTCAACGTCCACAAGGCGAAGAAGGTGCGTGCGTGGCTGGACGAGCGATCCGAGCAGATCGAAGTGTTCTTCCTGCCACCGTACTCGCCCGAACTGAACCCGGACGAGTACCTCAACGGCGACCTCAAGCGGTCGGTGCATCAAGACATACCGCCGCGCAATGCCGTCGAGTTGCGCTCGACGGCGACAAAACACCTGCGTGCGATACAGCGATCGCGACGACGCGTGCAGCGCTACTTCGCTCATCCGTCCATTCGCTACGCAGCTTGAACATTCAGGCGCAAAGACGCTGGGTCAATAAACGCATCTGCGAGCCAATCACGCAGCGCCACCGTTCAGGCGGACTTTGTCGCCGAAGCGTAGTCACTGAGAAACCACACGGCGCAAATCGCGACACCGCTCGCGACGAAGAACCCCTTGGCTCCCATGACCAACGATGGAGCCAACAGGGCTGCAGCAATCAGCGTGGGACCGACGAGCATTTCCACCAATGCGTGCAATCGCATGGGGATGATCTTCACGAGGCCAAATGGCATGTCGGTCAGGACGGTCATTGCCAAGTGAACAGCTGCGAGCAGGTAGGCCAGCACGGCGGGTGCGCCCGAGAAACCGAGTAGCGTTGGCGCAGAAGCAAAGACGACTACCGTGGCGTAGTCAAGGGTGCTGTGGATCGAGGCGTTGAGCATCTTCATGGCTGCTGTTCCTTTATGGAGCGCTTGGTACAAAACTGGGCGAGGCTAAGCGCTCGCGATCACCTCACCCAGTGTTCAGACCTGTGGGGAGGCTTGAAGCGTGAACAAGAGCGCCTGCCTCGCTGCCGTGACCTCCTCCTCGGGCAGCCCGGCCTTTGCCAGCACCAGGATGCCCTGGATACCGGCGACGGCATGCAATGAAAGCGCGGACACAGCGCCATCCGGCAGGACGCGTCCGTCGCCGTCGGCGAGGCTAAGCGCCTTAGCGAAGTGGCGCCGCAGCAGGCGTACGCCCTGGTTGAGGCGATCGCGCACGGTTTCGTCTTGCGCCCCCATCTCGAGGGCCGTGTTGCCGATCAGGCAGCCGCGCCAACCGACCGTCCTTTCTTCTTGATCACGTGCTACGGCCAAGATCGCGTCGAGCAGCTTGGCAGCCGCTTCGTCCCGATGCTTCACGCCCTCAAGGGCTCTGGCCAGGACGTGATCGACCGCGCTGAGATAGCGGTCGAGGACGTTGAGGAACACCGCATGTTTGGAGGTGAAAGCGTTGTAGAAGCTCGCCTTGCCAAGCCCCATCGCGTCCAAGAGTTCGGGCATGTGCGTTCCTTCGTAGCCCTGCCGCCAAAACAGGGGCAGCGCACTGGCGATGACGGCGTCGGGATCGAACAGCTTGGGGCGCATAGAGAAATATTAGACCAATTGCTACAATACGTCAATTGGTGGCTCTATGCTGCGCAAACCGCCAGGCAGGCAGCCCAGGAGGTAACAACGCGTGGGTCGTGCAGCGAACGAGCCCCGCTGGCACAAGGGGCAGCCCGCGAACGAATGTCTCGGCCTGCGCCGCCTGTGGGGTCTCGAGTTCCAGCACACCGCCAGGGCCATCGCCCCCCTTGCCGGCGGACGGGCCAGCGGTTCCAGTCGAACCAGATCCCCAAGTCGTGCAACTGCACGCTTGCGCGCCGCCCTCATTCGTCGCCCCTGCAATATCCCGATTCGATCAACTATGCGCCGTCATCCGGAGCGTTTGAGCTTGACCCAGACCGAATGAGCGACCCCACAGCACAATCATGTCGCCCGAGGCCTCGATCCAGCCCCGCCATGGCGCCGGTGCGCCAAGACCGTCCCCCCTTTGGCCGCGCCAAAGGGCGCGAAAAAGTTTGCGCGGATCGAGCGGATCGCGCCGCACGCCATCGCCCGCAGCAAACATCGCAAATTGAAACCCGCCGCGCACAGCACCGCATGCAGCGCGTCGCCCGCGGCGTCTCGCAACCAGCAGCGAGCAATCCCGAGGTCAGAGGGCTCGAGGGTAGATTCTTCTGCAGGCCGCGTCGTAAAGCTCCTGTAGCCACGCCGTCTTGTTGTCCTCTCGACCGACCAGTTCCCATGCCGTCTTGCGGAACGCGTCATAGCTGACGGGCCGGATTGACGCCGCTGTCGGAAATCGGATCAGGAACCGCGCGAACCGGGTATAGGAAGTACAAACGCCCTTTTCGAAGCGTCTGGCGGGTAGGCGGCGGCCCTGCAAGCGCCGGTTTGGACGAGGACCGAACGCCCGCAACGAGGATTTCGGCGTGACGCGGACCCGCTGCGTCACCATCCCTGGCCATTCACGCCGCTTCCCCACAGCGGGCCGAGCGCCGCCCCCAGGACCCTGGCCGCATCGTGGCGTCTTCCAGTTTTCGCCCTCGGTCCTTCGACTCAACCTTGGACTCAGCTTCGTGGCCGGCGAGGACTCACGCAGCCGCAGCCGCCGGCGCGCGCACGACGGCCTCGCGCCGGCGCGATGAGCTGCGGCTCGGAACGCTCCTGGGCAGCGACGGCTGCTCAGGGTTACGCCTTCCGTCACACCGTCACATCGGCGTTCCTCCGATACGCCGCTCGGATATCGCCGCGACACAGGCAGGTGTATTGCGCATCGGGCCGACGTCCAGCCCCCGCGCGAACGCAGGTCGGTACGCTCGCCGTGGAGGTCGTCGAGGC
>DAISVV010000293.1:0-3046 GCA_036840015.1 Micropepsaceae bacterium
CTGATGACGGCCGCCCTAGCTTGCGCGTGTGCCGCTCCGACCCGCGCCTCGCACCACGGGACCAGTGCAGCACGCGCGAGGTCGGCATCATCCCGAGGCAGACGAATGGCGTGCTGGAGGAGGAGCTCCAGCACAACCTCGGTATCCGCCGCCAGCTTTCACATCTCTACTACTGCTCCGAGATAAGCCTGCACTGACCAGCCCCGCGCCACCACGAAGCGCTTGCAATTGGCAGGGGCGCCCGAAATAAATCGGCCCCATGACCAAGTTTGTCGCCCTCACGGACCGCGCGGTCCTGAAGCTGGAAGGCCCGGACACGCGCCCGTTCCTGCAAGGCCTCATCACCAATGACATCGACAGGCTGTCCCGCGACACGCCGCTCTACGCAGCCCTGCTGACAGCGCAGGGCAAGATCATTGCCGACTTCATCCTGCTGTCGGCGGGCGAGGCGGTCCTGCTCGACTGCGCCGCCGGCGCAGCCCCCGACCTCGCGGCCCGGCTCAAGAAGTTCCGCCTGCGCGCGAAGGTCACGATCACCGAGGCAGGCTCAGGCCTTGAGGTCGTGTCTGCACCCGACGCCCCGCCGCCGGACACCAGGATCATGGCTGCAGGCCCCGATCCCCGCCTCGCCGCGCTCGGCTGGCGCTGGATCGTCGAGCCCGGCACCATCGCAGCGCCGGGGATGGAGCAGGAGCCCCACGCGACCTACGACCGCCACCGCATCGAGTGCGGCGTGCCCGACAGCATCCTCGACCTCAGGCCCGAGACCTTCTTCCCCCTCGACTGCAATTTCGAGGAACTGAACGGCGTCGATTTCAACAAGGGCTGCTATGTGGGGCAGGAACTCACCGCCCGCATGAAGCACCGCGCAACAGCGCGCAAGCGCATCCTGCCCGTGGCGGCATCCACGCCGCTGCCGCCCCACGGCACCCCGCTGAAGCGGGACGACACCGAAGTCGGCGAAATGCTGGGCGCGCAGGGCCTCATCGGACTGGCGATGCTGCGCCTCGACCGGCTGGGCGAGACGCAGGCACTCACAGCGGCAACGGGCGAGGTCGTTCATGTCGGACGGCCGCATTATCCGCTGGTCCTGCCAGCGGCAGCGCCTCATGTCTGAGCGTACGCGCTGCCCCTGGCCCGGCACCGACCCGCTCTACGTCGCCTATCACGACACGGAGTGGGGCGTCCCCGAGCACGACGACCGCGCCCTCTACGAGAAACTGGTCCTCGACGGCTTCCAGGCCGGCCTGAGCTGGATCACGATCCTGCGCAAGCGCGAGAATTTCCGGAAGGCCTTCGACGACTTCGACCCCACGCGCATCGCCCGCTACAATGAAGCGAAGATACTGCGCCTGCTGAAGGATGAAGGCATCATCCGCCACCGCGGCAAGATTGAGGCCGCCATCCGCGGCGCCCGCGCCTGGGAACAGATCATGGAGACCCACGACGGCGGCTTCCGCGACTTCGTCTGGAAATTTGTCGATGGTCGCCCGCTGCAGAACAGCTGGCAGTCAATGCGCGATGTACCGGCGGCAACGCCCATGAGCGAAGCGCTATCGAAAGAGCTCAAGCGAAAAGGATTCAATTTCTGTGGTCCGACGATTGTCTACGCCTTCGCGCAGGCCGTCGGCATGGTCAATGACCACCTGACGGACTGTTTCCGTCACCGGGACTGCGCAAGGCTGTTGGGGAAGAAATCTGCTGGGAAAAAGAGCCCGATAGCGTTCTGAGAGGGTGAAACCACCTCGGGACAGAGTCCGACGCTATCGATCTGCAGCGCCGAACATCGCCGAAATCGCCGAAAACAAAAAGAGAACAAATTGCCGCAGGGCGGAAAACCTAGCCCCGCCCCCGATAGGGCGCCACGCCCTGCTCGGGCACCCACAGCCCCGACGGCAGCTTCCCCGTCTGCCAGAACACATCGATGGGAATGCCCCCGCGCGGATACCAGTAGCCCCCGATCCGCAGCCACTTGGGCGCGATCTCCGCAACGATCCGCTTGCCGACACCCACCGTGCAGTCCTCGTGGAATCCGGCATGGTTGCGGAAACTGCCGAGGTAAAGCTTCAGCGACTTCGACTCCACGATCCACTTGCCCGGCGCATAGTCGATGACCAGGTGCGCAAAGTCCGGCTGGCCCGTGACGGGGCAGAGCGAGGTGAACTCCGGCACCGCGAAGCGGATAAGGTAGTCGCTGCCCGCATGCGGGTTCGCAACGCGCTCGAGCACCGCCTCGTCCGGCGATGCCGGCAGCTTCGACACATGGCCAAGCTGGGTCAGGTCTTTCGCCTTGGTCATCACGGCCTCCGGAAAGTGCAGGACTCGCCCAGCGAGTCACGTCGCACGGTAACAGACACAAGCTCGGGCAGTTTCGGTGACAGTGCCCCAAAGATCCACGCTGCAAGGCGTTCGAGCGTCGGCAGCGCCAGCCCCTCGATCTCGTTCAGCACATGATGGTCGAGCCTCTCGCGCACCCCCGCCACCGCCGCATCGATCTCGGCAAAATCGCGGATGAGCCCCGACTGCGCACCCGGCACACCCTCCAGCGTCACCGCCACGACAAACGAATGCCCATGCATCCGCGAATTGGGATGTCCCTTCGGTGCCGTCGGCAGGTAGTGGGCCGCATCGAAGCGGAAGTCCTTGGTTATCGAGATCACGGTATGCCAATCCACTTGTGGGTCTGCACGCTGAGCCGCCAGCGCGGATGTTCCATGCAATAGCGCGCCGCCGCACGCATGTTTTCCTGCGTGTGGGCGCCCCATAGCGGTTGCAGAAGGAAATGCTCGAATTCAAGCCCCTCGAAGCGCTCCGGCAACGCGCCCGGCTGCGGATAGACGAGCTTGAGCTCCTGCCCATGGTCCTGAACCAGCACGGTCCCGGCCTTGGGGCTGACACAGATCCAGTCGATCCCGGCAGGCGCCGCGATCGTACCATTGGTCTCGACCGCGATCTCAAAGCCTTCCGCATGCATCGCGTCGATCAGCGCGGCATCGAGCTGGAGCAGGGGCTCCCCGCCCGAGCACACGACGTAGGGCGCGCCCCC
>DAISVV010000294.1:0-3043 GCA_036840015.1 Micropepsaceae bacterium
GCCTCGCACGAAGACACGGAGACACGAAGGCGTTGAGGTGAGAGTTGGTGCTGGGACCGCAAGCGGGGTCCCGGGCTCTGACATTCGGTGGGAAACGGGATCTGACACCATTTCGCATTGCCACTTCTCCTCCTCACGCAGTGAGGAGGTGGATGCACGGCGCGCAAGCGCCGGGCAGACGGAGGAGTTCCTTGCCGACGGGCACCCAGCCCAACCAAACTCCCTCCCCTTTGCAGCGCCTGACGGCGCTGCAAACGTACTCCCTCGCGAAGCGAGGGAGAGAAAAGAATTGGTGTCAGGCCCCGTCTCTTGCGCGTCGGGATGCGATCCAGGTGCGGATCTTGGCTTCGAGGACTTCCATGGGCAGGGCGCCGGTGTTCAGGATTTCGGCGTGGAAGGCGCGGATGTCGAAGCGGGGGCCTAATGCGGCTTCGGCTTCGGCGCGCAGGCGCTGGATCGTGATCTGGCCGACCTTGTAGCCCAGCGCCTGGCCCGGGATCGCGATATAGCGGTCAACCTCCTGGACGGTTTCGGTCTGGCTGAGCGCCGAGTTGTCGAGCATGAAGCGGATCGCGCGTTCGCGTGACCAGCCCTTGGCGTGGATGCCGGTGTCGACGACAAGGCGCAGCGCGCGGAGCTGCTCGTCGTTCAGGTGGCCGAAGAGCTGGTAGGGATCCTTGAACATGCCGAGCGTGCGGCCGGTCCATTCGGCGTAGAGCGCCCAGCCCTCAACATAGGCGGTATTGCCGCCGAAGCGCATGAAGTTCGGCAGGCCCGTGTTCTCCTGCGCGAGGCTGATCTGGAAATGGTGGCCGGGCACGGCCTCGTGCAGATAGAGGGTCTCCATGCCCCAGACCTTGCGCGAGGGCAGGTCGTAGGTGTTGAAGTAGAAGATGCCCGGGCGGCTCGCGTCGGGGGCGCCCGGGTTGTAGTAGCCGGCCGCCTGGCTCTGCTCGAGATAATCGGGGACAGGACGCAGCTCGAGCGGGGTCTTGGGCAGAAGGGTGTATTCGTTGCGGATGACGGCCTCGACGCGGGCGGCGATCTGGTCGTAGCGGGCCTTGAGGTCTTCGCGTGAGGCGGGCTCGAATTCCTTCGCGTTGCGCAGGTGCGTGAAGAAGGCCTGCAGGTTGCCCTTGAAGGCGACAGTGCGGCGGATCTCGTCCATCTCGCGCCTGATGCGGGCGACTTCCTTGAGGCCGATGGCGTGGATCTCGTCGGCGGTCATGGAGGTGGTCGTCTGCTCGCGCACGAGGAAGTCGTAGAGGGTCTTGCCGCCCTTCATGTGGACGAGGCCGACGCCGCTGCGGGCCTTCGGGAGGTAGGACGTTTTCAGGTAGTCGCGTACGCGTGTGTAGGCCGGGATGATCCGGTTCTTTATCATGTCCCTGTAATTAGAGGCGAGGCGGGTGCGATCGGCCTCGGCGAATTCCTTCGGCATGCTGGCGATGGGCCCCCAGAAGGGTGACTTCTCGACACCTTGCGCGATCAGGTCGTTGAACTGGACGATCATCTGCCTCGTGGTCAGCCTGGTTTCAACCACGCCCGACTTCACGCCCTGCTTCATGCGGTCGATCGTGCGGTCGAGGTAGGTGGCGAAGCCGTCCATGCGCTTGAGGCCGTTCTCGTAATCCTGGACCGTCACGTAGGGGGCGGCGGACTTGCCGGAGTTGATGTCGGGCACTTGCGTGTGCAGGCCACTGAAATGGTTGATCGGCCTGACGACATTGAGCGCGACAATGCCCGGCTGCAGGCCCTCGCGTGACATCCTGTTCTGATAGGCGAAGACGTCGTAGGCGATGCGGTCCTGGGGGGAGAGCGATGTGCGGTCGATCGCGGACAGGCGCCGGGCCTCATCGTCGGCCTGGCGCACGAGGGCTGTGATGTAGTCGTCGGTGATGTAGTCGCCGAATTCGGCGGCGTAGCGCGGGTCGTTGCGGTAGAGCGCGCCGATCGGGTTGAGGCGCAGGCTTGCCTCGTCGCTGTCCTCGAAGAGCTGGTGGAGGGCCTTGTCCCGGGGTGGCGTGGCCATGTCGGGGCTGGTTGCGCAGGCCGCCAGCAGGAGGATGGCCATCAGGCAGATGCCAATTGGTTTTGCGAGGTTCATGCCAGTCTCCCGTCGGGTGCCCGTTTGCGTGCCGGTTTGTACCTTGAAAAGAACCGTTGAGATTGGCAAGGGCCGATTGGTAGATTCAGGCAGCGAAGCAGCGGCTGAGGCGATCGGTGGCAAGGTCCTACCAGAGCGATGTGGCGATCGTGGGCGGCGGCATTGCCGGGGTCGTGTGCGCGCTGCAGCTTCTGGACATGGGCAAGTCTGTCGCCCTGTTCGAGCGCGAGGGGCCGGAGCGGCTGGGGGGCTCGGCGCTCGAGGCCTTCGGCGGGATGTTTTTCGTCGACAGTCCCGAACAGCGGCGCATGAAGATCAAGGATACGCCGGAGCAGGCACTGGCTGACTGGCGCAGCTTTGCCGAGTTTCCGGGCGGGTCGATCTGGCCGCAACTCTGGTCGAAGCACCTTGTCGAGCGGGCTACGCCGGACGTGCGCGATTACCTGCATGTCTTTGGCATACGCTGGCTTCCGGTTGTCATGTGGGTCGAGCGGGGCGACAGGGTGGCTGGCAATTCGGTACCGCGCTTCCACCTGACCTGGGGCACGAGCCATCATCTGATCACGACGCTGATCAAGAGGCTGCGGGCCCATCCGCGGGCGAACCTCGCCAGCATTCATTGCGGGCACCGCGTGACGCGCTTCGACCGGCATGCGGGGCGCATCGCCGGTTGCAGCGGCCTGACCGATACGGGCGAGGACTTCCGCGCCGAGGCGGGTGCGGTCGTCGTGGCGGCCGGCGGGATTGGCGGTTCGATCGAGCAGGTGCGACGGCTCTGGCGGCCCGGCGAGGGGATGGCGCTGCCGAAGGACATCCTGCTGGGCACGCATCCGGGTGCGGATGGCATGGCCGTCGAGGCGGCGGGGGCTGCGGGCGCGCAGGTGCGCAATGTCGGCACCATGTGGAACTATGCGGCGGGCATCCGCCATCCGCGGG
>DAISVV010000295.1:0-3034 GCA_036840015.1 Micropepsaceae bacterium
AGGCCAACCCCGACGCACGCGCTATGATCTTTTCGACCAGGGTCGTCGCCGTCACCCGCGGAGCCCTCCTCAAGGCCGGAAATTGGCAGCTTTCCGAGCCGGGCACATAGATATACCATCCTCGCCCATCGAGAAGGATTTTGTCGAGGCCCGCGCCGGATGAATGACGAAGCACCCACTGTGCCACGTTCGCCGAAACCATGTTTTGCCGTCATCTGCTGGGACGGGCCGGATGCCGAGCGTCTGCGTGCGCGCGATCTCGACGGTCACCTTGCACATGTGGAAAGGCACTGGCGCCGCTACGTGGTCGCCGGGCCCATGCGCGAGCCGGGCGGTGAAAAGCTGATCGGCTCGCTGCTGCTGGTTCTCGCCGACAGCGCCGAAGATGCACTGGACCTGTGCCAACAGGATCCATACTTCACCAACGGGCAGTTCAAGTCGGTCGAAGTGAAGCACCTGACCCAGTCGATCGGGCTGGCCATCGGAGGCAAGATTTGGGAAAATGCCCAATCGATCCGCGCGCTGGCCGCGGGCGGACCTGCCGACGGACGCCACAGCAAGGACTAGAAACGAAGGAACCCATGGCGCCACACCCTGCCGACGACACCCGGGAAACGGACGCCAGCCTGACGCCGGACCTCGTCAGCGCGGATGCGTCCACCCCCCTCTACCACCAGGTTCTGCTCGCACTGCGCGAACGCATTCGCCGCGGCGTGTTCCCGGCCGGCTCCACCCTTCCTGGCGAGCTGGAACTGGTCAAGCT
Source organism: Micropepsaceae bacterium (assembly GCA_036840015.1). Taxonomy (GTDB): domain Bacteria; phylum Pseudomonadota; class Alphaproteobacteria; order Micropepsales; family Micropepsaceae; genus SZUA-430. The sequence continues at coordinate 764 of DAISVV010000295.1, forward strand.
CATGGGCGTCTCCCGGATCACGGTCAAGCGCGCCCTGAATGAACTGGCAGCGACCGGTTTCGTCACGCGCCACCGCGGCCGCGGCACCGTCGTGACCTTCAACGCAGCAGCCCCCATCGTGAAGGGCAATTTCGACAACCTGCTCGAAAGCCTCAAGCTCATGGGGCTCGGGACCGAGGTCGAACTGCTCGCCTGCGACATCATTCGCGCGCCCGAGGAGATTGCGCAGATGATGGACCTGCCGAGGGGCACCAAGGTGCAGCGTGCCGTGCGTCGGCGAAAGATCGAGGGGCAACCCTTCTCCTACCTGATCACGCACGTGCCAGCCGCAATCGCGACCAGCTACAAGCCCGAGGAGCTCGCCGATGTCCCGCTTCTCCACCTCCTTGAACGCGCAGGCCATGCCCCCGTCGAGGCCGAACAGTGGATCGCCGCCTGCAGCGCCGCGCCCGATATCGCGCGCGCCCTCGGCATCGCACCAGGTTCACCGCTCCTCGAGATCCGGCGCGTCATGACGGACACAAACCAGAAAGTCGTGGAATGCCTGCACGGCTATTACCGGCCCGATCGTTTCCAGCATCACATGAAGCTCGTCCGCCGCCGGCGGGGCACGAAGGACGAATGGCGTTGATGTCGCCACGCGCGTGCTGAGGGAAGGCTCGGATGGACCACGCAGCCATCGCAACGCTCCTGCATCTGCTGGTATTCGTCTATTGGCTGGGCGGAGATGTCGGCGCCTTCACGGCCTCCTTCGTGGTGACCGATCACCGCCAGCCGGCCCCGGTACGCCTGGCCGCAGCCCGGCTTCTTGGTCATGTCGACATGGCCCCGCGCAGCGCCCTGGTGCTCACCCTGCCGACAGGCCTTTGGCTGGCCGCGAGCCGCGGCTGGATTGAAATCGACACAGCATGGCTTGCAGCCGCCTGGAGCATTGCACTGCTGTGGTTGATTCTTCTCTGGCGGTTGCACCTGGCATCCTCCCCGGTCCTCAGGTCCATTGACTACGCACTGCGCGCCGCGCTGCTCCTCGGGCTCGCCCTTGCCACGTGGCAGGCCGAACCCCTGTTCCTGAAGGCAAAGCTGGCGCTGCTGGCGCTTGCCCTTGTGGTAGGCCTTGTCATCCGCGAGCTCATCACGCCGCTCGGTCCCGCCCTCGGCAGGCTTGCCGCGGATGACGCCGCCGCGGCCAACCCCGACATCAAGCGCGCCTTGCGCCAGGCGCGGCCCCTCGTGATCTGCATCTGGATCATGCTTGTGGCCGCCGCGTGGCTCGGCGTGACCAAGCCAGCATGAGGACCGGGATGGAAAGCCTGCAGCAGGAACTCGCCCAGGTCCTGGGGCGCGCACATGTGAGCGCCGACCCGGCCTTGCGCGACCTCATGGGCGCGGACATTTGGATGAAGGGCTCCCCCCCCGCGCTGGTGGCAAGCCCCGCAAACACCGAGGAACTGGCGCGCACGCTCTCCGTCGCCGCGCGCCACCGCACGAAAATACTGCCGCGCGGCGGCGGCATGTCGTACACCTCTGGCTACACCTCGACCGACCAGGGAAACCTGCTCATCGACATGCGGCGCATGCAGGCCGTGATCGAGATCAGTCCCGTCGACATGACTGTCCGCGTCGAGGCCGGCGCAACATGGAAGCAGCTCCATGACAGCCTGAAGCCACGAGGATTGCGCACACCCTTCTGGGGGCCCTTATCTGGCATCTCATCAACGATTGGCGGAGGCCTCTCGCAGAACAACGCCTTCTTTGGCGCCGGCACGCATGGTTGCTCGGCCGACAGCGTGCTGGCACTCACAGTCGTTCTGGCCGATGGCACGATCCTGCGGACGGACCATGGGCGTGCCGACAACCACCGGCATGCCTTCCGTTCCTACGGTCCCGACCTGACAGGGCTTTTCCTCGGCGATTGCGGTGCGCTTGGCATCAAGGCAGAAGCAACACTGAAGCTCATCCCGCTGCCGGAACACGAGGACTGGCTGTCATTCTCCTTCTCCGGACGAGACGCTTGCGCAAGCACCATGGCCTCCATGGCGCGTGAGGGCATCGCCAGCGAACTCTTCGGCTTCGATCCGAACTTGGCCCGCGTGCGCATGCGCCGGGCAAGCCTCATGGCAGACGCCGCGCAGCTCGCCCGTGTCGTGACCGCACAGAAGTCCGTGCTCGGCGGGATCAAGGAGGGTGCGAAGATCGCGCTTTCCGGGCGCAGCTTTCTTGGTGAGGCCGATTACTCCCTCCATGCCGTCGTCGAAGGACGCGCAAAGGCTT
>DAISVV010000296.1:0-3011 GCA_036840015.1 Micropepsaceae bacterium
CCCTGGAGCGCCGGATCCGATCATGGCGTGCTCTCCATGGCGAAGAGCAGGAAGTGCGTGTTCCACGTGATGGTGGGCACGGTTTCCAGCGGATGGTGGGCAGTCATTCCACGCGATCGTGGGCAGTCATTCCACGTGATGGTGGGCACCTGCGTTCTGGTTGTGTTTTGGCCGACAGTTTTGCCGGGCTACGCGGCCCTCGTGATGAACGAGGGAGCCGCCTATGCCGACCGAGAGACTGTCGATGCGCCGTATTCGAGACCTGCTACGACTGAAGTACGCCCAAGGCGTGAGCAGCCGCGCGATTGCGTCGTCGCTGTCGATATCGAAGGGGGCGGTGGGCGCGTACCTGTCGCGGGTACGCGCGGCAGGGCTGTCTTGGCCGCTGCCGCCTGAGCTGGACGACGACGACGCGCTGGAGCTGCTGCTCTTCCCCGGTCAGGTCGGCTCGCGCGTGCCTGAGCGGCCTGTGCCGGACTGGGGTGCCGTCGACCGCGAGCTGCGCCGCAAGGGCGTGACGCGCGCGCTGCTCTGGGAAGAGTACCGCGCGGCCTACCCTGAGGGCTACGGCTACGCCTGGTTCTGCGAGCACTACGAGGCCTGGAAGGGCCGGGTCCGCCCGACCATGCGCCAGACCCATCTCGGCGGCGACAAGGTGTTCATCGACTTCTCCGGCGACGGGATCGAGATCGTCGATCCACTGACCGGCGAGGTGAGCGAGGCCCGTCTGTTTGTCGCGGCGATGGGCGCATCGAGCTACACCTATGCCGAGGCCCGGCCTGCCGAGACGCTGGAGGACTGGATCGGCGCACAGGTGAACCTGTTCGCCTTCCTGGGCGGCGTGCCGCGCATGGTGGTGCCGGACAACCCGCGCGCGGTGATCGTGGCGCCCGACCGCCACGAGCCGGGGCTCAACCGCACCATGGCCGCCATGGCCGAGCATTACGATGTCGCCGTGCTGCCCGCCCGGCCGCGCAAGCCGAGAGACAAGGCCAAGGTGGAGGCGGCGGTGCTGGTGGCGCAGCGCTGGATCATCGCGCGCCTGCGCAACCGCCGCTTCTTCTCCATCGAGGAGATCAACGCCGCGATCAGGCCGCTGCTGGACGAGATCAATACCCGCATCATGCGCGGCTATGGGGCGAGCCGCGCCGACCTCTTCGCCACCCTCGACCGCCCGGAGTTATCGCCGCTGCCCGAGGTACCCTACGTCTTCGCCCGCTGGAGCCGACCCCGCGTTGCGCCCGACTACCACGTTGAGATCGAGGGCTTCTTCTACTCGGTGCCGTTCGGCCTGATCCGTGAGATGGTCGAGGCGCGTGCCACCGAGCGCACCGTGGAGATCTTCCACCGCGGCCAGCGCGTAGCCAGCCATGCCCGTGGTTGCGGCCGTCGTGGCAGTCATGTCACCGACCCCGCCCACATGCCGAGCGCGCACCGCCGTTATGCCGCATGGACCCCGGCCCGGATGCTGGCCGCAGCCGAGGCAGCCGGTCCCTCGGTTGCGGCCTTTTGCGAGGCGGTCATGGCGGCAAGGCCCCACCCAGAGCAGGGCTTCCGCACCTGCTTCGGCGTCCTCTCTCTTGAGAAGACCTATGGCCGGGCCCGCCTCGATGCCGCCTGTCGACGTGGCCTACAGATCGGTGCGCGCTCAGTCAGCTCGATCCGCTCCATCCTGAAGACCGGCCTCGACCAGGCCTTCCTTGAACTCGCCCCCGACGCCGAGCCCCCGCGCCACGCCAACATCCGCGGCCAACGCTATTTCCACTGAACAAAGGAGATCTACGCCGTGCTTGCCCATCCCACCAGTGACCGTCTGATTGCCCTCGGCCTGTCCGGCATGGCCAGGGCGCTCGACGACCAGCGCCGCACCGCGGTCTGCGATGCCATGACCTTCGAGGAACGCCTCGGCCTGCTCGTCGACCGCGAGGCCGCCGAGCGCGACAGCCGCCGCCTCGCCACACGCCTGAAGTTCGCAGCCCTGCGCCATGCCGCGTGCATCGAGGATGTCGACCTGCGCACGCCCCGCGGCATAGACCGTGCCGTCTTCGCCCACCTCGCCGATGGCGGCTGGATCGGCCGTGCCGAGAACCTGCTGATCACAGGCGCCACAGGCCTGGGAAAAAGCTGGCTTGCCTGCGCCCTCGGCCAGAAGGCCTGCCGGGACGGGCGCTGCGTCCTCTATCACCGCGTCCCGCGCCTCTTCGAAGCGCTGGCGCTCGCCCGTGGCGACGGTCGCTACGCCAGAACGCTGAAGGTTATCGCCCGCGCCGACCTGCTGATCCCCGACGACTGGGGCCTTGCCACCCTCGCCACCAGCGAACGCCGTGACCTGCTGGAAATCCTCGAGGACCGCCATGGCCGCGCCGCCACCATCGTCACAAGCCAGCTGCCCGTCGACACCTGGCACGACGTCATCGGCGACCCGACCCTCGCCGATGCCATCCTCGACAGGCTCGTCCACAACGCCCATCGACTCGAACTGGCCGGAGACAGCATGCGAAAGATCAACGCCCGCCACAAAAAACTTGACCGCGAACCCAACCCCTGACCTTCTGAAAACGTCGGCCGAAACACATGCCCACGATCATGGAACGGCTGCCCACGATGCTCTGGAACACGCGCCCACGATCGCGTGGAACAGATGCCCACGATCGCTGGAATGCGCAGTGGCATGTTCAAATTGATGCGCCTGCCTCGAAGCCCTAACGCCGCAGCCGCAAAAATCTTAACATGTGCACGATGCGCGGCCTTTTGTGCACTGGCCGTCCCAAGCACCGGGTGCCTCGCAATGAATGCCGTCAGGTCGGCTCATTCAACTCGGAAGCGTCCAGCCGTGCCCAATGCTCGACACCCTCGGGGCCGCAAGACAGCTTTGCGGCGATTTGGGAGTCCGGCATAATGACCCGCCAAAATGGAGCGACCTCCTCGGTCCGCTTTCCGTCCGCAAGTTCCGCTAGGGCAGCTTCTGCGACAACCCTCAGATAGATTGCGGTTGTGACAGGGCACATGGC
>DAISVV010000297.1:0-2990 GCA_036840015.1 Micropepsaceae bacterium
TCCTGATCGATGGCGGACCTGACATGGGACTGTTGCTGCAGATCTTCACGCAGAATGCGATCGGTCCGATCTTCTTCGAGATCATCCAGCGCAAGGGCAACCAGGGCTTCGGTGAGGGCAATTTCAAGGCGCTGTTCGAGTCTATCGAGCTTGACCAGATCCGCCGCGGGGTGCTCAGCGCATGAGCAAGAACTGGATCAGTTTTCCGCGTGTCGAGGGTCGCGCCTCGCGGCAGGCGCATGCGGACCTTCCTGATGGCACGTATGAGCGCGAGATCGGGCGCGAGGGGTTCTTCGGGCCTGCCACGCACATGTACCACGCGCACATGCCGACGGCCTGGACGTCATTCGAAGGCCCTCTCAGGCCACATGCCTATGATACGAACCGGCTGGGAGAGGGTGCCATGTCGCCCTTCTCGATCGAGCCGCTGCTTGCCAATGCGAACACGCGGCTCAAGCTATGGCATGTCGAGCGACCCATGACGGAGCTCGTGCGCAACATCGATGGCGACGATCTCATGTTCATCCATGCGGGTAGTGGCGCGCTCTATTGCGATTTTGGCCACATGACATTCCGCGACGGTGATTACATCGTCCTGCCGCGGGGGACGATGTGGCGCATCGAACCGTCGTCTCGCTGCTCGATCCTCTTGATCGAGGCGACCGATAGCGCCTACCGGCTTCCGGATCGCGGCATGCTGGGCGAGCATGCGCAGTTCGATCCGGCCATCCTCGAGACGCCTCATATCGACGATGCTTTCCTCGAGCAGCAGGGTGAGCGGCCCTGGAAGGTCCTCGTCAAGCGGCGCGGGCAGGTGTCGACGATCTCGTATCCTTTCAATCCGCTGGATGCGCAGGGCTGGAAGGGGAATTGCGTTCCCGTCAAGCTGAACTGGCGGGACATCCGACCCATTGTGAGCCATCGCTATCACCTGCCGCCTTCGGTGCACACCACGTTCCTTGCTGACAAGTTCGTCGTCTGCACGTTCGTACCGCGACCGATCGAAAGCGATCCGGGAGCGCTGAAGGTTCCCTTCTTCCACAGCAACGACGACTTTGATGAGGTGATCTTTTATCACGCGGGCAATTTCTTCAGCCGCGACAACATCAAGCCGGGCATGATCACATTCCATCCTGCCGGTTTCCCGCATGGTCCCCATCCCAAGGCCTTTGCAGCGGGTGCCCGGTCCGAGCGCAAGGAGACTGACGAAGTGGCCGTCATGATCGATACGCGCCTTCCGCTTGATGCGACGCGTCTTGCGGAAAGCATCGAGGATGTTTCCTATGCCGATAGCTGGCGGGGGGCGAAATGAAGCTTGCATCGCTGAAACAGGGTCGCGACGGGCGCCTCATCGTGGTGTCGCGTGACCTCAAGCACGCCATTGCTGCCGATGGCATTGCGCCGACACTGCAGAACGCCCTCGACAACTGGGAGCGCGTCGCACCGCAGTTGCAGGACCTTTATGGTGCGCTGAATGCCGGGGCGCCTATCGGCCGCTTCTCCTTCCGTGCGCAGGACTGCGCGTCGCCGCTGCCGCGCGCCTATCAGTGGGCGGATGGCTCAGCCTATGTCACGCATGTCGAGCTTGTGCGGAAGGCCCGCGGCGCCGAGATGCCGGCCTCGTTCTGGACGGATCCGCTGATGTACCAGGGCGGATCTGACAGCTTCATCGGGCCGGAGGACGATATCCTTGCCGCGGACGAGGCGTGGGGCATCGACATGGAGGGCGAGGTTGCCGTCGTCACCGGTGATGTGCCCATGGGCGTGTCGGCGACCGATGCTGCCCGCCACATACGGCTGCTTATGCTCGTCAATGATGTCAGCCTGCGAAACCTCATTCCGAAGGAACTCGAGAAGGGCTTCGGCTTCTTTCAGTCGAAACCGGCGTCGGCATTTTCGCCCGTTGCGGTCACGCCGGATGAGCTTGGTACGCACTGGCGCGACGGACGGGTGCATCTGCCCCTGCTTGTCGATCTGAATGGCCAACGTTTCGGGAGCCCGAATGCGGGCGTCGACATGACATTTTCGTTCCCCCAGCTCATTGCGCATGCCGCGCGCACGCGCGAGCTCGAGGCCGGGTCGATCATCGGATCCGGCACGGTGTCGAATGCCGACCGGTCGTGTGGATCAGCCTGCATCGCCGAGCGGCGCATGCTCGAGACCCTTGATGCGGGCAAGCCCGTGACGCCGTTCCTGCGTTTTGGCGACAGTGTGCGGATTGACATGCAACTGCCTGACGGTAGTTCCGTCTTTGGTGCGATCAGCCAGCGCGTCCAGCGCTACGGGAGTTGACATGAAGCTCTATGACTATGCCTCTTCGTCGGCTGCGTACCGCGTGCGCATCGCGCTCAACCTCAAGGGCATTGCCTATGAGCGGGTCAACATCGACCTCCTCAAGGATGGAGGACAGCAGCACTCGGACATGTACAGGTCTGTCAATCCGCAGGAGCTGATTCCCGCGCTTGAGACTGAGGCCGGCGTGCTGGCGCAGTCCTTATCGATCATCGAGTATCTCGACGAAACCCATGTGGAACCGCGGCTGCTGCCCACCCATCCCGTGCTGCGCGCGCGGGTCAGGCAGTTTTCGCATGTCATTGCGTGTGACATCCACCCCATCAACAATCTCGGAACGCGCCAGTTCCTGGGAAAGATGGGGCACAGTGACGCCGAGATCGCTTCGACCTGGTACCCGCACTGGATCCGCAAGGGTTTCCTGGCACTCGAGGCGTTGGTGAGCCGTTCGGCTGAGGGCGGGCGCTACTGCTTCGGCGACACGCCCACGATGGCAGACATCTGCCTTGTGCCCCAAATGGCGAATGCCTACCGATTCAAGGTGCCGGTTGATGATTTCCCAAACCTTGTCCGCATCGACGAGGCTTGTCGTGTGCATCCTGCGTTCGCTGCGGCTTCGCCGGAGCGCCAATAGGTGGCGGACATGAAGGCGGAAGTTCCGAAGCCTGAAACCCGCAAGCCGGCGGGGAGCACCTCGC
>DAISVV010000298.1:0-2985 GCA_036840015.1 Micropepsaceae bacterium
CCGCGGCGATCGCGGCATCGACATGCTGCGACAGTCGCGGGATGCCGCCGACACCACCACCCGACCCGTGCAGCCAGTAGACCACCGGGAAGCGGCGCTGCGGCTGCTCTGCATACTGCGTCGGCAGGTAGACGTGATAGCTGACACGAACGCCGCCTGCACGGCTGTCAAAGAAACCCTGCGTGACGCGAGGAGCCGTGACCGGAGCCGTGACCCACTCAAGCTGCAGGTTGGTCGACGCATGCACTGCTGCGCTCGATAAACTCACGGCAAGAGAAGCAAGAAGGCAAAGCATGATTGAGTTCACGGCCTTCACAGCACACCTCCAAGCCAACGATGGACAATCGCCGTCCCGGCATAGGACGGATCACCAAGCTCCACATTGATTTCCCTGTGGCCCGACCGGCCCTCTCCCGGCAGGCCATGCACTTCTGCCCGCGTCCCCGCCTGGCGCAGCGCATCCACAAGTGCGCGTGATTGCTCCGCCGCATCCGGGCGCTGAACGTGCAGCACCAGGAAGGCGCGTGCATTCGGCGCCCCCACGTGGACGATCGGCGACAAGGCACGCTGCTGCGCAGGATCCTCGCCAAAGGCCATCTTGTAGGTCCGCTGCATCATGGATCCTGCTACTGCCATCTGCCGCGGCACATCGTAACCCGCCCCGTCGAGGAGGATCACGCCTGCGATGTCCTCTGGCTGCAAGCCGACCTGCTGGAGATAGCGCCCATCCGTCGCCACAAGCGCCGCGAGATGCGCGCCGGCGCTGTGTCCCATCAGGACGATGCGCTTGCGGTCAAACCCGAGGGCCTCCGCGCGATCGACCAGGTTTTTCAGCGACCGCGCCACATCCTCCGCCTGTTGCGCCACCCCAACGTCGGGCACCAGACGATAGTTGACCGAGGCGAAGGCATGCCCCTTGGACAGGAAATAGGGCACCTGCCGCGTCTTCGACGAGACATTCTTGTCACCCGCCCGCCACGCGCCGCCATGCACGAACACGGTCAACGGCGCCGAAGGGGCTTGCGCACGCCAGAAATCAAGCGCTTGCAGGCGATCGGACCCATAGGAAACTGTCTCGGGACGCGGCACCTGCGGCACTTCCTTCGCCGCCAGCGCACCGCCAAGGACCAAACCCACGGCCATGACAGCCAGAAACAGATAACCCCTCATGATCACGCCTCCTCAACCCCGCCCACTATGCGCGCCGCACACATGAATGCGTCCTGAACGGCATTGGTAAAGAGACACATGCTCTCCCGAAATCGGCAAGACGGTGATCTAGCCGAGGCTGGCGGCCAGCTTCCCGATCCACGCCTTGAGGTTGTCCTTGATCATCAACGGCGTAGCCCCATGGCGCACGCCGATCGTGTCCCTGTCAGGCAGGATCACCGTGAACTGCCCGTCATAGCCATTGGCCGAGAACGAGCCCGGCCCACCGAAGTCAAGCCACCAGTGCGCGCCATACCGGTTGGCATCAACGCCCGGCTGCTGGAATGTAGGCCGTCGCGCATAGTCAACCCACCCTTCGGGCAGGAGCCGCCGGCCCTCCCACACGCCATCCCGCATATAGAGCAACCCAAAGCGTGCAAAGTCGCGCGCCGTCATGAAGCAGAAGCTCGAACCGATGAACGTTCCGGCTGCATCGAACTTCGGGATCGCCGAGGTAATGCCCATGGGCTCGAACAGTTGCGCCCGCATGAAGCGCTCGAAATCAGGCCCGAAGGCATCGATCCTGCGCGACAGGATCCGGCTGATGATATTCGACGTGCCGCTCGCATAAGACCAGAACGTACCCGGCGCATGGGCCAGAGGACGCGAGATCGCATAGGCCGCGACATCCTCCTTGCCCTCGCCGAACAGCATGGCGATCACGTCCGAGGCAGGCCCGTTGGGATCATATTCCTCAACGAAGCAAAGCCCGCTTGACATGCGCAGCAGGTGGTCGAGCGTGATCCCCGCCCGCGCATCGCCCGCCCATTCCGGCACATCGGCAGGCGCCTCGATATCAAGCTTGCCGTCCTGCACGAGAAGCCCGGCCAGTGCATGCGTGATGCTCTTGGCCTTGGACCACGAATGATGCGTGCTCTCGGGGCTGAAGCCTTCGCCATAGCGTTCGAACACGATGCGCCCGCCCTGCACCACCAGCAGGACATGCGTCTCGCCCAGCGTGGGCGTCGACTTCGCCGCAAAGGCCTCATCGACCAGCCCCTCGAAGGCTCCGCGATCGGCAAGGCGAGGCTCGCCCTGCGGCCAGTCAAGCGTAGGCCACGGGGTACCGGTGGGTTGGGTGGGAAGGGCTAGGAGCGGTGTGCCTGTCATTGAAAGATCCCGGTAGCCTTGCAACGAAAACTCAAGCCAGTCGAAATGGCAGATGCCATCAACTCTATCCCCTGTGCGGACGATGCAGCGCCGTCCCGCAATGCCGGCAGTGCAGCGCATCGTCCTCGTGTTCCAGGAGCCCGCACTCTCCGCACTTCCAGTGGACCCGCCGCGCCCTGAAGAGCGCCGTGGCCAGTTGCAGGAACAGGGTGACGCCCAGGATCATGATCACCACGCTCAGGAACCGGCCAAAGCCACCGACCAGCGTGATGTCGCCGAACCCTGTGGTCGTCAGTGCCGTGACGGTGAAGTAGAGCGCATCGCCATAGTTCTGGATCTTCTCGTTGACCCGGTGCTGCGTCTCGTAGACCAGCGCGGTCATCAGGAACAGGAAGACGATCAGGTTCAATCCCGCATTCAGCGCTGCCGGGTTGTTGCGAAACAGCGTGACATCCGCCCGCAACTGCCTCAGGAAGCGATAGGCCGTGAACACGCGTGTGATCCGCAGCACCCGCAGGAAGGCAAGGTCCTGCCCCCAGAGCGGCAGCAAAAGCGATAAGATGACGAGAATGTCGACAAGGGCTTGCGGATGAAGAAGCTCCTTCCGCAGCGGCTTCGCCGCCAGCAGGCGCAGGCTCAGCTCGGTCACCACCCCGAAGCCAAAAA
>DAISVV010000299.1:0-2961 GCA_036840015.1 Micropepsaceae bacterium
ATGTCACGAACCGGGACGCCCTGACACAGGTCGCTATCAGCGAGGGTGCGGCCCTAGCCGCGACCCTGGTCAACAAAAATCCAACCACGGTCGACCATGCTGACATTCCGACGGCGGTCTTTGGAACGCCTGAGATCGGCGTGGTGGGTTTGCCGGAGGACGCTGCGCGGGCCGAGGGTCATGCCGTCGACATCTACAAGACGGCGTTCCGGCCGATGCGTGCGACGATGTCGGGGCGAGACACCCAGGTCTTCATGAAACTCGTTGTCGACGCGGACAGCCAGCGCGTACTGGGTTGTCACATCCTGGGCGAGGCGGCCGCAGAAATGATCCAGTGCGTGGCGATTGCCGTGAAGATGCGCGCGACGAAGCGGGACTTCGATGCGACGGTGGCCTTGCACCCGTCGGCCGCCGAAGAGCTGGTGCTTCTCAAAACGAAGGCCTAGGCCTTTGCCGGCCGCCAACCCATGATCGCGAGCGCGTTGCCATCGGGGTCGCGGAAGAAGCGGATGGCGTGCTCCTTTCCTTCGGCTCGCTGCACGACGTCGGCGGGCCGATCGAACTTCAGGCCGCGGGCTTCGAGTGCGGTTTCGGTCTCGTGCCAGTCGCCTGCGTCGAAGTAAATGTAGGTGTTGTTCTGCAGCTTCTCGCTGAGGCGGTTCTCGCCCAGCATGAGGCGCGTGCCGCCGACGTCGAAGAAGGCCATACCCGGCACTTCAAAGAGCAGCTTCAGCCCGAGCGTGTCCCTGTAGAAGGCGACGGCGGTCGGCAGGTTCTGCGTGGTCAGGGCGATCTGGGCGATGCTTGCCAACGATTTCATGCGGGTGTTCTCCTCAGCAGGCGTTTTACGGCGCGTATGCCCGCCCGCGCAATGCAAAAGGGCCCGCCTTCGTGGCGGGCCCCTTTCAGGCGGTTGCGTCCGGTCTCAGGCTACTGGTTGCGCGGGACCTGAATGAAGGGCACGGCCGAACCGGGGACGAAGGTCGTGGGGAGCTTGCCGTCCCACTTTTCGGTCGCGGTGAGGGCCACGAGGCCGGGGTTTTCACGCAGGGCATTCGCCTTGGCGAGGATCGCCGATGCCTCGGCCGCGCCCTTCAGCTTGATGGCGGCGGCTTCGGCCTTGGCGGCTGCGATGCGGGCCTGGGCGTCGGCCTGGGCCTGGACCACAACCTTCTCGGCATCGACCTTCTTCTGCTCGAGCTCCTGCTTGGCCTTGCGGACCGCGGCTTCAGCCTGGGCCGCAGCCTCGATTGCCGATTCATACGCGTCCGAGAAGTCGATGTTCTCGATCTGCACGCCCTCGATGATGATGCCGGCTGGCATGTTCTGGCGGATGTTGTTCTCGACCTCGATGCCCAGCTTGTCGCGCGAGTTCACGATCTCGCGGGCGTCATACTTGCCGAAGATCTCCTTGAACCGCTTGAAGATGACGGGGCTGATGATGCTGTCGATGAAGTTCTCGCCGTAGCGGGAATAGACCTCGATCGCCTTGGCGCCGTCGACGCGGTAGTTCACCGAGACTAGGTTGTCTGCGGCCTGGATGTCGCGCGAGTAGGCGTTCACCTGGCTATAGCTCTGCTTCTTGGTCCGGGTCGAGAAGACGACGACGCGATCCGTGAAGGGGATGATGATGTGGAAGCCTGGCTGGAGTGTGCCGACGGCCTGGCCAAAGCGCAGCTGCACGCCGACATTGCCCTGGTCAATCGTCGTGAAGCCGGACCAGACGATGAATAGCGCGAAGACGCCAAGGATGATGATGGGCGCCTTTACGAGGTTGCCGACATATGGCGGCAGGGATGGTCCGCCCTTGCCCGAGTTGCCGCCGGTGCGGGGTGTGAAGATGTTCGACATCGCTTGCGTTACTCCTCCAACCCGCCTGGCCACAGGGGTTAGCCCTCCAGACGGTGACGGTTAAGATGGGTGTGGAATTCCTGCATTCAATTATCGGCAAAAAGCTTTGCAGGGTTGATAATAGTTGCAAATGAAACTATATTGACCACTCATGCATGGTTAAGGGATCATCGGAATGGCTGATTTGTTCGACAACCCCATGGGTACCGACGGGTTCGAGTTCATCGAGTACACGGCGCCGGATACGGCCCAGCTCGGTCACTATTTCGAGACGATGGGTTTCCGGGCGGTGGCGCGGCATCGGTCGAAGAATGTCACCCTCTATCGCCAGAATGATGTCAACTTCATCGTCAATGCAGAGCCTGACAGCCACGGTGCGCGGTTTGCCCGCGCCCATGGTCCGTCTGCTTGCGCCATGGCGTTTCGCGTGAAGGATGCGGGCAAGGCCCATGCGCGAGCGCTCGAGCTTGGGGCGAAACCCTTCCAGGCCAAGGTCGGGCCCATGGAGCTCAACATTCCCGCGATCGAGGGCATCGGCGGGAGCGTCATCTATTTCGTCGATCGCTATGCGCCGGGAGCGGTGTCGATCTATGATATCGACTTCGTGCCCACGGATGCCGCGCGCGGTTATCGCCACCAGGGTGCAGGGCTCGTCGACATCGACCACGTTACGCACAATGTCTATCGCGGCAACATGGACCTGTGGGCCGGGTTCTATGAGCGGCTCTTCAATTTCCGCGAGATCAGGTATTTCGATATCGAGGGAAAGCTCACGGGCCTGAAGAGCCGTGCCATGACGAGCCCCTGCGGCAAGATCCGCATTCCGATCAACGAAAGCTCTGACGACAAGTCGCAGATCGCCGAGTATCTCGAGGAGTACAAGGGCGAAGGCATCCAGCACATCGCGCTGTCGTCGGAAGACATCCACGCCTCGGTCGAGAGCCTGCGCCGCTCCGGCGTGGCGTTCCAGTCGACGATCGAAACCTACTTCGAGGGTATTGATCGCCGGGTGCCCGGGCATGGCGAGGATGTGGAACGGCTGAAGCGTAACCAGATCCTGATCGATGGCGGACCTGACATGGGACTGTTGCTGCAGATCTTCACGCAGAA
>DAISVV010000300.1:0-2916 GCA_036840015.1 Micropepsaceae bacterium
GCATCCTGACAGGACCGTGAATGCCGCGGCCGATTGCGGATATCGTCCGGCTGCCGCAAGAACGCCACCTCGCGCGTCTGGATCAAGCGCGGCAAGGGCAAGATCACCGTCAACGGAAAGCCGATCGAGACCTATTTCGCCCGCTCGGTGCTCCGCATGCTCGTCCAGCAGCCGCTGATGACGGTGAACCGCGCCACCGAACTCGACATCGACTGCACGGTCGCCGGCGGCGGCCTGTCCGGCCAGGCCGGCGCCGTCCGCCACGGGCTTGCCCGTGCGCTCACCTATTTCGAGCCCGAACTCCGCGCGGCCCTGAAGAAGGCGGGCTTCCTCACGCGCGACCCCCGCATGGTCGAGCGCAAGAAGTACGGCCACCCCAAGGCCCGCCGCAGCTTCCAGTTCTCGAAGCGCTAGGGTCCAGACTCAATTGAGCCAGTATGCGACGAGGGCGGCAAGGTGAACAGAGGCGAGGAAGTTTCTGGCGAGCTTGTCGTACCGGGTTGCGATCCGGCGGAAGTCCTTGAGGCGGCAGAAGCAGCGCTCGATAACGTTGCGCCCCTTGTAGGCGCGCTTGTTGAACTTGTGGAGCACAATGCGGTTGGATTTGTTCGGAATGACCGGGGTTGCGCCACGGTTGATGATTGCGGCGCGCAACTCGTCGCCATCATATCCCTTGTCGCCGATGAGCGCGGACATGGGGGGCGCGAGCGCCAGCACGCCGGGCGCCGCGGCGATATCGGCGTCCTGTCCCGGCGTCAGATGGAAAACCACCGGCCGGCAATGCGGATCGCTCAGGGCATGGATTTTGGTCGTGCGACCGCCTCGAATGCTGGAAGGCCGGCGGCAGCGCCAGGCTCGACGCCGAGGACGACGACTAGGCGGGCCGCCCAGGCTGAGCGAACGCCAGGGTCGGACGTGTCACGGCGCCGTGACTTGCTCAGGCGCGCGGATGTGCACTAGTGAACACATGCTGATCTGACGGCCGGAGCATTCGACATGAGCGAGCTGGGCGAACAACGAACCTCCGGATGGGGCCAGTGCTTCGAACTGCCGGGCGGCGTGGTCGTGGACTGGCGGTGCGACCCCAATGCGCACATCGCCTTCGGTTCCTTTGCGACGAGATCGGAAAAGGCACTCGTGTGGCTCGGCGCGCTCGCATTGTGCGCCTGGACGGCCTGGCAGGCGGCCGGTCTTGACTGGTCGTGGTGGCAATGGGTCGTTGTCATGTTCCTGGCTTTTGACCTGGGTGGTGGCGCCATCGCAAACAGCCTGAATTCAGCCAAGCAGTTCTATCATTCGCCTGCGCTGCCGAGCGATTCGATGCTGTCGAGGCTGGCGCGTCGTCCGCTTTTCTTTGCGAGTCTTCACGTCCACACCATCGTTGCAGCGGCCGTCTTGCAGCCCCAGTCGCTCCCCGTGGCCTTGCTCTGGTACCTCGCGATGATGGCTTGCGCCGCGTTGTTGCTGTCGATCCCCATCAGCCTGCGAAGGCCCGCCGCTGCGCTGATGCTCGCGGCCTCGATCGTGGTGACGACCCGCTACGTGTTTCTCGACGTGGCCTTGTGCTGGATGCCCAGCGTGCTTTGCGTGAAGATCCTGTGCGGCCACCTTCTGCGTGAAGAGCCTTACAAGAGGGCAACGCGCACCGGCCCTGAGATCAGAACAGCGAGTCCCGGATGTTGACGCATTCCTGCTCGAGGTCAGCCACCGTATCCGGCACGTTAACGTTCAGGCGGCGCAGCAGGCGGTAGGTGAGATTGCCGTTGGAGCGCTGGCCATCGGCGCTGATGCCCTCGCTGCGATACTCCTTGATCGCCTTCTTGTAGGTATCGAAGCGGCTGCAGTCGAAGCTCGCCTTGTCCTCGAAGTAATTGGCCACGAGGTTGTTGTACTGATCGATGAAGTCGCTGGTCTTGGCGAGGATCACCTTGGGGTCGAAGGCATCCTTCGGCGGGGCGGGCGGCGGCGACTGCGGGTTGATCCAGCGCCCGGTGCGCGAGGCATCGGCCGACCACACCGAATATTGCGGAATGCCATCGGAATCGCGGTAGCCCGCCGGGCGCGTGGCGTGGAACACCACTTCGAGCGGAATGCCGTAGAAGCTCACCTCGCCCTTCTGGTCCAGCTCGATCACGTCGTTCAGCAGGCGCATGAAATGCTCGAGGTCGAGAACGTCGCCCTGGTAGGCTGCCGGGTTCGAGGCGGTGTTGAGGAAGACGTGGATGCCGAGATCGGCCTTCTCGTCATACTCATAGGAGGCGTTGGAACCGAACAGCTCGATGTCCTGGATCGAGATCGCCTTGTTGCGCAGCTTCAGCGCGTCGAACTCGCGGTTGACGATGGCCATGACGCGCGATGAGATCTCCGGGCGCATGTGAAAGTCCGGCGTCCAGATGCGCGGGTCGAGAACCTTCGGGAAGTCGACGATGCCCGAGACCGCCTGGCCCAGCTGGTCCGGCGTCATGTTGACGAAGGGCGGACTCACGTGGAAGGGCACCTGGTAGATCGAGGCCGGTTCGCCAGGTGCGGCAGCGGCGGCGGTGGCGAGGAGGGCGGCCAGCAGGGCGAAGGCCGCCGGCCTGGCAGCATGTCGTGCAAGCAGTGTCATGGGCGGTCCGTTCAGTCTGACTTGAGCGTATCGAGATAGGCGATGATGGCCGTCACGTCATCAGGATCGAAGGCGAATTCCGGCATGTTGTTGTGGCCGGTGACGATGCCCTCGGCTAGGGCCTCCTCGAGCGCATCCGGATCGTATTTCTTGACCACGTCACGGAAGGGCGGGGCCTTGTCGTTGGGCGAAGTGCTCTCGGCATCGATGGCGTGGCAGCGCGCGCAGTTGGCGCGCAGCAGGTCGAAGCCGCGCGCTCATCCGGCCGAGTGGCCGTTTGTCCTGCTCGCTCACGCATGCCTTGGGAT
>DAISVV010000301.1:0-2772 GCA_036840015.1 Micropepsaceae bacterium
GACGAGTTCTACCTCGTGGCTGCGGTCGAAGCATCGATCGGGCATGCGGCAGTGTCGGCGATACTGCTGGACAAGCCGGAGCTGCCAGCGCTCGGTGCATCGGGCGCGATCTCGGGCGTCGTGATCCTGTTTTCGCTCATGATCCCGCGGGCGCGGCTTTACCTGCTCGGGATCATTCCGATGCCGGCGATCGTCGGTGCGCTCGTCTTTGTCGGGCTCGACATCGTGGGCCTGACCGCGCAGGCCGGTGGCGGCGGCCTGCCGATCGGGCATGGAGCGCACCTGTCGGGCGCGCTGGTCGGGGCGCTGACCTACCTGCTGCTCATGCGGCAACTGCGGGAGGCGCAGCGCAACACGCTTGACTTCTCGGATGTGGAGAGCTGGGTCGCGCTGCTGCGCCGGGCCGGGTTTCATCGCAAGCTCTGACGCCCGCCTTCGCCCTGCCCGATCCCAGAGCCCCGTTGCCGCGCGCGGGCGGGCGGCCTAGTGTGCCGCCATGAGCGAACAATCCTTCACCTTCGATGCCTCCGACGGAACCCGGATCAGTGCCTGGCGCCAGGATGCACAGGGGCCCGCAAAGGTCGTGCTGCAGATTTCCCATGGCATGGGCGAGCATGCGCTGCGCTATGCAGCGCCGCTTGCGCCCCTGCGGGCAGCCGGAGTTTCGATCTATGCCAATGACCATCGCGGACATGGACGAACGGCCACCACGCTTGGCGATTTCGGACCGGGCGGATTTGCGGGCGTCGTCGATGACATGGCCGTGCTCAGCCGGCTGGCTCGGCGCGAGAACCCGGGTGCGAAGCTGGTGCTCCTGGGCCATTCCATGGGATCCTTTGCCTTGCAGATCTACCTGCTGCAGCACAGCGGCCTGATCGATGCAGCCGTCCTCTCGGGCTCGGCGGCGCTCGACATGCTGCCGCCGCCGGATCCGTCGGGCAATGCGCTGGAGGCGTTCAACAAGCCGTTCGAACCCGCGCGCACGCCCTTTGACTGGCTGAGCCGGGACGCGGCGGAAGTCGACAAGTACATCGCTGATCCCCTGTGCGGATTCTCGATGAACGAGGCCTCGATGATGAGCCTGTTTGTGGCCGCGCAGCCGCTTTTCGCGCCCGATGCGCTGAAGGCGATCCGGCCGGACCTGCCGATCTATCTGTTTGCCGGTGATCGCGATCCGCTGAATGCAGGCCTCACCGCGCTGATGCCGCTCGTGCAGCGCTATCGAGACGCAGGCGTTCGGGATGTCACCCACGACTTCTATCCGGGTGGACGCCACGAGATGCTGAACGAGACCAATCGCGCCCAAGTCGTTGACAACCTCAGGCGTTTCATCGCCCGTGTGGCCTAGACAAGACCGGCTTCAAGCCGCCATCAGCGCCTTGACGTGCGCGGCCGCCGAGGCGGCAAGCGCGTTCAGGTCGTAACCGCCCTCGAGCGTCGAGACGAGGCGACCGGCACAATGTGTCTTCGCGATAGCGCATAGTCTCTCGGTCACCCAGGCATAGTCCTGCTCGGTCAGGTTCATGTTGGCCAGCGGGGCGCGGCGGTGAGCGTCGAAGCCGGCAGAGACCAGGATGAATTCCGGGCGGAATGCGTCGAGGGCCGGGAGGACGGTATTGTCCCAGGCCTGTCGGAACTCGTGGCTGCCGGCGCCGGGGTCGAGGGCCGCATTGACGATGTTGTTGGCGCGTCCGCGTTCGCTGGGCCTGCCGGTGCCCGGATAGAGCGGCATCTGGTGGCTTGAGGCGAAAAAGAGGTTCTCGTCTTCCTCGAACATGGCCTGCGTGCCGTTGCCGTGATGGACGTCGAAGTCCACGACAGCGATGCGACCGAGGCCATGCTTCTCGCGCGCATGAAGGGCGCCCACGGCGACATTGTTGAACAGGCAGAAGCCCATGGCGCGGGTCGGTTCAGCATGATGGCCCGGTGGCCGGACCGCGCAGAACGCGTTGCGGGCTGCGCCCGACATGACACGGTCGACGGCCGTCACCACAGCGCCGGCTGCGCGCAGGGCCGCTTCCCCGGAGCCGGGCGAGACATGCGTGTCGGGATCGAGAGAGGCGAACCCTTTTTCGGGGACGGCCTTGAGGACTGCGTCGATGAAGTAGGAGGGGTGGACACGGGCGAGCTCGTCGCGGGCCGCGCGGGGCGCTTCCTCGCGCACAAGATACTGGAACGCCTCGTCCTCGAGGGCGCGCAGCACGGCGCGCAGGCG
The DNA here is from genome assembly GCA_036840015.1 of Micropepsaceae bacterium. Lineage (GTDB taxonomy): Bacteria > Pseudomonadota > Alphaproteobacteria > Micropepsales > Micropepsaceae > SZUA-430. The sequence continues at coordinate 2,216 of DAISVV010000301.1, forward strand.
ATCGCTGCTCTCGGGATGGCCGGATGGTGTTTCGTGGTACAAGCAGGCGGAGTGAGTCAGAAGCACGGTCGTCATGGCGGGGCCTCCCGGTTCCATGCGCCAGTGTCCGACATCGGGTTCCAACCTGCAAGCGACGAGGCGAGGCCTTCGATGGCAGACGTTTCACAAGACCAATTCGAGCATGACGGGCTGATCAGCGGGCTTCTTCTTGACGGCAAAGGTGGCGCACGCGAGGTGGAGTGGCCGGAAATCAAGCACTGGACACCCGAAGCGGGCGTACTGTGGGTCCACCTGAACCGGCGTGCTGACGAAGCCGACCATTATGTTCGCCATGACGCCGGGCTTGACCCGATCGTGGTGGATGCGCTGCTGGCGTCGGACACGCGGCCGCGCATGACCACCCATGGTGCGGGCATGATCGTCGTCATGCGCGGGATCAACCTCAACCCTGGTGCGGACCCGGAGGACATGATCTCGGTCAGGATCTGGGTTGAGAAGCGCCGGATCATCTCGACGCGATCGCGCCGCTCGCTGGCGGCCCGCGATGTCCAGGAGGC
>DAISVV010000302.1:0-2739 GCA_036840015.1 Micropepsaceae bacterium
CAGGCCCTGCCCGATGTCGCGCATGACGGCGTCTGGAAGCCCTGCAAGGGCCGCTGGCTTGTGGGTGCGAGCCTTTCGGCGGGCACAGGGCGTGCGGGGCTCAGCATTTCGCAGGCGCTTGGTGCGTCCGTTCGGCCGCGGGTGAACGCCGATGGCTGCTGCGGCTCCCGGCCAGGACTACGATGTCATCGTCATCGGTGGTGGCGTGAACGGGCTTGTGTGCGCTGTCCTGCTGGCTCAGGCGCGCAAGCGTGTCATCGTCGTCGAAGCGCAGGATCGCCTCGGGGGCATGTGCCGAACGGACGACATCGCGCCGGGGTTCCGCGTCTCGACGATCGCCCACCTCGTCGGTCCGCTGGATGCCGATGTGATGAAGTCGCTGCGCCTGGCAAAGCTGGGGCTGCAGTTTTCGGCCCGGCAGGCGGGTGCCGTCGCCCTTGCGCCGGACGGGCGACACATCATCCTCGGCGAGGACCTGCGCCACACGGCGCAGTCCCTCATGGCCCATGACGCGGCCGATGCGAAGGCCTGGCCGGCTCACGCGACCGGCCTGCGCCGGGCAGCACAGCAGCTTCATGTCTGGACGCAGCAGGCGGCAGCGCCGGCACAAGGTAACGAGACAGGCCGGGCATCGATCCTCGGGGGACGACCGCGGCAGCCGGGCCTGGATGCTCAGGTGGCTGCGCAGCTTGACCTGTCGATCGGCGAACTCCTCGACCGCAATTTCTCCACGCCGCTTCTCAAGGGCGCGATCGCGCTCGATGCGCTGATCGGCAATGCGCTGTCACCGGCTGCGGCTGGCACCGCGTTGCTTGCCATCCTGCGCCGGGCCTTCGAGCCGCACAACACGACCGGGCTCGTGCATCCCGTCGGTGGAGCCGGCGCGCTCGTCTCGGTTCTGCAAAAGGCAGCCGACGCCGCCGGCGTGCGCATCCGGCTTGGTGCGCGGGCCGAGCAATTCCTGTTCGAGGGCGGCCGGATTGCCGGCGTGCACCTCGCCAATGGCGACGCCGTCTATGCCCCGCATGTGGTCTCGAGCCTGTCACCGGCCCAGACCTACCTGCGGATGGGCGCAGAGCGGGACCTGCCGCTCGGCTTCAAGAAGCAGTTGCAGGGCTATCGCATGGAGGGGGCAGTCGCGAAGGTGAACTTCGCCCTGAACGGGCTGCCCACGTTCAAGAACCTGGACAAGCGCTATCTGAAGGACCGGCTGCTTGTGTGCCTGTCGATCAATGAGCTGGCGCGGGCCCATGCCGCCTTCGAGCAGGGGCAGGTGCCTGCGGAGCTTGCGCTGGAGGTCACGATACCCTCGGTCCATGATGCAAGCCTTGCGCGCACGGGATGCCACGTCATGTCGGTCAATGCGACGTATGTCCCCGCGCAGTTCGGCGCAGCGGACCGCGAGCAGGCGCGCACGGGCCTGGTCTCGGTCGTGCTGAACCGGTTGAGGCAGTTTGCCCCCGACCTGCCGGACCTCATTGCGGCGGTGGATGTCTACCTGCCGGTGGACCTCGCTCAGATCGGCGGCGGGGCGGGCTGCCACTGGCATGGCGGTGACCTGTCGCCCGACCAGCTTGGCGTGCTGCGACCGGCGTATTGGGCGGGTGCGCCGCTGCCTGTTGTTCCCGGCCTGCATCTGTGCGGGGCTGGAACGCATCCGGGTGGCGGGGTGACGGCAACCGGCGGCCGGCTTGCGGCAGAAGCCGTCCTGCGGATCATGCAGGGGGGCGCATGAGCGACGTGTCCGGCCGCGTGATCCTGAAGACGGCGCTTCACGCACGAACATCCGCGCTATGCGCCAGCGACACGTGGACCCGCGTCTGCAGCTTTGCCGTGCCGCTTGTGTATTCGAGCGAGCGCGAGGAGTGCGAGGCGCTGGTTGCGCGCGCCGGCATCGCGGACATCTCGGCCCGCCACTGCCTGCGTTTCGATGGACCGGATGCAGCCGGCTTCCTTGGCTTTGCCACGACCCATGACGCCGCTCTGATCGGCCTGGGGCAGACCGCCCGCGTGGTGTGGTGCGACGACAGCGGCTGGGTTCGGGGCGAGGGCCTGCTCGCACGGCTCGACGAGGGCTGCTTCGAGCTGACGTCGGTCGTGTGCGACCATGCGTGGTTTGCCGATGGTGCGCTCGGCTTCAACGTGCGGGTGTCGGACAGAACGGGCCAGCGTGGCGGCATCGGGTTGCGCGGCCCCTATGCAGAGGCGATCCTCGAGCTTGCAGGCTTCCTCGGGGTGCCCGAGCGCGCCAGCCGCGAGGCAGAGCCTGCGGTGCGCGGATCAGGCTGGCGGCAAAGCCAGGTCCTGTTGCTCAGGGCCGCGGAAGGTTTCGAGCTTTGGATGGATGCCGCCGGCGCAGCCGTCGTGTGGGACAGGCTCATGCGCGTGGGGGCCGGCTTCGGGGTTCAGCCTGTGGGTGCGCGGGTCCTCGAACATGCGCGCATCGAGGCCGCACAGCCGCTGGCGGGCACGGACTGGTCGCCGTCGCCCCTTGCCATGCGGGCCCAGGATCTCAGGACCCCCCAGGACCTGGGTGTCGAGCCTGATCCGCTGAGACGCTTCAACGGCTCCGAGGCGCTGGCGCAGCGACGCCGGGGCTGTGGCAGCCGTCTCGTGCAACTGTCGAGCCTGCGGCCGCTTGCGCGCGGCGAGCTGATTGGCAAGGGCGGCAGTGCTGGCATGATCACGTCGGTTGCCGCCTAGCCCGCGACCGAGCGGCACGTGGCGCTGGCGTGGGTC
>DAISVV010000303.1:0-2724 GCA_036840015.1 Micropepsaceae bacterium
CCAGGTCGGGGTGCCCAAGCGGCCGGAAATCCCTGTCAAAGACTTCGCGAACGCCATGGGATGCGATCCGTCAGTTGTCATGCCGTTCGATCCGCAGATCTTCGCCACTGCCAACAACAACGGGCAGGCGCTTGCCGAGCTGAACGCGCAGTCCCGGCCGGCGCAATTGTTCCGAGACCTTGGACAGGTGCTGACCGGTCGGGCGCCGCGCACCGATGCAAAGCCCGCGCGCGGAATCAGCCTCGACTTCCTGCGGCGCAAGAGAGCGTAACGTTCCATGTTCGGCAAGCGATCAGCAACCGGTGTCGAAACTGCGCAGCGCGCGCCCGCGCCGCCACCGCCGCCGCCTGCGGCAAAGACCGGAGCGGCCAAACCGCCGCCGCGCGCTGCCGACCTGCCGCCGCCGGTCACGATCGACAGCCGCTCGTCGCAATACTATGAAGTGAAGACCACGATCTTCAATGCGCTGATCGACACGATCGACCTCGCGCAACTGGCGCAGCTTGACGCGGCCTCGGCGCGGGAGGAAATCCGCGACATCGTGAGTGAAATCATCGCCATCAAGAACGTGGCGATGTCGATTGCCGAGCAGGAACAGTTGCTGCAGGACATCTGCAACGACGTTCTTGGCTATGGCCCGCTCGAACCTCTGCTGGCTCGTGATGACATCGCCGACATCATGGTCAATGGCGCGGACCGGGTGTTCATCGAAGTCTCGGGCAAGGTGCAGCTGACCAATGTGCGTTTCCGCGACAACGCGCAGCTGATGAACATCTGCCAACGCATCGTGAGCCAGGTGGGCCGGCGCGTTGATGAATCCTCGCCGATATGCGACGCGCGCCTGCCCGACGGCAGCCGTGTCAACGTGATTGCACCCCCGCTGGCGATCGATGGTCCGACACTGACCATCCGAAAGTTCAAGAAGGACAAGCTGAAGATGTCCGATCTTCAGCGGTTTGGCTCGATCTCGCCGGAAGGTGCCTCGGTGCTCGGCATCATTGGCAATGTGCGCTGCAACGTTCTGATCTCGGGCGGTACTGGTTCGGGCAAGACCACGCTCCTGAACTGCATGACCGGCTTCATCGATGCCGATGAGCGCGTGATCACCTGCGAGGACGCCGCGGAACTCCAGTTGCAGCAACCGCATGTGGTGCGACTTGAAACACGCCCGCCGAACCTCGAGGGTACCGGCGAAATCACGATGCGCGACCTGGTGAAGAACTGTCTGCGCATGCGTCCTGAACGCATCATCGTCGGCGAAGTCCGTGGACCGGAGGCCTTCGACCTCCTGCAGGCGATGAACACGGGCCATGACGGATCCATGGGCACGCTGCACGCCAATACGCCGCGGGAGGCGCTGCAGCGCATCGAGTCCATGATCACGATGGGCGGCTACAACCTGCCGTCCAAGACCATACGCGAGATGGTTGTCGGTGCCATCGACGTGATCGTGCAGGCGGCGCGCCTGCGCGATGGTTCGCGCCGCATCACGCATATCACCGAGGTGATCGGCCTTGAAGGTGATGTCGTCATCACGCAGGACCTTTTCCTCTACGAGATCCAGGGTGAGGACGAGAGCGGGCGGGTTCGTGGCCGGCATGTCAGCACGGGTATCGCGCGGCCTGCATTCTGGGAGCGGGCACGCTACTACAACCGTGAGCAGGAACTGCTCGAGGCGATCGAGGCGGCTTCCCGCAAGAGTTAGGCGATAATCGAAAGAGGCCTGGTTCCGCCATGTACACAATCATCCTTGTCATGATCTTCACGGCGGTGTCGGTGGGCCTGTTCGTCGGCGGGCTGGCGCTGTTCCTTGTCGAGACGGCCGAACCGGTTGTCCGCAAGAGCAAGCGTGTTGCCGCTGTCACGCGCGGATCGGGGATGAGCGGGAACGCGGCGGGACGGCGTGACTCGCCCGGAGACCTGGCTGCAAAGCGGCGCAAGCAGGTCGAGGCCTCGCTGAAGGAGGCCGAGCGCAAGCAGGGGCAGGCCAACCAAAAGCCGACCCTTGCAGGGCTCCTGCAGCAGGCTGACTGGTCGATGGAGCCGCGCAGCTTCGTGATCATGACGGTCGCGCTCGGGCTTGGTGCGGTCGTGCTGTTCCTGATGATGGGCTATGATTATTTTGTGGCGCTGGGAGCGGGTGCCGTGGCGGGGCTCGGTTTTCCGCGCTGGTTCCTGATGTTCTCGGTGGGGCGGCGCAAGAAGGCATTCCTGCGCGAGTTTGCCAACGCAATCGATGTCATCGTCCGCGGCGTGAAGTCGGGCCTTCCGCTGAATGAATGCCTCAAGATCATTGCCACTGAGTCTCCCGAGCCCGTTGGCCCGGAGTTCAAGAGCATCATCGAAGGCCTGAAGGTCGGTGTCACGCTGGAAGAGGGCCTCAAGCGCATGTACCAGCGCATGCCCCTGGCGGAGGTGAACTTCTTCCAGATCGTGCTGGTCATCCAGCAGAAGACCGGCGGTAACCTGGCCGAGGCGCTGAGCAACCTTTCGGCGGTGCTGCGTGACCGCAAGCGCCTGCAGGGCAAGATTCAGGCGCTGTCATCCGAGGCCAAGGCGTCGGCAGGCATCATCGGCTCACTGCCCTTCATCGTGGGCCTGCTCGTTTACTTCACGTCGCCGGATTACATCATCCTGCTGTTCTCCGAGCGGGTCGGAAACTTCGTTCTGCTCTGCAGTCTCGTGTGGATGTCGATGGTCATCTTCGTGATGAAGAAGATGATC
>DAISVV010000304.1:0-2678 GCA_036840015.1 Micropepsaceae bacterium
GCATGCCTCCGGACGCGACGTCTCGCCGGATGAGACGAGGCTCGGCCTCTCGCTCTCGCGCCGCATCGCAGCCTTCGATCTGACCGCCTCCGCCGAACGCACCGCGCGCGACGGCGAGGAATCGGAAAACCGCCTGCTGCTCTCGCTGTCGATACCACTGTCGGGCCGCGACAATGTCCGCACGTCCTATGACAGCGCGAACGACCAGTACGCGGTCGACTATAACCGCTACCTGCGCAACGAGCTTGACGACTACGGCCTGCGCGCAACGCTCCTGCGCGACAACAGCCGCGTAACGGGCACCGGAGAAGTCGCCTACAACGCAAACCGCTTCGGCCTGCTGGTGCAGCACGACGCGATTTCGGACAGCGCCTTCAGCCGCATCACCTCCCAGCGCAGTTCCTACACGCTGTCGACCCAGTTAGCCATTGCCGACGGCGATGTCGACAAGGGACGTCCAGTGGGCCAGCGCATAGAGATCCTGCGCGCGCATGACTCTCTCGACGGAACACGCATTGGCGTCGCGCAGTCGAACGGATCGAGCGAGCGCGAGGCCGAGACCGACTTCCTGGGCCCTGCCCTGGTGGCCGCCGGTGGTGCCTACCAGCCGCAGAGCATCTATCTCGACCTCGACAGCGTGCCCGCCGACTACAACGTGGGTACCGGTCAGTTCGACCTCTATCCGGGCCTGGCATCGGGCTACGCGCTGTCTGTGGGATCAAGCGCCTTCATCTCGGTCGTGGGCCAGGTCATCAGCGCTAGCGGCAAGCCCCTGGCGCTGCTCGGTGGAGAGGTCCGCGCCCTCGACGACCCGACCTTCAAGCCGGTCCTGGTGTTCACGAACTCGGCCGGAAAGTTCTTCGCCGAGGGCCTGAAGCCCGGGCGCTACAACATGGTGCTGGGCCCCTCGCTCGACATCGTCGTGCCGTTTGAAATCGGCAACGACACCAGGGGCGTCATGGACGCCGGGACGATCAAGGTAAAGGAACCATCGACATGAGGACTTCCTCAACCGCATGCGCGGCGGCCATCCTGCTCGCCGTGTCTGCGCTCGAACCGCACGCCGCACTGGCAGCATGCGACGCCGAGATCGAATCGATCGACACCGTCCCCACGATCGAGTACTAGCCCTTAGCCAACCTGCAGAAGCGCGAGTACTTCGAAGTCTAGATCCGCAACAAGGGCGATGAACCCTGCCGCGTCGCCCTCGCAATCGCCGGCGGCACGACCGGCGGAGAGCGATTTTACATGAAGGGCAGCGACAAGCTCGCCTACGAGGTGCTGACAAGAGACGGTGTTCCCTATCCCAACGACATCGGCACGCCCGCCGGCGCGCGTCGCCTCGATGGTGGTGATGACGAGGACACGAGCATCAAGGTCAGGCTGCGCATTCCCGCAGGCCTGGTCTCGCCAGCCGGGACCTATTCCGACGAGCTGAGGATGCGCCTCTTCGATGTGTCAGGCGCAACCCCCGTGCCGCTGGGCCCCGAGCGCACCGTACCGGCGAAAGCCCGCATCCAGGCGCGTGCGCAGCTCAACATCGCCGGAACCTCCGGCAAGTTCGGCGCCTTCGAGCTTGACGAGATAGACTTCGGCGACATGACAACCGGTGCGACACGCAATGCCGTTGTGCAGGTTCGCGCGACGCGCCCGGTCGCCATCACCCTGTCCTCGCGCAATCTTGGTGTACTCAAGCATACGGAACTGAAGGGCACCGCCGGCGTACCCTATAGCCTGACGGTGGACGGGGTCCTGGTGAACCTCGCCGGCAGCAGTGCGCCCATCCAGCGCACGCCGGAACTTTCCCTCGACGGCACCAGCTATCCCATGACGGTGACCATCGGTGATACCACCGGCCGCGCGGCCGGAAACTACAAGGACAGGATCACGATATCGGTCATGCCGCAGTAGTCAGCCGCTCCCCTTCGATTTGGCCTCATTACCCGCATTCCATGGCGATGGAGCGGCAATTCTGGCCGCGCAACCAAACCGCAATAATTCATATCGGTTGGCAGGGGATCACGCAGAGGTGACTTACAGCGTCCCGGCGGGCCTGCTATTGTCCCTTCAGCCCACAAACAGCCTGCACGGAACCATCATGCCGACGCTCTCTCGCCGCCACGTCCTCGCCACCAGCGCCGCCCTTGCCGCCCTCACGATCACCCCTGTAAGCCTTGCGGCATCCCCCGCCATCCCGGCAGCCCCGAAACCCATGAAGAAACCAAAGACCATCACGCAGCTCGGCCGCACCCGCACCGACGAATACCAGTGGATGAAGGATGACAACTGGCAGCAGGTCCTCAAGGACCCCTCGGTCCTGCGCGCCGACATCCGCGACCACCTGCTGAAGGAAAACGCCTGGTTCGACGCCCGCATGGCCGACACCAAGCCCCTGCAGGATCGGCTGTTCGAGGAAATGAAGGGCCGCACCAAGGACGACGACAGCTCTGTCCCCGCGCCCGACGGCCCTTGGGCCTACTACGTGCGCTTCGACACGGGCGCCCCGCCCCCGCTCTACGCGCGCACGCCGCGCAACGGCGGCAAGGAAGAGGTCCTGCTCGACGTCGAGGCCATGTCCAAGGGCAAAGCCTATTTCCAGGTCAGCGCCACGTCCCAGTCGCCCGACCACAAGCTCTATGCCTGGGCCGAGGACGACGCCGGCGCGGGCACCTATCGGC
>DAISVV010000305.1:0-2631 GCA_036840015.1 Micropepsaceae bacterium
CGACCTTGAGCGTCTGGAGCGCGGCAGTCTCGAGATGCAGCATGCTGACCATGCTCACCTGCCGGCCGACGAAGGCAAAGCGCGGATCAGTGGCAGCAAGCTGGCGGCGATTGTCGGCGACGCGCGCGCGCATCTCGTCGAGCTCCGCTTGCCACATCTGCGTCAACGCGGGCGTCTCGAGGACATGCCGCACGCCAGCCGCCCCATGGTCCGACGGCATCGACCAGTTCGCGCGCGCAAGTGAAACAAGGTTCGAGTGCACGGTCGCTGACGCCGCTGACGACCGGGCAACGACGTAAAGCGCACCTACACGCTCGCGATAGACGCCGAAATTCTTGTCGCAGGAATAGGCAATCAGCGCCTCATCGACCTGTGCCAGAACCGTGTGGACACTGGCCACATCCTGCTGCATCCCCTGCCCCAGCCCCTGGTAGGCCACATCAAGAAGCGGCAGCAACTGGCGAGCCTTGAGCACGCTGGCGATCTCGGCCCACTGGCCCGCATCAAACGTAACGCCGGTCGGGTTGTTGCAGCTGGCCTGCAGGACGACGACATCGCCGGGCCGCGCCGTCTTCAACGCCCGCATCACCTCGTGGTAATGCAGCTGCTGCGTCGCCGTGTCGAAGCTCGTATAGGTCTCGACCTTCAGGCGAGAGGCCTGCAGCAGCGGCCGGTAGTTGCCCCATGTCGGAAGCCCGAGCCACACGGTCGGCTCGCGCCCCGAGGCGGCGACAAGGTCACCCCCAAGGCGGATCGCGCCCGTGCCACCCGGCGTCTGCACGCCCGTGACCCGCGCGTCGTTGACAAGCCCCGCCGGCAGCACGAACGGCTTCAGCAGCGACACGAAAGCCATGTCACCCTCGGGGCTCAGGTAACCCTTGGTGGCCTGGTTCTCGAGCATCCACTTCTCGGCCGCCTTGACCGCGCGCATCACGGGCGTAGCGCCCGAGGCATCGCGATACATGCCCACCGTCAGGTCGATCTTGTGCGGTCGCGGATCGGCCCGGCATTCATTCATCACCGCCAGGAGCGCGTCTGCTGGCTGGGCCTTGAGCCCTGAAAACACGCCGTCTGGGTGCGGCACGCTGCTGGCCGTCGCGGTCATGACTGTCCCTCGCTGTTGGGACGCGCCTCCTACTCCAGCCGCACCGCCTCTTCAAGGTCGCCAAGGCGCGCATCCCCGCCCGATACGGTCTTCCAGCCAACCGCGGGAACACCCTAGACTGCCCGGCAGACAAGGGGGATTCCGACGCCCCGCCAGGGAAGTGACCATCCATGACCACCTTGAAGCCCATCCTCTGCTTCGGCGAACTGCTCCTGCGCCTCGCGCCGCCACGGCAGGAGCTGTTCCTGCAATCACCCGAATTCCGCGCCGCCATCGTGGGTGCCGAGGCCAATGTCGCCGTCGCCCTGGCATCCTTCGGCCATGCAAGCCGCATGCTGACAGCGCTGCCGCCGGACTTCGTGGGTGACGCCTGCGTGTCGGAGCTTCGTCGCCATGGGGTCGACACGACCGGCATTGTCCGGACGGAGGGACGGCTCGGGATCCTCTATCTCGTGCCCGGCGCCGTGCGCCGCGCAACCGAGGTCGCCTATGATCGCCGCGGTTCGAGCTTTGCGCTGAACCCCGCCACCTTCGACGTCGACCGCGAACTGTCAGGCGCCGGCTGGTTCCACGTCTCGGGCGTCACACCGGCCCTTGGGCGCGCCTGCGCCGATGCAGCCATCGCCACGATGCGCAATGCCGCCGCGCGCGGCGTGCGCGTCTCCTTCGACGGCAACTACCGTTCGAAGCTCTGGCAGGGCTGGGAAAACGAGGCCCCCGACATTCTCAAGGCGATGCTGGCCAGCACGACTGTCTTCCTGGGCGACGAACGCGACCTTTCCCTCATCCTCGGCCGCAGTTTCGAGGGCGCGACACGCGAACAACGCACGGCAGCCGCGGTGCAGGAAGCCTTCCGGATGTTTCCAAGGCTCGAGATCGTTGCCTGCACCACCCGCGCGCTGAACGCAGCCGACGACCAGGCCTATGGCGCCCATATCCATGCGCGCGGCACCCACGCCGAGGTCGAACCCGTCGCCCTGCACGGCATCGTCGACCGCATCGGCACGGGCGACGCCTTCGCCGCCGGGATCATCCACGGCGTGCTGCAGGGAAGGTCACCCGCAGACACCCTGCGCTTTGCCCACGCAGCTGCCGTGATGAAGCACTCGATCCCCGGCGACTTCCTCACCCTCGGCGCCGCCGCCATCGAAGCATCGATCCAAGGCGGCCTCGACGTGAAGCGCTAGGACGCCACCGGCTTCAGGAACGGCTCGACCTTGCCCTTGAGCTTGATGGTCATCGGCTGCCCCTTGCGGTCGCGCGCATTGCCGACCGACAGGCGAACCCACCCCTCGCTCACGCAATATTCCTCGACATTCGTCTTCTCGACGCCGTTGAACATGATCCCCACCCCGCGCGTGAGCAGCTCCTCGTTGAAATAGGGGCTGTCCGGCGTGGCACAGAGGCGATCTGGAAGGCTGTCCGACATGGCAAGTCTCTCGTGAAAGTCCGGCTGCCTTTATACCCCGGAAACACCCCTAATAGAGCCACCAGGCAGGCCCTCCAACCCACATCGCCAAGCCCCA
>DAISVV010000306.1:0-2556 GCA_036840015.1 Micropepsaceae bacterium
CCGGGCGTCGACGCTCGCCCGCCTTGGCGTTGTCACCGGGGGCGCGGGCTCGTGAGGCGGGGGGAACGCAGACGCGGTCGCCGGGTCCAGCCTCGCGCCAGACAAAGCCTGACTTGCAGGTTTCAGGTCCGTAGGGAAGCGGGGTGGCGCTGGCGGGGGTGGGGATGCTTGCGGCAGTGATGAATGTCAGCAGCGCCAGTCCCAGAACGCGTTTCATGGTCGGGTCTCCTTCTTGATCGGCGTGTGGGACAATTGAGGCGGGGGCGGCGATTTGCAAGGCACGGGAATGTGACGTACCGCACGGAACGTTCGATCCGTCAGTTGCCTGATGCCGGGGGCTCGACGCCCATGTCCCATGGCACGGCCTGCTGTTCCTGCCGGCGCTTTTGTTCTTCTTCGTCCTCGTTCAGCTTGGGCGCCGGAGGTTCCTCGCCTGGCTTTGCAAGGGCGGCCTGAAGCGCGTCGCTGATCTCAGAGAGATAGCCGCGTTCCTCCGCATACTTGACGCCGTCGTATTTGCGCAGGAAGGCGCGCATGTCCTCGACGTTTGACTGGTCGAGTACGGCGAATGCCCGGTCGATCCGTTCGTTGCTTTCCTGGGTGCCGGTATCGGTTTGCGGTGGCGCTGACGGGGCAGGCGCCTCCGTGGTGTCGGGTGCCGGGCCTGTGGCGAGCCCTGCTTCAACGGGTTCCGGTGCGTCGGCCTCGATCGTTGCCGCTGGTTCGACCTGTGCTTCAACCGAGGGGCGCAGCGCCGGTCGTCGAGATGTGTCCCCGCCGACGAAATGGTCCCGGAGAGCGACGTTGACCGCCACGACGGCGAGGCCTGCGATCAGCACGAGGATCAGCACGGCCGCGCCGTTGCCGAAACGGACGACCTTCAGGTCGGATCCGTCAATGGCCGGCAAATCGGCAGTCTCTGGTCCCTGTGTTCGCGTTGGCATGGCAACCGTCTGGCACGGCCGACTCCTCCCGCGGAACCGGCCTCGGAGGGGGATGCTAGCTGGAAGCGGCGGCGCTTTACAACCAGTTCACGAAATTGTTGCGATGCGAAAGGGCTATCGTGTGACGGGTTGCCATTGGGGTTATTGGGGGTGCGGCAGCCTTGTCTTGTGTCTGGCGTGGCTGCCGGTCCATCATCTGGTTGGTGTGCCGTTTTGCACGGGGAGACGGGAATGACGGACCTTTTTGCACTGTCGCGGGCTGTGATCGACGAGGGAAAGGGTACCGACCAGGTCGGGCCCATCAACCGGATCAACCACCAGCTCTCGGAGCTGAGACCCGACATCGCCGTGGTCGAGGCCTTCTCGCACTCGATCGTGTTCCGCACGGATGACGGGCTGGTCGCGTTCGACACCTCGAACCCCAGTGGCGGCTCGAAGGGCGTGTCCGAGATCCGGCGCTGGAGCAGGGATCGCTTCAACACCATCGTCTATACTCACGGGCATGTCGACCATGTCGGCGGGTGTGGCGCTTTCGTTGCCGATGCGGCTTCGCACGGTCATCCGGGGATCTGCATCTGCGGGCATGAGAACGTGGCTGAGCGCTTCGATCGCTACCGGATGACGAACGGCTACAACCAGGTCATCAACGAGCGGCAGTTCGGGCAATTCCGGCGGCGCGGCTATGGCATGACCGAGGCGGACAAGCCGGTCACACCCTTCCTTCCGGACAATTCGCCAAAGCCCTCGCTGACCTATCGCGATGCGATGACGCTGGATGTCGGCGGCTTGCGCATCGAGCTCAATCATGCGCGCGGCGAGACCGACGACCATACCTGGGCCTGGATCCCGAAGCACAAGGCGATCTGTGCGGGTGACTTCTTTATCTGGAGCTTTCCCAATGCGGGCAATCCGCAGAAGGTGCAGCGCTATCCCCGCGAGTGGGCGGTCGCGATGCGCGAAATGGCTGCGAAGGGCGCGGAGCTTTTCCTGCCCGCCCATGGCTTGCCGATCGAGGGGGCGGGTCGGATCCGTCAGGTACTCACGGATGTGGCCGAGGCGCTGGAAACGCTGGTGCGCGAGACGCTTTCCATGATGAACGATGGGGCGCGGCTCAATGACATCCTGCATTCGGTGTCGCTGTCGAAGGCCGTGCTCGACAAGCCGTGGCTCAAGCCCACTTATGACGAGCCCGAGTTCGTCGTGCGCAACATCTGGCGCCTCTACGGTGGCTGGTATGACGGCAATCCGGCAAACCTGAAGCAGGCGCGCGAACAGGCCCTCGCCAGCGAGCTTGCCAGACTTGCAGGAGGTGCGGGCAAGCTTGCCGACCGGGCGCTGGAAGTGGCGGATACCGACATCAGGGTTGCCTGCCATCTTGTCGAACTGGCGGTCCTTGCCGAGCCAGATAACCGGCATGCGCACGGCGTGCGAGCAGATATCTTCCAGCGCCGCCGCAATGGCGAGACATCACTGATGGCTAAGGGGATCTTCGGCCATGCGGCCAACGAGGCGAATGTGAAGGCAGAGTAGGAGGCGTGCATGAAACGCATTCTGTCTGTCTTTGCGATTGTGCCGTCGCTGCTGGTGGTGACCAACCCCTATGTGATGGGGC
>DAISVV010000307.1:0-2543 GCA_036840015.1 Micropepsaceae bacterium
GGATGGTGCGGCTGTCGATCTTGGAGGTCACCTGGAACGAGATGCGGGTCGGGAAGTTCGCCTTGATCGTGCCCGTGATGACGTCGACCGAGGGGCGCTGGGTCGCCGTGATGATGTGGATGCCCGAGGCGCGGGCCATCTGGGCGAGACGCTGCACGGCGGCTTCGATGTCCTTGCCGGCCACCATCATGAGGTCGGCCATCTCGTCGACGATCACGACGATGTAGGGCATGTGCTCGAGGGGGAGCGATTCATCCTCGTAGAGCGCTTCACCCGTCTGGCTGTCGAAACCGGTCTGAACCGTACGCTTGAGCATCTCGCCCTTCGCCTTTGCCTTGGCGATGCGCTCGTTGTAGCCCTTGATGTTGCGCACGCCCATCTTCTGCATGCGCCGGTACCTGTCCTCCATCTCGCGGACCGTCCACTTCAGGGCGACGATGGCCTTCTTCGGGTCGGTGACCACGGGGGAGAGGAGGTGGGGGATCCCGTCATAGGCGGAGAGTTCCAGCATCTTGGGATCGATCATGATCAGCTTGCACTGGTCGGGCGAGAGCCGATAGAGCAGCGACAGGATCATCGTGTTGATGGCCACCGACTTGCCCGAGCCGGTCGTGCCGGCGATGAGGAGGTGGGGCATGCGTGCGAGGGCGGCCACGACCGGCTCGCCGGCAATGTTCTTGCCAAGGGCCAGCGCCAGGTCGATGTTGGAATTGTCGTATTCGTCGGTGGAAAGGAGCTCGCGCAGCTGCACCATTTCCCGACGCTGCGTGGGCAGCTCGATGCCGATGGCGTTCTTGCCGGGAACAACGGCCACGCGCGCCGAAACGGCTTTCATCGAGCGGGCGATGTCGTCGGCCAGCGAAATGACGCGCGCGCCCTTCACGCCGGCGGCCGGCTCGAATTCGTAGAGTGTCACGACAGGTCCGGGTAGCACCTGGATGATCTGACCCTTCACGCCGAAGTCCGCGAGTACGCTTTCGAGCATGCGGGCGTTCTCGTGAAGGGCTTCGGTGGATTCCCTGAAGCCCTGGCCACGCTTGTTCTGCTTGAGCAGGTCGAGCTCGGGAAGTTCGTAGTCGGAGTCGATCTCGAGGCGCGCGCTGCGCTCGGGCCCCGGGGCTGCGACCGCGGGTTTCCTGAGGGAGGGGATGGTGATGCGCGGGCCTGCCTGTGGCGGCATGGGTGCGGGGGCCGGCTGGTCGACAATCGTGCCCGTGAACATGTCGGACTGGCGCGCGAGGCGCGGTTCCACGCGTTCCTCGTCGCGCGTCGGCGCAAACATGCCCGTGATGGCGGAGGTGATCCTTGCGGCAAGGCCGGACACACCTTCTCGCATCGAGGAGAGGGGAACGGTGGGCATGCTGACCTGGAAGGGATTGAGACCGATCGCCCAGGCCATCAGCATCGAACCGGCCACGCCCGGGAGCATGCCGGCGAAGATCTCGGGGGTGGGGATGCCCAAGGCGCCGACGGTTCCCGTGATCATCCGGAACAGGGCTTCGCCAATGGCGCCGCCGGAAGCGACAGGCTGGTCGGTGAAGAGTTGCACCGGCAGCAGGCCTGCACAGGTGGCCAGCGCGATGATGGAGAGAACCCAGCAGAGGCTGCGTGAGGCGAGCTTCAAGCCAATCCTTCCGTCGACCATCCAGATGCCCCAGAGCAGCGGCGGTACGATGGCGAGGATGCTTGCCGCACCGAATGACTGGACGAGGAGGTCGGACAGCGTGGCTCCGATGGCGCCGAGCGCATTCTGGGTCGGGGCGGCACTTGCGTTGTTCCAGCTGGGGTCATTTGCATCGTAGGTGAGAAGCGCGATCGCGCAGCCGATGGCGGCGACCATCAGCGACAGGCCGGCCAGCCGCATCGCGAGACGTCGCGCCGTGATGCCAAGTGCATCCTTCCATCCCGTCCACTGCTCCGGCAAGAGCGGGATACGCTCGAACGAAGCGAAGGTGCGGGATACCGGATTGATCTGACCCATCTGTCTGTTCGCCTGATTGTGTTGGACTTGCGCTGCTCGCGTCACACGCTGTCACAGCGTTCTTGCGAGCCTATCAAGTGCCTCATCCGTCGTTGCAAAGTCGTTAATCAGCGCAACGCGAATGTAGCATTTTCCGGGGTTTCCTGACGACGTGTCGCGCGCGAGATATTCACCCGGCAAAACTTTCACACCCGCATCGCGCCACAGCCTGCGCGCGGCATCGACGCCATCGCCCACATCGAGCCAGAGAAAAAAACCGCCATCGGGCAAGCGAAACGCGAAGCGGTTCGACAGGCGCGCGCGTGCGCGCTCGAACTTCTCGCGATAGAGCGCGCGATTGGCTTCGACATGTTCCTCGTCGGACCATGCCTGCTGCGAGACGGCTGCGATAGGCAGCGGCAGTTGCGGGCCGATGACATTCCTGAATTCGCGGAAGCGGGAAAGGAAGCCGGCGTCGCCCGCCACGAAACCCGAGCGCAGCCCTGCGAGGCTGGAGCGCTTGGAGAGCGAGTGTATCACGACGAGTCGCGCGAAGGAGGGCGAGGTCTGCTGGCGAACGGTG
>DAISVV010000308.1:0-2512 GCA_036840015.1 Micropepsaceae bacterium
ATCTGGGTGACGAACTCGTCCGGGAAATGGTGGCTCTCGACGAAATTGAGGAAGGTCCGCTTCGGATCGGCGGCCGACAGCACGACCTTGGCACGCAGCTCGTCGCCGTTCTCCAGCGCCACGCCCGCAGCCCTGCCACCCTTGACGATCACCTGCTTCACGGCGGCATTCGTCCGGATTTCGGCACCGAGCGCGCGAGCCGAGGCTGCGATCGCCGCCGTGACGCCGCCCGTGCCGTTCTTGGCAAAACCCCACGCGCGGAACGCGCCGTCGATTTCGCCCATGTAATGGTGGAGCAGCACATAGGCCGTGCCCGGGGAATGGGGACCGAGGAAGGTTCCGATGATGCCGCTCGCCGACTTGGTCCCCTTCAGCGGATCGAATTCGAACCACTCGTCGAGCAGGTCAGCGGATGACTGCGTGACGAGCTTCGCGATCCGGTAGAGCTCCTTCTCGCTCAGGCTCTTTGCATATTTTCCGACCTTCAGGAGCCCGAGCATGTCGCGGATGGACATGGATGAGGGATCAGGCGGCACAAGCGAGAGCACGGGCTTGATGGCCTTGGCAGCCCGCGCCATGACGCGGCTGTACTCGTCAAAGGCCTCGGCATCGCGCGCTGAATGCCGGCAGATCTCGCGCCTCGTGGGCTCGTGGTCGGCCCAGGCCGCGAGGTAGTCGCCGTTGTCCATGGGCGTGACGGTGCTTGGCAAAGGGAGGATCTTCAATCCGTGTCGCGGCAACTCGAGGTCGCGAATGATCTCGGGCCTGAGCAGGCTGACGACGTAGGAGAACTCGCTGAACCGGTAGCCCTTGAAGATCTCCTCGGTAACTGCGGCACCGCCGACGATTTCGCGCCGCTCCAGGACCGCCACTTTCTTGCCGGCGCGCGCGAGATAGGCCCCCGCAATGAGTCCGTTGTGGCCGGCGCCGATGACAATCGCGTCGTAGGTGTTGACTGACATGGGCTATTTCTTCTTCCAGGCCGGTTCATAGAACGGCAGCTTCACGACCCTCGCCGGGGCCTGCTTGCGATGATGCTCAACCGTCACCTCCATGGTGACCGGCGTGCCGGCCTCAAAATAGGGCCGCTGCAGGTGGGCGAGCGCAATGTACTTTTTAAGGATCGGCGACCACGTAGTCGTGGACGCATAACCCACCTGCTTGCCATCGGACATGATGGGGCGGCTCTCACGGACGGCCATCGAGGGTATCTGCGGCGGAAGGCCGACCTCGGCGAAGAGCTGTTCGATGCCTTCCCAGGGAACTTCGATGCCGACCATACGCCAGGCAGACCCCTCGCGTTTCTCGCGCTCCAGGGCCTTACGGCCCACGAAGTAGCCCTTCTTGTCCAGGTTGACGGCCCAATCCAGGCCCATTTCGAGGGGTGAGGATTTCTGTCCTTCGATCCAGGCATGTGTTGACGCGGTGTAGTCGACATCAAGCATGAAGAGCCCGGCTTCCACCCTTGCCATGTCCATCGCGAGGATGCCGCAGGGCGTAATGCCGAAATCGTCACCAGCCTGCATCAGCGCGTCCCACACGGGCAAGGCATCGCCGGCGTCCATCCAGATCTCGAATCCTAGATCGCCGGTATAGCCGGTGCGCGAAATGCTGACGGAAACGTTGTCGACATGTGTCTGCATCGAACGGAAGTATTTCAGGCCGTCGATCGTGTCCCGGCACACGCGGTTCAGGATCGCGCGCGACTTCGGCCCCTGCAGGCTCAGCGTTGCGACCTGGTCCGTTACCTCCGTCACGCGAACATCGAGGCCCACCGCATTCATCGCCAGCCAGCGCAGGGACGGCTCTGCCGAGGTGAGGCGCAACCGGGTCGTCTCGAGGCGAGAGATCGTTCCGTCATCGACCAGCTTGCCGTCCTCATCGCACCAGCCGGTGTAGAAGACTTGTCCGATCGCCAGCTTGCCGATGTCACGCGGTGTCATCCTGTTAAGCAAGCGCGCTGCGTCGGGGCCCTCGATCACGTACTTCATGAGGGGCGACACGTCGATGAGGGCTGCGCGATCCCGTATCGCCCAGTACTCGTGCTCCAGCGACAGCTCGTAGGAGCCCACGACCCGGTATCCGGCCCAGCGACGCCAGTTCTGGGCAATGCTCAGCCGGGAAGTGCGCTCGTGGAACGGCGTGTTTTTCAGTTCAAGTGTCTCAAGCATGGGCTCGGATCAGTCCAACAGTCTTGCAGGCGACAGGTTCGCGCACCAATCAATGCAACTGCCGGAAACGGTCCGGTAGCCATTCATCACTCTATCTCGCGCGATGCAAAAGGCAAAGCTGGGGCCCACGAGATGCTGCGCCGGATGCGGCACCGCAACAAACGGAACAGTTTGAAAATTGAGGTTCACGTCCGATTCGAGCGTGCTTCCCGCTCGTCAATGTCGCGATGGAGCAGGCAAGCCTGGCGTGTTCCCGGCATCGCTGCGATTTGCGTTTCCGCGGCAACTCCAGTATCGCGAAGGTCGGATGTTGCGATACGTCAAGGGAGAATGACCATGAG
>DAISVV010000309.1:0-2478 GCA_036840015.1 Micropepsaceae bacterium
GCCGAGGGGGCAGACCCCGGTCTGTCCGACGTGGCAGCCGCCTGCCCTCAACGATAACCTGATACCCTCCCCTCCCGGATTAGGTTTTGGGCACGTCTCTTTGCGCAGGGCATCCCCCGTTGACCACCCCAGCAGGCACACACCACCTTACGGCAGAAACAACCGAGAAGGTCGAACGCGAGAAGGTGCGCCTTGCCTATGGCCACTGGCTGACCTACGCCGACGGTGCGCCGATCGCGCTGATCGTTACCTTCCTGATGTGCGGCTTCTTTCCCGAAATCGGGAATTCGACCCCCGAGACGGGCGCGATCTTCATGCTCGCGGTGCTGGTCTGGACGGCGGGCGCCACACTCATCTTCGCCTGCTACCAGCACGCAGAGACACGCTACACGCCGCTCTTCTGGCGCCTTATCCTGACCGGTGTCTGGTGCACGCACGCAGTGCTCGCAGGCTCCATGCTGTTCATTTTCTGGGACGAAACGAACAGCGTGAACCAGGCGATCCTTTGTACCGTCATTCTCGGCGTGATGGTCTGGTACTTCTTTGCGCTTGCCATGTGCCTCGAGGCACTCGTGCCGGCACTGAGCACGGTGGCCGGTGTCAGCATCACGGCCTTCGTTGTGCACGGCGATACCCTGTCGAAGGTTTTCACGATCCTCCTGCCGGTGTTCATGTGGATCCTTCTGACCTACGGCATCAAGGCCACACGCTCTTACTCAACGGCCCTGCGGCTGCGGTTCGAGAACGAGGAGCTTGCCGAAGCCCTTGCGCGCGCAAACCAGGCCAAGAGCGCATTCCTCGCCTCGATGAGTCACGAATTGCGCACGCCGCTGAACGCCATCATCGGCTACACCGACCTCATGCGGCAGCGTACCTTTGGCCCCATCGCGCCCCACCGCTATGCGGCCTACATCGAGGACATCCACGCCAGCGGCCAGCATCTGCTTCAGATGATCAATGACCTCCTTGATATCGCCAAGATCGAGGCCGGCAAGCAGGAACTTGTCGTCGATACCGTGCATCTGCAGGAAGTGGCCCAGACCGCCATGCGGCTCGTCGAGCCCCAGGCCGACCGAGCCAATGTCGGCCTCGCCATGAATTTCGCGGGCGATGCCCTGATCCTCGGTGACGAGCGCGCGATCAAGCAGGTTCTCGTGAACCTGCTGTCCAACGCGGTGAAGTTCAGCAGGCCCGGAAGCGAGGCCGTTGTCTTCTGCCGCCATACACCCGACGGCCGGTTATGCGTGGGCGTGAAGGATTCGGGGGTGGGCATGACGCCCGAAGTCATGGAGCGCGTCCTCCTGCCATTCGAGCAGGGCTCTGATGCCTACACGGTCGAGGGGCGCGGCACGGGGCTTGGCCTGCCGATCTGCAAGCAGCTTGTCGAGGCGCACGGGGGGCTGCTCTTGATGGAAAGCACGCCGGGTGTGGGCTCGACGATCTGGGCCGAGTTCCCGGCCGAGCGGGTTGTCAGGCAGGCTGTTGTCGCCTGACCGGCGCGTACACGATCCGTCAGTTTCCGGTCTTGCCGCCGCTCGCCGCGGCTTCCCGCTTCTTGTCCATCTCTTCCATGTATTGGATCAGTGCATCCACCTCGACATCGCCAAAACCGAAATTCGGCATGGGCAGGTTCTTGTACTGCGTGAACAACGCAACGGCGAGCGGATCGCCCTCGGCGATCATCTTGTCGGGCTCCTTGAGCCAGCGGCGCAGCCACGGGCGGGGGCGTGAGCTCGCAACATTGGCAAGGTCGGGTCCCAGGCGGTCGCCACCGCCGATGGTGTGGCAGGCCTGGCAGCGCGTCTTGTAAAGATACTCGCCGCGCGAGTTCAGCTTCACCTCTGGTGCCGCATCATAGCCCTGGTGGGAGTCCGCAAGGCTGATGTCGTAGTTCGTCAGCGTGTCCGTAAGCAGGTTTGCAAGGATTTTCGGGTCATCGAAAACAGACCGCTTGATCCATTGGCCTAGCCGCTCGTTGCCCAGCCGGATGCTCGTGTCATGGTCCAGCGGGCTTGCCGGATCGGACACCTTCATCGCCAGCTTGCTGATCAGCAGGTCGACATCCTCCCTCTTGCCGGTGAGGAAAAGCCATCCGGGTTTTACACCATAGGTCTGCATGTAACGCTTCAGCGCCGCTGGCGTATCGTTCACCGGATCGATCGAGATCGAGTACATGAAGACATTCTTGCCGACCCGGTCACCCAGCATCTCCTGCACCCGCAGCAGGTTCGCCGTGTCGAGGGGACAGATGTCCTTGCAGGTCGTGAACATGAAATTGATCGTGACGATCTTGTCCTTGATCAGGTCATCATAGAAGCGGTGCTTCTTGCCATCCTGGTCCGTCAGCACGACGTTGGGAAAATAGTTCCGGCGCCACTCCGAGGCGCGCGCATCGGCAACAGCAACCAGCAACAACGCAGCGAGCAGGACAAGCCTGATCATGGGACCACCGACAGGATTGAATTCTTATCTTGCCGC
>DAISVV010000310.1:0-2433 GCA_036840015.1 Micropepsaceae bacterium
GCCATGGCCGCCCGCGCGGCCGTGGCCGGGGATGGCGGCTTCGACGCGCGCGACAGCGAGCAGCTCAACGAAACCTCGGCCCGCAAGGCCTCTGAGGCGATCGCGCTGCTCACCACCGAACAACTGATCCGGCCGGCGCCGGGACTCATAGACTCCGCCCCGCGCTACGACCGGCTCGCTTATCTCCTCCCGGCAGACCTGCGCGCGATGCTTGATGAAGCCGAGGCACTGGGCCCTCAACCCATCGCCATCGGCTTCACCGGAGGCGAGCCTTTCATGAACCCCGACATTGCCGGGCTTCTCGAGGAAACGATGAAACGGGGACATGATGCGCTGGTCCTGACCAACGCCATGAAGCCGATGATGCGTCCGCGCGTGCTCGAGACCCTTATGGACCTCAACCGCCGTTTCGGCAGGAAGCTGTCCCTGCGCGTAAGCCTCGACCACTGGCGGGAAGACCTTCACGACGAAGAACGCGGGCCCGGCGCCTTCCGCGAGACGCTGCAAGGCCTCCACTGGCTCCAGGACAACGGCATCGCGACCGCCGTCGCCGGTCGCCTGCGCTGGGGCGGCACGGACCCCGAAATGCGCGCGGGCTACAAGGCCCTCTTCACTCGCGAGGGCCTGCGCCTCGACACGACCGACCCGGAAAGCCTTGTCATCTTTCCCGAGATGGATCCGACCGTCGACGTGCCCGAGATCACCGTCGACTGCTGGCGCATCCTCGGCAAGAGCCCGGACGACATGATGTGCGCCTCGAGCCGCATGGTCGTCCGCCGCAAGGGCGCACCGCGCGCAACGGTCGTCGCCTGCACGCTCCTGCCCTATGAACCGGCCTTCGATCTCGGGGACAGCCTGAAGGCTTCGCTCGCCCCCGTGAAGCTCAACCACCCGCACTGCGCCAAGTTCTGCGTCCTCGGCGGCGGAAGCTGCAAGGCCTGAGGCCTATTTCCACGCCAGCAGGATCAGCCCGACGCAGCACAACCCCAGCCCCGCGATCTTGAGCGGGCTCAGTTGCTCGGCAAACAGCGCATAGCCCACTGGCACCAGCAGCAGGGCCGTCGCCACGTTCACGATCGCCCCTGTCGTGTTGATCGGCTGACCCGCGCGAAAGGCCGAGGCAAAGCCGAACTCGATCCCGACAATGGAAATGCCGACGACCGCAGCCACGAGAAGGTCACGCGGCAGCAGGCGCTGCTCGCCGATCCCCGACGTCCCCGCCCAAAGCGCCAGCGCACTGACGCACGAGACGAAATACGCAAACGCCAGCAGCAGCAGGATGTTCACGTCAGGCCGCGCATATTTCAACGCCACCTGGTAGGTCGCATAGGCAAGCGTTGCCAGCAGGAAGGGCCACAACACAGCCATCGCCAGGCCCTCCCTCAGACCTTGAAGTGCTTGGAGAGCTTGAGCCCCTGCGCCTGGTAGTTCGAGCCGATCCCCTGCCCGTAGACGCGCTCGGGCACTTCCGTCAGCCGCTCGAAAACCAGACGCCCGATGATCTGCCCGTGGCTGAGGATGAAGGGCACCTCGTGGCTGCGCACCTCAAGTACGGCCCGCGACCCCGTGCCCCCGGCCACCGAATGCCCGAAGCCCGGATCGAAGAACCCCGCATAGTGGACCCGGAATTCGCCCACGAGCGGATTATAGGGCACCATCTCGGCCGCATGGTCAGGCGGGATCGACACGGCCTCGCGCGAGGCAAGGATGTAGAACTCGTTCGGGTCCAGCACCATCGTGCCATCCTGGCGCGCCTTGATCGGCTCCCAGAAGTCGGACACCTCGTGCACGCCCGGACGGTCGACGTCGATGAGCCCCGCATGTCGCTTGGCGCGATAGCCGATGAGCTCGCTCCACCCCGCACCACGCAAGTCGACCGTCAGCGCGATCCCGTCGCTGATGTCGGCATCGCCCGCGACGATCCCCTGCTCGGCCTGCAGCTTGCGCAGGTCCGCATCCGAGAACGACGGCGACCCGCGCCGTAGCCTGAGCTGGTTGAGCCGCGATCCCTCGCGCACCAGGATCGAGAACGAGCGCGGGCTCACCTCCGCATAGAGCGGCCCTTCATAGCCGGGCTCGATGCGGTCGAACTCCTTGGCCCCGTCCGTGATAAGCCGCGTGAACACGTCGAGCCGCCCGGTCGAACTCTTCGGATTGGCAATGCCCGACATGCGCGAGGGCAAGGCCACGCTCTCGAGCAAGGGCACGATGTAGACGCATCCCGCCTCGAACACGGCTCCCTTCGACAGGTCGATCTGGTGCAGCGCCAGCTGGTCGATCCGGGTCTTCACCGGCACATTCGGCCCCGGCAGGAAGCTCGCCCGGATGCGCCAGGCAACACTGCCAAGCCTGAGGTCAAGGCTCGCCGGCTGGACCTGGCACTCCTCGCTCTCGCGCAGGGCAACCAGCCGCCCGCGCTGCCTCATGGCCCGC
>DAISVV010000311.1:0-2399 GCA_036840015.1 Micropepsaceae bacterium
CAGCCCTTCGACTTCGTCCGGATTGGCTTCTAGGTGGCTTTCGAGCTTCGCCATCATCGCGTCGAATTCGTAAACGACAGCCTTCGTGAGCGCCTCCTGCTCGGCCGACAGGTTGTAAGGCTTGCCGGGGAGCGCGGGGCTGCCCAGGTGCAGGTAAAGCCCGATCGAAAGGGCAAGGCTCACAAGGCCGCCAACGATCGTGACGGGAAGCGGTAGCCGCCCTTCATGCGCCTCATCGCGGGCCTGCGCGGTACCGAGGATCCGCCGCTTGATCTCGATGCGTGCCGCATCTGCCTCGGCAGGGGAGATGATCCCCCGGGCGAGGTCGGCATCAACCTCTGCCAGCTGGCTGCGATAGACGCTGAGGCTTGTCTGGGACTCGGACACCTCGCCCTGGGCCGACAGCAGGGGCCACATGACATAGATGATCGCGAGTACCGACAGGATCGCGATTGTGCCCCACAGGATCATCGGGCGTCATCCTTCAGCAGGGCTTCCACGCGCTGTTCTTCCTCGGGCGAGAGCTTTCCGGTTGCCGGATCACCTGCCACGCGCGCCCGGCGCAGGTAGATGGCTGCAACGCCAAGCGCAATTGCCAGCAGGGCAAAAGGCCCGATCCAGATAAGGGCCGTGTCGACACCCAAGGGGGGGCGCAGCAGCACATACTGCCCGTACCGCGCGACCACGAAGGCCCGCACCTGGTCGTCGGTCTCGCCGGCCATGATCCGCTCGCGCACGATGAGCCGGATATCCTTGGCAAGCGGCGCGTCGGAATCGTCTACGGACTGGTTCTGGCAGACAACGCAGCGCAGCTCCTTGGTGATCCCGCGGGCGCGCTTTTCTTTTGCGGGATCCGGCAGGATCTCTTCCGGCTCCATCGCGGCAAGGGCCAGCGTGACCGAGAGTCCGCACGCGACGAGCCACGACAGCGCCTTCAGCAAACGCATCATGGTTCGGCCTCCAGCAGCTTGACGAGCGGTTTAAGCGTGTTTTCCCACGCATAATCATCAATCGGCCCCACGAACTTGTAGCGGATCCTTCCCTTGCGATCGATCACGAAGGTCTCGGGCGCCCCGGTGACGCCAAGATCAATCGCCGTGCGCCCCTTCGCGTCCTCGCCGATCAGCGTGTAAGGATCACCAAGCTCGGCAATCCACGCCTTCATTTCCTCCGGCTTGTCCTTCCACGCGAGCCCGTAGATGGGAACAGCCTTCTCGGAAGCAAGCCGCAGAAGCACCGGATGTTCGACGCGGCAGGCAATGCACCATGACGCAAAGATGTTCAGCAGCGAGACCTTGCCCTGGAACTGGGAATTGTCGAAGCGTATGTCGGTCCTGTCGGGCACGGGCAGGTCTATGGCGGGCAGCGGCTTGTCGATCAGAACCGACCGGATTTCTGATGGGTTGCGTGTCAGGCCGATGGCGAAATAGCCGACAAGGCCGATGAAGATCGCCAGCGGAAGAAACAGGAAGGCGCGGTTCATGCAGGCCTCGCTGCAGGTTGCGCGCGGCGCGCGCGGATCGGTGCGCCGACACGCAGCCGCCTGTCACTCAGCGAGAGAATGCCGCCCACCACCATTATGAGGCATCCCCCCCAGATCCACACGACCAGCGGATGATAGTAGGCACGAACGGCCCAGGCCCCATCGTCATAGGCGCGCCCCAGCGACACATAAAGCGTCCCGATGAGCCCGGGCCGGATGCCCGCCTCGGTCGTCTCGCTGCCGGGATTTGGATAGCTGCGCTTCTCTGAGAGCATCCTGTCGATGAGCCTGCCATCCTGTCGCAGCTCGAAGCGCGCAGCCTTGGAAGTGTAATTCGGACCCTGCTCGTCATTGACCGAGACGAGCTTCAGTTCGTAGCCGGCGATCTGCAGGCTCTGCCCGGGCGTCAGCTTGGCGACTGTCTCGCTCGTGTTGTAGGAGAGAACCGCAATGCCGATCGCCGTGATCGCGATGCCTGCATGGGCAACAGTCGTTCCCCATGTGGCGCGCGGCAGGCTTGCAAGGCGTGACCAGAGGCTGCCGGAGTCGCGCCCGGTGGGCATCGCCTTCTCGATGACCGTCGTCATCGCGCCGACAAGCAGCCACACCGAGATGACAATCGCAAGCGTCGACCAGGGTTCCTGCTGCATGATGATCGCCGACGCACCCGCGCCCGCCGCGGCCACCGCAGCCGCGCGCAGCCTGAACAGCGCAGCCCTGAGGTTACCGCGCTTCCACGCGAGGATTGGGCCCAGCGCCATGAACACCATCAGGCCCAGCATCATCGGCACGAAGAAGAAATTGAACACCGGCGCGCCAGCCGATACATCGGTACCAAAAGGCTCGCGCGCGAGCAGAGAGATGTACGTGCCCAGTAACACCCCGCCCGTGATCGACACCAGGAACACGTTGTTCA
>DAISVV010000312.1:0-2391 GCA_036840015.1 Micropepsaceae bacterium
GAGGGCGGCAACGGTCTTGCCTTCGGCGATGGCGGGCAGGTGCTTCTTCTTCTGCGCGTCCGAGCCGCCGAGGATGAGTGCAGCCGCACCGATCATGGCGGTGGAGAGCAGGGGCGAGGAGACGAGCGTGCGGCCGGTTTCCTCGAGCACGAGGCCGAGGCCGACATAGCACAGCCCCGAGCCGCCATGTTCTTCCGGTACGATGATGCCGGGCCAGCCGAGTTCGCTCATCGTCTTCCAGAGGTCGTCGTCGCGGCCGTTTTTCTTGTCGTCGCGCGTCTTGCGCAGGCGCGTGACGGGGGCACGGTCGCGCACGAATTCGCGCGCCGCATCCTTGAGCAGTTTCTGTTCTTCGGAGAGTGAGAAGGTCATTGTGTGTCCCTCAGGCCAAGGACGCGCTTGGCCACGACGTTGAGGTTGATTTCCGTTGTGCCGCCTTCGATCGAGTTCGCCTTGGCGCGCAGCCAGCCGCGCGTGACGGCGAGTTCGTCGGTCTTGAAGCCTTCACCGCCCCAGCCGAAGGCGCGCGAGCCCGCGGCCTCGACCATGAGTTCGGTGCGCTCCTGGTTCAGCGTGGCGCCGGCGGCCTTGAACATCGAGGCCATGTGGCTGACATTGGCGCCGGCCTTGGCTTCCTCGGTTGCGCGCTGGACGCTGAGGGCGTAGGCGCGCTCGTTCATCTTGTGGCGGGCGATGCGGGCGCGCAGGGCGCGGTCCTCGAGCGCGCCGCCCGCGTCGGTGCCGATGCTGGCCTTGGCGATGTCCACCACGTCGAGGCGCGCACCCGAGCCAAAGCCCGAGATGTTCGTGCGCTCGTATTGCAGCAGGCGCTTGGCGATTTCCCAGCCGCCGTTCTTGCGGCCGACCATGTTTTCCTTCGGCACCTTCACGTCGGTGAAGAAGGTCTCGCAGAAGGGCGAGTCACCCGAGATCAGCTTGATGGGACGCGTCTCGACGCCCGGGCTCGTCATGTCGATCAGGACGAAGCTGATGCCTTCGTGCTTGACGCTGGTGTCGGTGCGCACCAGGCAGAAGCACCAGTCGGCGTGGTTGGCATAGGAGGTCCAGACCTTCTGGCCATTGATGAGCCAGTGGTCGCCCTTGTCCTCGCACTTGGTCATCAGGCCGGCGAGGTCGGAGCCGGCGCCCGGTTCTGAATAGCCCTGGCACCAGCGGATCTCGCCACGGACGATCCTGGGGATATGCTCCTGCTTCTGTTCGTCGTTGGCGTATTCAAGCAGGACGGGGCCCAGCATCCAGAGGCCGAAGGAGAACAGCGGCGGGCGCGCATTGATTCTGCGCAGCTCGGACTGCAGGATCGCGTTCTCGCCCGGGGTCAGGCCGCCACCGCCGTATTCGCGGGGCCAGGTGGGCGCCGTCCAGCCTTTTGCCGCCATGCGGTCGAGCCAGAGCTTTGCCTCGGGGTTCTTGAAGACGAACTTCTTGCCGCCCCAGGTGGCTTCGTCATCGGCGGACACGGGCGTTCGCATGGAAGGCGGGCAGTTGGCCTCGAGCCAGGCGCGGGTCTCGGCGCGGAAGGCGTCCGGGCTTGCGTTGGTCATGGTGTTGGATCCCAATGGTTGAGCCGGGTGACTCTTCCCGAGGTGCGAGGCGGATGCAACCGGAAATGCCGTTGCGCACGCCCCTCATTCATTGATCCGGGTTCCCTTACGACGCGTTGCTCCCATGGAATTGCCCGCAAAGGCGGGTGCTGCGTCCGTCCGGTTCGGCTATCATGCCTGGATCGACATTCACATTTCCCAGAGGTTCACCCATGTCAGCATCGCCGCAAGCCGCGGATCGTCCCCGGATCGACAAGGACGCGTTGCGCCGCAAGTACCGCGAAGAGCGTGACAAGCGCCTGAGGCCCGAGGGCAACGAGCAGTATGTGCAGATCGCCGGGGCCCATGAGCATTACCTCGAGGATCCCTACACGCCCTTCAAGGAGCGCGCGCCGGTCACGGACCACGTCACCTTTGCCTTTATCGGTGGCGGGTTCTCGGGCCTGGTCACGGGCGCGCGGCTCAAGGAGGCGGGCGTCAAGGACGTGCGCATCATCGAGAAGGGCGGCGACTTCGGCGGCACCTGGTACTGGAACCGCTATCCGGGCGCGCAGTGCGACACGGCCTCGATGATCTATCTGCCGCTGCTCGAGGAAGTGGGGCATCGGCCGAGCGAAAAATATGCGCATGCGCCCGAGATCCTCGCCCATTCGCAGAACATCGGACGCAAGTACGGGCTCTACGAGCACGCGCTGTTCCACACGCAGGCCCGCTCGATCAAGTGGGACGAGACGGTGCGCGCCTGGCGCATCACGACCAATCGCGGCGACAATTTCACCGCCCAGTTCATCGGGCTGGGCACAGGTCCGCTGCATGTGCCCAAGCTGCC
>DAISVV010000313.1:0-2346 GCA_036840015.1 Micropepsaceae bacterium
CGACCAGCATCATGATGGCGATCGATGTCAGGCTCTTGGAGATCGAGCCGGCGCGGAAGACGGTTTCGGTCGTGACGGGCGTGCTTGCCTTGACGTCGGAGACCCCGTAGCCTTTCGCTAGTATGATCGTATTGTTCTCGATGACGGCGATGCTGGCCCCGGGTATGCGCGCATCCGCGAGCGCCTTGGCGATGCGGACGTCGAGCTCCGCGATCGTGGCGGCAGGCTTCTTCTCCGGCTTTGCTTCGTCGGCGGCGCGCGCCGGGGTGAATAGAGCGAGAAACAGCAGGATGACTGCCGGGATGATTTTCATGAGGCCCTCCAAGGGTCCAATGCTATCGGGTTGCCGGTCTAGTCGGAAGGCGCTGTGTGCATCACGAACCCGTCCGCACGGGTGGTTTTCAAGCGTGACCATTGATCCCGGCGTGGCCCGTTGGTGACAGGCTGCGCTCAATCGGGAGATACTGATGATCGACTACAAGGGACAGGTTGCGCTGGTGACGGGTGGAGCCTCCGGCATCGGGCTTGCGCTGGCGCGGGCGCTGCAGGCGCGCGGCGCGCAGGTGATTGTCGCTGACGTGAACGAGGCCGGGCTTTCAGCGGCCGTGCAGCAGCTGGGTCCGGGATCTGCGTCGCTTGTCTGCGACCTGTCGCAGCCGGAGGCGCAGGCGGGGCTTGTCGAGCGCGCGCTGCAGGTGGCCGGACGCATCGACCTTGTCTGCTCGAATGCCGGGATCGGGCGCAGAAAGCGTGTGCTCAAGGAGACGTTCGACGAGACGGCCGAGCGCGTTTTGGCGGTGAACCTGCAGGCCGGGATGCGGATTGCGCAGACCTATCACGCGCATCTTGATGCGCGCGGGCGGCAGGGGCGCATCCTCTTCACGGCGTCGGAGAACTCGCTGGCCGTGCCTTCTGCCGTGCGTGGGTCGGGGCTTGGGCTCTATGCGGCGTCGAAGCATGGGCTGCTGATCATGGCCGAGTGGTTGCGCGACGAGACCGCGGGCGGGCCGATGGCCGTTCATGTGCTGCTGCCGGGCGCAGTCTACACGCCGCTCATCCAGAAGGGGCTTCCTGATCCGGCGCTGGCGCCGCCGGCGCTCAACCTCATCATGCCGGAACGAGCTGCCGAGGTCGCGCTCAGGGGGCTGGACCTCGGGCTCTTCTACATTCCAACACAGCGCCATCTGGCCGATGACATGCGCGCGCGCTTCGATGGCGTGCGTTTGGCCGTGGATGCGCTGGGTCTCTAGGCTTCGGCGACGAAGCCTTTCCAGCTGCGCATGTAGTTCAGGAAGGCGGGGCCTAGGCCTTCGGCTTCGAGATGCGCGGCTGCGACGGGCAGGCCGATCGGCGTGAAGGCCGGGTCGGCTGCAACCTTCTTCGGGAAGTCGTGGTGCAGGATGGCGCTGCGGCCGACCAGCACGAAGTCGGCGCCACCGTCCAGCGCTGCGCGTGCGGCAGCGCCGGTCGAGATCTTGCCGGCGACGCCGAGGCGCACCTTGCCGCGGTCGAGGCCTGCGAAATGGGCGAGCAGCGTGCGGCCCTTGAACTCTGGCTCCTCGGGTTCCTTGAAAGTGTCCCAGAGCGACATGTCGATGTAATCGACCTTGGCTTCGGTCATGAGGCGCTGCACGAAGCCCTTCATCTCGCCGATCTTCAGTCCGAAACGTTCCGGGGACAGGCGGATGCCGAGGTTGAAGCCGGGGCGGCAGCGGGCGCGGATGCCGTCGATGATTTCATCGACGATGCGGGCGCGGCCGTCGATGTCGCCGCCATAGCGGTCTGTCCTGCGGTTGGTCTCGGCGCTGATGAACTGGCAGAGGATGTACCCGTGGGCGCCGTGCAGCTCGACGCCGTCGAAGCCTGCCTTCTCGGCGCGGATGGCGGCGGCGATGAAGTCATCCCGCAGCTGTTCGACTTCCGGCAGTGACAGGCCGCGAGCGCCGGTCTCGGCGTTGTCGGAGGGGCAGACCGGCTTGGTGCCGATCATGGCCTCTGGCGAGCGCATGCCGGCATGGTGCAACTGCACGATGGCAAGGCTGTTCTCGGCCCTGATGGCCGTGGCGAGGCGGGTGAGGCCCTCGATGTGCTCGTCGCCGAAGATGCCGAGCTGCCCCGGGAAGCCAAGCCCCACGGCCTGGACATGCGAAGCGCAGGTCATGGTCATGCCGAAACCGCCCTTCGCCCTGAGGGTGAGCCACCGGAACTCGTCATCGGACAGGGTGCCGTCCTTGTGGCTCTGCAGGTTGGTGAGGGGGGCCAGCGCGAACCGGTTTTTCTGGGTCGGGCCGTGCTGGAAGGCCATGGGGTCGAACAGGGAGGTCATGGGGGCTGGGTCCGTTAGGG
>DAISVV010000314.1:0-2279 GCA_036840015.1 Micropepsaceae bacterium
GGAAAGGCGTCGATGCCTTGGACAATATGTTCCCGGAATATGATCTCGCCCGACCCATGCCATTGCATCAGTGACATGAAGGCTTCCGGAACACGATCCATGTAATCGCGCATGGTGAAGCCCTGCATGGTGACGCTCTGTGCAATCATCTGAAGATAGTTTGCCGGTCCGCGGACGTGGTCCATGTCCCCATATTGAGAGATACCGCCGCAAAGCACGATCCGGCCGCGACGATTCATTTGAGACAGGGCGGCATCGAGCGTCTCACCGCCTACATTGTCGAAATAGACGTCAATCCCGTTGGGGGCGAGGGCCGCCAGTTGCGGGCCGACGGGGCCGACCTTGTAGTCGATGGCACCATGCAGCTTGAGGTCATTGAGCAGAAACTGTCGCTTGCGCTCACCACCCGCGATACCGATGACGTGACATCCTTTGATGCGGGCAATCTGGCTTGCTATCGAACCAACGGCACCTGCCGCAGCCGACACGACAACGGTTTCACCTGCAACAGGCCGCCCGACATCCAGCAGGCCGAAATACGCCGTGTATCCTGTCATGCCGAGACCGCTGAGGTAGGCGCGCGGCGGCGCGAAGCGCGGATCAATCTTGCGCAGCATGCGCGCTGACAGCACGGCCTCGGTTTGGACACCCGTGAAGCCGCTCATCCAGTCACCTGCTGCAATGCCATCGGCGCGCGAGGCCAGGACCTCGCCCACGCCGAAGGCGCGCATGACCTCGCCCGGCTGTACAGGCGGCATGTAGCTGCGCTTGGGCGTTACCCAGCCACGCATGCCCGGGTCGACGGAGATATGGGAGAGACGCAAATGGACGTCGCCGGGCTTCATCTCTGCGAGAGCATCGTGGGTACGTGCAAAGATGCCTTCGAAACCGGCGCCCGAAGGATATTTGGCAAGCCTGAACTGGGTCACGGTGCCTGGGGGCGTCGTTTGCATGCGGACTGAACTCCTCAGCTGGGTTTCCGTTGTGTGCGCAAAGCCAGCACCAGGAACAACAGCCCAAGCACGACCGCGATCACGCTGCCATAGTGTGCTGGCGGATGATGGCCGCTCAGCGAGGCTTTGCCAAACCAGCCGTCATAGGAGATCAGCGATCGTTCGATGATCACGGCCACCAGGCCGACAGGCACAAGGGTGCGATAACGAGCGCCGATGATGAGCAGCATCAACCCGAACGGAATCTGCATTGACCCGACGAAGGCAAAGATCGCGATGATCGTCTCGCCCCTGGTCGACAGGTCGACCCCGCCGATCACCCCCGCTCCGCCATCAGGCAGGAAGTAATGAATGCTGCCCGGGATGATCTCCATCACGCCAGCCAGCATCAGATACCAGGCCGACACTGTTGCTCCGAGGTACTCGCTGTTGGTGCTGGGTGGAAACAGAGCCATGGTCAATTTCCTGCCTCGGCAGGTGTGAGAGGCTCGCCCCAGACTTCCAGATGGTTGGCGCGAAAAATCTGGCGATTGGTGCGCAGTGTGAGGAGTTCTGCGAGGCCCGTGTCGGCAAGGAGCCTGTCGAGGCTTGCCCGCGCGCCTGGTTCGACTTTGTCCGCAGCAGCCTGTATTTTCTGAAGCAGATAGAGCCTGTAGGGCATGACCGCAACACGCAGGTCATGGCCGCGCCACTTGAACCCGGTCACGCCGATGACGCGATCCTGGATCCGGTCAAGTCCGTTGGTTCCCGCGACAATGCCGGGTCGCGCTGCCAGCCATTCATTCGTGTACCCAACGAAGGCACGCACCTCGGGCAGGTAGTCCTCGGCCACGAAGCGCAGCAGCGCCTTCAGCGTGTCGGGCACGCCATCATCGGCAAACAGGGTCTCGGGTACATCGCCATACTCGCCCGCGTCATGGTCGGCGCGGTTCATCCGCTCGGTCCAGCGCCACACCCTGTGCGCCGTCTGCTGCATCAGCCGGGCAGGATAGGGATCGCGCGCGAGGTGCGCATAGAGCGGTGCGAGCAGCCCATAGTCGCCGATCGTCGGACGACCGCCAAGCAGATAGGGCGAGCCCGCCAGGTGATCATTGAACAGGCGCAGGAACTCGGCATAGGACGCCTCGACCGTCGGAATGCTCTCGGGCGTCACGCCAAAGCTCGCCATCGCCTTGCGCATGCGCGTGGATGCCATTGCAAAGATGCCGGCCTGCACGTCATCCGGCGCGCCTGTAGGTGCCAACGACGAGGAGAAGTCGATGGAGAGAAAAGCCTTGTTCACCTCATCGAAGTTCCAGCGATAATGCATCGCCGGACGCAACAGGC
>DAISVV010000315.1:0-2275 GCA_036840015.1 Micropepsaceae bacterium
CCCGGATAATGCACATCCGGCAGGAATACCTCGGTCGGGGCCGTGACTGAAGGAGCGGCCTCGAAGACAAAGGTGAAGGTGCCGCTCGCACGCGCGAACCGCATGCGCTTCAGCACGCCCTGGCAGGCCCTGACCCACGGCCGCACGAACCCTTCAACACCGCGCCCGCCGCCCTGGTCCACCGAATAGACTGACAGGTCTTCCTGGTTCCAGCCATCGCCGCAGGCCGGATCGTTGCGGTTCGACGCCGTATAGTTCCACTGCGTGCAGCTCAGGAGATGCGTATCCATCGCGTTGTACATGAGGTCGAGCGCGATCACGTGCTTCTCCCAGGGACCCGCCGAGCGGTCACCCTTTGCCCACGCGGCATAGGCGGCGGCTCCTTCAAGGTCATAGGGAATGCCGAACTCGCCGATCAGCGTGGGCGCCCCGCCGGGGATGGTCTTCGACGCGTCCTTCAGCCGCCCCAGCGCAGCCGCATAGCTTGCCTCGATCTCGGCCGCACCATTCAGCATCTTCATCGTGAAGGGATTGATCGAGGTCGGATACATGAAGTTCTTCGTGACCAGCGTGACGATGTCATACCAGTGGCTGGCATTGACCGTCCGCTCGGGCACCGGCGGGAAACCATCACCCGTTGCGCTGCGAAACGGATCAAGTTCAGCGAAGACAAGCCAGTCGTTCTCGATCGCCCGGATCTCGCGCGCCACGCGCTGGAAGAAGGGCGTCATGCCGTCACGGTCGGGATCGATTTCGCGTCCGCCCGCGCGCTCGAAGAAGTCCTCGCGCAGCACCTCGAATTCATTGCCGTGCAGGCGATAGGCGCCAGCCGCCTCGAACGGGCACTCCCGCCCCTCACGCCAGATCGACACGCCTTTCGCGTTCACGGTCTTCGTGCCGGTCTGCCCCACCCGCATGCGCGCCGGATCAAAGGCAAGCTCGGGAATCTCGCGCGACAGGCCGCGGGCGACCAGCAACCCGTCAAGCGGAGACCAGGCGGGACCCGGCCGCACCGGCTCAGGGTGGGCCGCACTCTTCTCGAGGTGCCGGTAGGACATCGCATGGCCGATCCAGCCTGTCCCCGGTTCATTCAGCGTATCGAAACCCATGACATGCGCCATGCCCTTCAGCCGCCGGGCCACCTCGCGCATCGAACCGATATAGTGCGACTGCAGGTAATCCTGCGCACTGCGCCCGTCGATCTTCAGGCCCGGCGCAAACAGTTCGCCGCAGAAGAACAGTGTCCACATGATCGCGTTCGCCGGCATGCGGTAATTGTTGGCCCACGTCATCATCGGATAGCGGTCTTCCTGCCGTCCGCCCCGCGAATAGTCGTACTTGAGCTGCATCACATGGGACGCACCGGCGTCGTGGAACTTCGTGAAGTCCAGCCCCACTGCCTCGAAGGTCCAGCCCGGCGCGCCGTCCCCGCCGGACATCCGGCTCCAGGTATCCTGGTGGAAATCGACAAACACGTTCAGCCCATGCTGTCCGGCACGCCGCGCAACCTCGGCGAAATAGTCGAGATAGTCGGTATCGTATTGTCCCGGCCCCTTGTGCTCGACCGCCTCCCACGTCGTCAGCAGGCGCAGGCAGTTCATGCCCCAACCGCTGATCCGGCGCAGGTGTTCGTCCGCCTCCTCGAGCGGGAACGGGCGCCCGATGAAGCTGACCTCGCGATGGTTCGAGAAGTCACTCGGGAAATTGGTGCCACCGTCAGGATAGGGCACCTTGCAGTCGCCGCCCAGATTGAAGCCGCGCAGCAGTACCATCCGGCCCGCGGCATCCACGAAGCGATCCCCTTCAATCCTGATCCGGCCCATCACGCGACTCCCCTCGAGCGTCAATGCTCCTGCACTATCAGGCACGACACGTGCCGGGCAATCGGCGCCTGCGCACCGTCAGCGCTTCAGACAATTGCCCATGGGCACGATCTGACCCGCGATGCCAAGGAAACGGCAAGGCCGCTCCTCGCCCGACCCATCGGGCAGGCTGAAGCTGTAGATTGAAAAGGCAAGCAGGTTCGTTCGCTCGATCGGCATGCTCGAGATGAAGAGGCCGACAATCGCACCACCAAGCTGGCTCGAGCCATCGTTCGGGTTGATGCCTTTCTTGCGGGCCTCCTCCTCGATCTTTCGCGCGACATGGCTCTGCGCCCAGGCGTTGAACTCGCTGCGCGAGGGGTTGGTCACAACCCGCAGCGCCAGCACAATCGCCAAGCCAGCCAGAATGCGTTTCATGCCCGCCGCCTACTCTGCCTTCACCTTCGCCTCGT
>DAISVV010000316.1:0-2275 GCA_036840015.1 Micropepsaceae bacterium
ATTCGCCCTTGGGGGCTTCGACCGCGGCGTATACTTCGCCCGCGGGGACATGATAACCCTCGGTGTAGAGCTTGAAGTGGTGGATGAGCGCCTCCATCGAACGCTTCATCTCGCCGCGCTTCGGGGGCACGAACTTGCCGGTGATCTCGTGAACCGGGCCCTTGGGCATCTTCTCGACGCACTGCTTCATGATCTTCGTCGACTCGCGCATCTCCTCGATGCGGCAGAGGTAACGGTCATAGCAGTCGCCGTTCTTGCCCACGGGAATGTCGAAGGCGAGATCGTAATAGCATTCATAAGGCTGCGCACGGCGCAGGTCCCAGGGCATGCCCGAGCCACGCACCATGACGCCCGAGAAGCCCCAGGCCAATGCGTCTTCTGCCGTGACAATGCCGATGTCGACATTGCGCTGCTTGAAGATGCGGTTGTCGGTGAGCAGGCTCTCGATGTCATTGATGACATGCGGGAACTCGACACACCACTGGTGGATGTCATCGAGAAGCGCCTGAGGCAGGTCCTGGTGGACGCCACCGGGCCTGACGTAGGCCGCGTGCATGCGCGATCCGCTGGCGCGCTCGTAGAAGACCATCAGCTTCTCGCGCTCCTCGAAACCCCACAGAGGCGGTGTCAGCGCGCCGACGTCCAATGCCTGGGTGGTCGTATTGAGGAGGTGCGAGAGGATGCGACCGATTTCGCTGTAGAGCACGCGGATGTACTGCGCGCGCGCGGGCACCTGAATGCCGCAGAGCTTCTCGACGGCCAGGGCAAAGGCGTGCTCCTGATTCATCGGCGCGACGTAGTCGAGCCGGTCGAAATAGGGAACGGCCTGCGTATAGGTCTTGTTCTCGATCAGCTTCTCGGTGCCGCGATGCAGCAGGCCGATATGCGGATCGACGCGCTCGACGACCTCGCCATCAAGCTCGAGCACCAGGCGCAACACGCCATGGGCGGCCGGGTGCTGCGGCCCGAAATTGATGTTCATGTTCCGGGCGTGCGGTTCGGTACCGGTGCTCATGGCTTGGATGCCTTTTCATCGCCGGGCAGCACGTATTTCGCGCCCTCCCATGGCGACATGAAGTCGAACTTTCGGAAATCTAGGACGAGGCGTACGGGCTCGTACACGACGCGCTTCTGGGCTTCGTCGTAACGCACCTCGCTGAAGCCTGTCAGCGGGAAATCCTTGCGCAACGGATAACCGGTGAAGCCGTAGTCGGTCAGGATCCGGCGCAGGTCGGGATGTCCGGAGAACTGGAT
Organism: Micropepsaceae bacterium; assembly: GCA_036840015.1. Classification (GTDB taxonomy): domain Bacteria; phylum Pseudomonadota; class Alphaproteobacteria; order Micropepsales; family Micropepsaceae; genus SZUA-430. The sequence goes on from DAISVV010000316.1 coordinate 1,255, forward strand.
CCCGTACATGTCGAAGGCTTCACGCTCGAACCAGTTGGCTGCGGGCCACACGTCGATGGCCGAGGGCACGGGTGCCTGCTCGTCGGTCTGGACCTTGATCCGAATGCGCTGGTTCCTGTGCATGCTGAGCAGATGATAGACCACGTCGAACCGCTTCGCGCGCTCCGGGTAATCCACACCGCAGATGTCGACCAGCGTCTTGAACAGGCAATCCGGGTCGTCACGCAGGAACAGCAGCAGGCCAACGAGCGTCTCCGGCGGGCAGGACAGTGTCAGTTCGCCATGGGCGATGTCCGCAGACAGGCCGAAACCGCTCTTCTGCGTGAGGACGTGTTCTGACAGGGCCTTCAGCTTGTCGGTCATCGGTCCCTCAGCGGATAATGTTGCCGGTACGGCGGATCTTTTTCTGCAGAAGCATCACGCCGTAGACGAGGGCTTCGGCTGTGGGCGGGCACCCGGGCACGTAGATGTCGACGGGCACGATCCGGTCGCAGCCGCGAACCACGGAATAGGAATAGTGATAATAGCCGCCACCATTGGCGCAGGATCCCATCGAGATCACATAGCGGGGCTCCGGCATCTGGTCGTAGACCTTGCGCAGGGCCGGGGCCATCTTGTTGGTCAGCGTGCCGGCGACGATCATCACGTCGGACTGGCGTGGCGAGGCCCGCGGGGCAAAGCCGAAACGCTCGAGGTCGTAGCGCGGCATGGAGGCCTGCATCATTTCGACGGCGCAGCAGGCAAGACCGAAGGTCATCCACATCAGCGAGCCCGTACGGGCCCAGGTAATGAGGTCGTCGGCGCGCGCGACGAGGAAGCCTTTTTCATCAAGTGCCTCGCGCGCGGCGAGAAAGAACGGGTCGTTCGGTTCGACGGTGCCTGCCCCCTCGACGCCGGTGCGCCCGGAGGACAGTGCGGGGGGCGGGCGCACTCCCATTCAAGGGCTCCCTTCTTCCACTCGTAGATGCAGCCGACAGTACGGATTCCTAGGAACAACATCATCGCACAGAAGACGAAAAGC
>DAISVV010000317.1:0-2266 GCA_036840015.1 Micropepsaceae bacterium
CTGTGTGGGGATGCGACCGGCACTGCTGTGCGGTGAGTCGCGCAGGCCCGCGCGCTCGAGGTCTGACATCACGTTGCGGATCGAGGCAGGCGAGAGCGCGATGGTCCCGCGCTGCGACAGGGTTCGCGAGCCCACGGGCTCACCCGTCTCGAGATAGGCTTCGACGATGTTCCGGAAAATGTCCCGGGACCGATCGCTGAGTTCCGCGATCAGGTTGGCCGCTACGGGGGCATTTTTCGGCAAGGGGATGTCGTTCATCTGGACAGGGAGACCGGTGCGCGGCGCGAAAACTGCCATTGCCTAAGGGGGTTTCGGGAGGCTAGGTAGCGTCTGAGCCCCCAAACTTCAAGACGAAGGAACCGCCATGCGTGCGTCTGGCCGCCGATTTGACCAACTGCGCGAAGTATCGCTGGAACCCGGCGTCTCCGCGCATGCCGAAGGGTCCTGCCTTGTGAAGTTCGGCCGGACCCATGTCCTGTGCACGGCCAGCCTCGAGATGGGGGTCCCCCCTTTCCTGAAAGGTTCGGGCAAGGGCTGGGTCACGGCAGAGTATGGCATGTTGCCGCGTGCAACCGGTGAGCGCATGCGCCGCGAGGCTGCCGCCGGCAAGCAGTCGGGCCGCACGCTCGAGATCCAGCGCCTGATCGGCCGCGCCTTGCGCGCCGTCACCGACATGACCGCCTTTGGCGAACGCCAGATCGTGCTCGACTGCGATGTCATCCAGGCCGACGGCGGCACGCGCACCGCAGCCATCACCGGCGCCTTCGTCGCACTTCACAAGTGCTTCCAGCTGATGGCGCGCGACAAGCTTATCAAGTCGATACCGCTCAAGGACCACGTTGCGGCGATCTCCTGCGGCATTCACAATGGCAACTGCCTCCTCGACCTTGACTACGACGAGGACTCAAGCGCCGGCACGGACGCCAACTTCGTCATGACAGGCAAGGGGCACATCGTCGAGGTACAGGGCACGGCCGAAGGCGACCCCTTCACCGAGGAAGCCTTCTCGCAATTGATGGGCTTGGCGCGCAACGGCATACTGACGCTGGTCGACCTTCAGAAGCAGGCGATCGCCAGATAGCCATGGTCCGCAAGCTCACAGGCCAGCGGCTCGTCGTCGCAAGCCACAACCCGGGCAAGGTCCGCGAGATCGCGGAACTCATCGCACCCTGGAAACTGCAGGCCATCTCCGTGGGGGAACTCGGCCTGCCGGAACCCGACGAGACCGAGCCCACCTTCATCGGCAACGCGCTGCTCAAGGCGCGCGCGGCGGCCCACGGTGCGCAGCTTCCCGCGCTTGCCGATGACTCTGGTCTGTGTGTCGAGGCGCTCGACGGCGCGCCGGGGATCTACTCGGCGCGATGGGCGGGCCCGACGAAGGATTTTTCGCTGGCGATGGAAGATGTGAACCGGCGCATGCAGGCGTCAGGGCGCAGTTCGAGGGCAGCCTGGTTCATCTGCGCGCTCGCGATCGCCTGGCCCGATGGCGTCGAGGCCAGCTTCGAGGGGCGCATCGACGGCACGCTTGTCTGGCCGCCGCGCGGTACCCGCGGCTTCGGCTACGATCCCATGTTCGTGCCTGAAGGCCACAGCCTGACCTTCGGCGAGATGGAGCCCGGCGCCAAGCATGCCATGTCCCACAGGGCGCGCGCCTTCCGCCAGTTCGTCGAGGCCTGCCTTGGCTGAACATGCGAAAAGGCCGCTCGGGCTCTATGTCCACTGGCCCTTCTGCCTGTCGAAATGCCCCTATTGCGACTTCAACAGCCACGTCCGCGCGCGCATCGATGCCGACGCCTATGCGGCAGCCCTGGTCCGCGAACTTCACACCCTCGCCGCGCGCCTCGATCACGTGCGCCCCCTCACCTCGATCTTCTTCGGCGGCGGCACGCCCTCGCTCATGCCGGGCGAATGCGTGCGTGCCGTCATTGACGCGGCACGCCAGCGCTTCGGTTTCGAGCCCGGGATCGAGATCACGCTCGAGGCCAACCCGACCAGCGTCGAGGCTGACCGCTTTCGCGCCTACCGCGATGCCGGCGTGAACCGCCTGTCGCTTGGCGTGCAGGCCCTCGACGACGCCGACCTGCGCGCGCTGGGCCGCATGCATGGCGTGGACGAGGCCATGCGCGCGGTCGACCTCGCGCAATCCGTTTTCGACCGCGTGTCCTTCGATCTCATCTACGCCCGGCCCACGCAATCGCTCGAGGCCTGGGATTCCGAACTCGCCCGCGCGCTGGCGGTAGGTTGCGCGCATTACGCGCTCTACCAG
>DAISVV010000318.1:0-2197 GCA_036840015.1 Micropepsaceae bacterium
TCAGTCGTGACGGGACGCAGGAGCAGCGGCGTGCGGCCGACAAAGCGATAACGCCACTCGCGAAGAAGCGGGGCGCTCCGCGCCTGGTCCTCGGTGAAGCCCCCGGGGCCTGCGGCCTGTTGCAGGCGGTCCAGGGTGTCGGCCGTGGGTGGTTGTCGGGTGGACATGGTTTTCATCTACTCGCGCACGGCGGCACGCGCCAGCCTGTCGTTGATCGCCTCCCCAAGGCCTTCGTGCGGGATCGACATCACGGCGATGGCGCGGGCATCCGAAGCGTCAAGCGTCCGCAGCATGGCAAAGAGGTTGGCGGCGGCTTCGACGAGGCTTGCGGCCTTGCTCAGGTTCAGGCAGACCCGCGCGCCTGGCAGGGGTGGACCGAAGGATAGCAGGGCTTCGTCGGCGCCGACGCTGGTCGCGTTGAGGCGCAGGGGCTTTGTCGTCGCGTAGTGCCGATGCAGGCGTCCGGGTGCGAGCGGGGCACCTTGCGTGTCGTGGGCGGCATGCAACGGTCCTGTGACCTTCTCGATCTCGACGCGCGTCACCGAGCCCGGCCTCAGCATCTCCGGATGTTCGCCCGACAGGCCAATGATCGTGGACTCGAGCCCCAGCAGTGCGGGCCCGCCGTCGAGGATCAAGGATACAGCATTGCCGAGGCCCGCCTCGACGTGATGGGCGGTCGTCGGGGAGACGGTTCCGGAGGGGTTGGCGCTGGGTGCTGCAAGCGGGCCGCCAAAGGCCTTCAACAGTGCCTGCGCGACGCCGTGTGCCGGGCATCGCAGGGCGATTGTGTCGAGGCCCGCGGTGGCGAGCCAGGAGATGCCGCAGTTCCTGCGCCTGGGCAGTACAAGCGTCAATGGACCCGGCCAGAAGCGATCTGCGAGCCTCTTTGCGATGTCACTCATGTCTGCCAGTTGCGCGGCTGCGGGCAGGTCGGGCACATGCACGATCAGCGGGTTGAATTGCGGGCGGCCCTTGGCGCTGAAGATGGTGGCGACGGCGCTATCGCTTGTCGCATCGGCGCCAAGACCGTAGACCGTTTCGGTCGGGAAGGCGACAAGACGCCCCTCGCGCAGCAGGCGCGCTGCCTCACGCAGGGCCTCTGCCGTCGGCGCGCAAATGGCCATGGGTTTCGACCCGCTAGTTCTTCCGCGTTGCCGTGACGTCGAAGAGCACCTTGACCTCGAGGGCGACGGGCGTGCCGGTTGCGAAGTCCGGTCCCTCGCCGATCTTGTAGTCCAGGCGACGGATGGTGCCCGTGCCGCGCGCCACGGCCTTGTTGCCACGGATGTCGATCGAGAAGGGCAGCTTGATGTCCTGTGTGATGCCCTTGATGGTCAGCTTGCCTTCGCAGATAAAGCGACCCGGTCCATCGGCAACGAAGCGCGTGCTCTGGAATGTCGCCTGGGGAAAGCCAAGCACGTTGAACCAGGCCGGCTTGGGCAGCATGGCATCGCGCGTGGCGTCACCTGTCTTGATGCCGGTCGTGTCGACCGTGATCCTGACCGACGACGAGGCAAGGTCTGCGGGGTCGAAGCGGCTCACTGCGCCGAACCCCGGGAAGCGTCCGTCGACAACCTGTCCGTTCACGCTGACCTTGAAAGCAAGCCGGCGCTTGGCTGCATCGACCGTCCAGTCCGGCGCGGCTGCGGCGGGCAGGGCCAGGGCCAGGGCCAGCAGCAGCGTGGCGGCCATCGAACTGATGAACTTGATCATGTTGTCTTGTTTCCTAGCGGACAAACGGGAGCATGCGCCTGAGGACATCGTCGCGGTTCCAGAAATGGTGTTTCAGCGCGGCACCGACGTGCAGCAATAGCAGAAGGATCGTCAGGTTTGCGAGTAGCTCGTGCGCCTCTTCGGAGGCTTCATGGATGTCCTGCATTTCCTCGCTGCCGGTGAGGCCGGGAAGCGCGGGTACCTCGAAAAGGCCAAACCAGAGCGTCGGCACGCCGGAAGATGAAGTGGACGCCATGGCCCAGCCGGTCAGCGGAATGGCGATCATGAGGACATAGAAGGCCAGGTGGGTGAAGCCCGCTACATAGCGTTCCCACGGCTTCATGGTGGACGGCAGTGCCGGGGGGCGGTGCAGCAGGCGCCACAGGATCCGGAAGACGGCGAGCGCCAGGACCGTGAGCCCGGCGGACTTGTGCATCTGGTAGAGTTCGAACTTGAGAGGGTCGCTGCCTGACAGGTCGCTCAT
>DAISVV010000319.1:0-2172 GCA_036840015.1 Micropepsaceae bacterium
GGCGCGGCTGATCCAGCAGAACGATCACAGGCTTTCGGAATTCCTGTCGCGCGCCGGGCGGAGCCTTGGCGGACATGAATGCGCGAGCCGCGATGCGCAGCAGCAGCAGGGCGACCGATCCGGTCGCGGTGCGCCGCGCGGGGCGGAAATCGCATTCCAGCGGCCTGCCGAGCCGCGTCCGGGGATGATCTCCGGGCGGGCGGGAAGCGGGCTGGTCAATCTGATTGCCTGAAGGGGATAGGTCCATGAGCACCGAAACCGTCGATCCCGTCGCGCCGCGCAAGAAGGGCGGCATCCTTGCCATTCTGGGCAAGGTATTGATGGCCCTGGCCTTTGCCGGCATGGGCTTCGGGGGCGGCTATGTCTATTTCGCCAACCCGTTCTCGCCCACGCAGGACATGCTGAAGCTGATCGAACCGGAAGCCCCGGCCGCGCAGGACGAGGTGGTCGAGGGCGAGGATGGCGCGGCACACAAGAAGGTGCCGAAACCGGTGCCGGAGGAAGAGATCTTCGTCACCTCGTACTTCACCTTTCCGGACCCGTTGACTTCCAACCTGAAGGATTCGCGGGCTTTTCTGCAGATCCAGATCGGGGTTTCGACGCAGTATGACGCGCAGGTCATCAAGAATGTCGAGGCGCACAAGCTGGCCCTGCAGTCCGACATGCTGGCCGTGATCGCGACCTTCACAGAAGAGGATGTCGCGGGCCCGGCGGGCCGCGCGCGGCTGGCGGATGCGCTGAAGGATGCGATCAACGCGCGGCTTGAGAAGCTGGAGGGGTTCGGGGGTATCGAGGACGTGTTCTTCCCGTCCTTCATGATGCAGTGAGGGTGGGCGCGATGGCGAATACCCCGAGGAAGCTTTCGGCAGGCGAGGTGGCGGCCCTTGTGGGCGGCCTGATGGACACGACGGGCTTTGGCAAGTCGGATGAAGGGGTCGAAGTCCGGCCCTATGTCTTTGGTTCCAATGACCTTTCGCTCATGGGCGATTACCACGCCCTGCGGATGATCAACGAACGGTTCTGCCGGATCGCGCGGTCGGTCTTTCTGCCGATGCTGCGGATACAGCCGCGGATTTCGGCCTTTCCGGCCGAGACGCGGCCCTTTGACGACTACCGCAACAGTCAGGACAACTTCGTGTCGCTGACCAACACCAAGATCGAGGAGTTGCGGGGCAACCATCTGATCGTCATTCCGCCGGCCTTCATCAGCCTGCTGACGGATGCCTATTACGGCGGGTCGATCAAGTTCGTGAAGAACGGGCGGAACGAATTTACCGCGACGGAACAACGGGTTATCGAGATCGTGACCGAGCGGTTGAATCAGGCGCTGCAACTGGCGTGGCGCGATCTGATGCAGTTGACCTTTTCGGTGGTCAGCCGCGAGGAGAACATGCAGTTCGCAGCCTTCGTAGATGGCGAGGATATGGTGGTGGTCTGTTCCTTCATGGTGCAGCTGCCGGAGTCGGAGCCTGCGAGTTTCGATATTTTGTATCCTTTTCAGACACTTAAGCCAATCGCAAGCCAGCTGCGGTCGCGCACGCAGTCCGACTCGCTGGACGATGACGCGTCCTGGCGCGAGCGGCTGGAACGCGCGGTGCTGTCGATCCCGCTGGAGATCCGCGCGCGGCTTTGCGAGCCGGACATCCCGTTGAAGCATCTGGCGAACCTGAAGGAAGGGGATGTGATCCCCGCGAAGGTGCTGGAAACGGTGGAAGTGCTGGTGGACGGAAAGCCTTTCTTCGAGGCGGTGCCGGGGGAATTGGCCGGGAAGGCCGCCTTGAGCATCACGAAAGCAATAAGGGGTTAGGGAAAGATGAGCGAACCGGTCAAGGTGGGGACGGAGGGGCTGCGGCTTCTGGAAAACATCGGGGTGCGGCTGACCGTGGAGGTCGGGCGTGCGGAGTTGACGATCCGGGATTTGCTAAGGTTGTCAGAGGGTTCAGTGATCGAACTGGACCGGCTGGCGGGCGATCCGCTGGACGTTCTGGTCAACGGCACGCTGATCGCCAAGGGCGAGGTGGTGATGGTCGGCGAACGCTTCGGCATCCGCTTCGGGCAGATCATCGACCCGGAGAAGCGGGCGGAAAGCGTCTGATTTCGACTGTCCGGGTTCTGTGCCGCGAAGTGTACCGCAAAGTGTCAGCACGCAGCGGGCGGTGAAGTAGGGGTTGG
>DAISVV010000320.1:0-2166 GCA_036840015.1 Micropepsaceae bacterium
GAGCCGCTGATCGGTCGCGAGGCGGAGCTTGTGCAGCTCGGGGCGCTGCTGTCGGAGGCCTCGCTCGTGACGCTGACGGGGCCCGGCGGGATCGGGAAGACGCGGCTTGCGATCGAAGCGGGACAACGGGCTGCGGACCAGCATGCGGATGGTGCGTTCCTCGTTGAACTGGCGCCGCTCACGGATGCTTCGGCCATACCGGGTGCGATTGCACGTGCGATGGGGATCGAGTTGCGGGCGGATCCCGGCGCGGAGATCCTCGAGCGGCTGCGTACGTGGCGCGTGCTGATCGTGCTCGACAATTGCGAGCACCTGATCGAGGCGGCCTCTGGCCTGATCGAACGCATCCTGCAGCGGGCGCCGGAGGTGCGGGTGCTGGCGACGTCGCAGGAGATCCTGGGGCTTGAGGGAGAGCGGGTCGTGCGGCTGCGTTCGCTGGGCGAGGCAGAGGCCGAAGCGCTGTTCCTGCGCGCGGCGCGGGCGGCAGATCCCGAGTTTGCGCCCAAGCCCGCGGAGAGTGCCACGATCAAGGCGATCTGCGTGCGGCTTGACGGGATTGCGCTGGCGATCGAGATGGCGGCGGCCCATGCGCCGGCGATCGGCTGTGGTGAGCTTCTGGCAACGCTGGATGACCGGTTCCGCGTGCTGACCTCCGGGCGGCGGACAGCGCTGCCGCGCCAGCGCACGCTGCAGGCGACGCTGGACTGGAGCCACGGCCTGCTGACGTCGGACGAGGCCGCCGTGTTCCGGCGGCTTGCCGTGTTTGCGGGCGGCTGCACGCTCGAAGCCGCGCGCGGGGTGATTGGAGACGGGGCTCTGGATGTGCGTGTCGTGAGTCAGGCGCTTGCCGTGCTGAACCGGAAGTCGCTGGTGGTGATTGATCGCAGCGATGCGGTCCCGCGCTATCGCCTGCTCGAGACGATGCGGGCCTATGCACAGCAGAAGCTTGCCGAGGCGGGAGAGACGCAGGCGCTGCAGCGGCGGCATGCCGAGTATTTCACGGCGTTTTTCGAGCCGGCCCTCGCCATGACTTTTGAGGGGAGCGACAGCGCTGTCGCAGATTTCGGGCGCGAAACCGAGAACCTCTCGGCGGCTGCCGAATGGTGCTTCTCAGGTGGTGGCGACGTGGAACTCGGCTGCCAGCTTGTCGCGCACAGTGGTATCGTCCTGTTCAACGCGACCCGACTGGGTGAAGCCCTGCGCCTGAGCGACCTGGCTTTGCAGAACCTGGGCAGCACTTCACCGTTCATACGCGACCGCCTGAAGGCTGCGCGCGCCCACGTAAACGCGTTCATCATGCAGCCTGACCCTAACCTGTTGCAGCCTGGTGAAGACGCTGTACCCGAGGGGGCGGAACGGCTGGCGCGCAGCTTGGCCATCATGGCTCGGGCGCTTTGCGCGATGCGGACCCAGAGCGTATTGCCTGACCGGGACAGGTTGCGCGAAGAGCTGCTGGGCATGGGCTTCTCCCGAACTTCAATTCCGTTGCTGACTATAGAAATCGGGGAACTGATGGAGTCTGCGCGCAGCATTCCCCTCGATATCGAGGCTCTGCGCATGCAGACGGATGCCCTACTCGCGAAGGCGGAAGCGCAGGGGAGCAATACATTCTATCTCCTGACATGCGGGGTTGGTGAACCAACGTGCATGCCGTGGAGCACCGATCCCGACCGCGCCATTCGTGCAGCCCGCATGCTGTTCGATGATGTTGTCGTGCGCAATTCGATGCATGTACGTTCGACGTCGCTACCTGCGCTCGCGGGGCGTTTGGCTGTGGCATTGTGTGAGCGCAATGCGCCAGGGGATGTCGAGGAAGCGCGCGCCCTTCACTGTGTTGTTGCGCGGCGCATCGGCCTTGAGTTGCCAGGGCAGATGGCAAATCTGTTCCTCATTCCCTGGGCAGAGGGGCGGCATCTGGATGCCGTGAAGGTGCTTGGCTATGGAAGTTCCATGGTCCGACACTCACCTGTGATGTCGAGATGGAAACCGGTGATCGAGGCTGTTGTCCCCGCTCCGGTTTTTCGAAATGCCTTTGCCGAGGGCGAAAGACTGTCACGCCGTGAGGCTTTTGACCTCGCGATCGGCACACATCTGGCCGGCGGAGGCTCCCATTGCTGACGTTTTCATCTCTTACGCGCGCGAGGATGCGGCGTTGGCGGAGCGGCT
>DAISVV010000321.1:0-2144 GCA_036840015.1 Micropepsaceae bacterium
GAGTTGGGCTGGGCTTGGCGCCCGGCGGCGAGGAACTCCTCCGTCTGCCCGGCGCTGGCGCGCCGGTCATCCCCTCCTCGCAGGCGAGGAGGGGATGAGGGGAGCGCCGGTGTGTTGCTGCAATAACTTTTCCTGGTGATGCGTGGTCAGGCGAGCTCACCTCACGCCGGTCAGCAGCTCGAAGAAGCGCTTGTCTTCGAAGCTCAGGTTCATGCGAGCGTAGTCGCCGCTCATCACGGCAGCGGCCATGTCGGCGTTGGAATAGCGGACGATGACGAGGCCGCGTGACGGCCAGACGTAAAGCCGCTGCTGGCCTGCGCCAGCGGCCATGACAAGATCGGGGGCCTGGCCGGGCCAGATTCCTTCGGCGCTGATGCGTTCGGTTGATCGGCGGCGGCCTGCGCCGGCATCGTCTGCAGTCGCGGCCGGGTTAAGCGAGGCCTTGTTCAGCCACCACGTCAAGCCATAGGCCTGGTTCGCGCCGGAACTGCTGAAGCATTGTGCGAGCAGATCTGGTCGAACCAGCTGCTTCCCGTTCCAGGTGCCGCCCAGGCGGATGAGTTCGCCGAGTTTAGCCCATTCGCGTGCGGTCAGCACGGCGCCATCGCCCATGGCCGGTTCGCCGTTTCGCTCGGTTGCCCAGCGTGTCGGGGTCAATCCAATCGGATCGAGGATGTTCTCCTTCAGGAAGGCGTATGCTGTCCTGGGACCACCAGGGCGCGCTGCAAGCTTGCGGCGCATGAATTCGCTGAATGCATAGAGGTGCACCTCGCTGTAGGCGAATTGCGTCCCCGGGTCGGCGACGGCTTTCTGCGCGATCGCGAAGGCGCCCTTGTCTTCGACGGTCTTGTCGGCCCAGAGGCGGCGGGGGGCTTCAAGCCCGCTGGAAAAACTGAGGAGGTGGCGGACCGTGATGCGCGACTTGCGCGGGTCGCCCTGCCACTCGCTGATCGTGTCAGCGACCCTTTCATCGAGGGTGAAGAGGCCTTGTGCCATCGCGACAGCGGCGGCTGGTCCCCAGAAGCTCTTCGTTCCCGAAGCGATCTGGTAGGCTCGATCGGCCGCGCTTCCTTCGACGCCCTGCTCGAAAACGACGCTGCCGTCCTTCATCACGAGAAGATGCAGGCCCCCTGTTTCGGCCGAGTAGGTCGAGGCGGCGCGATAACGCGCGATGTCGTCCGGAGAACCCTGCGCCGTGATGGGGTTGGAGAGCTTGCCGGGCGACAGGGTTGTCTGCGGCGATGCGGCTGCATTGGCGCGGCCCTGGTTGCGGCGTTTGGCGAAGGCTGCGAATTCGGTGCGGTCGATGGCCCCATCGCCATTGCGATCAAGGCGGTTGAAGGCATCGGCGCGCTTCACGGGCAGCTTGTCGAACTCGTCCTTTGAGATCCGGCCGTCGCCGTTGCTATCGAACTGGGCAAAGCGTGCGTCTGCATCGCTTGTCTGCGCCGTGACGCAGGGGGTTGCCGCCATGGACAACAGGATCATGGCCGTAACACGGGCAATCATGCGCGAATGTGATGTCATCTTGCGTTCTCACTTGTACTGAAGTGCGTGGCGCAAGTTTTAAGCGCATGGAAATCACCGTCAATAGGACGGCAGATGATTTCTGCAGAATGTGTGACGGACAGAGAAGCACAATCGTCGGGCCACTGTTGTCGGCTACGGCCCGACGCAGAGCTGTGCCTGGTCGCAGGCGGGGGACCTGACGGGGCATGCGCATTCGTTTTCGGGTTGCTCGAATACGTGGACGCTCGGCAATTCAAAGGTGCACCAGTTGGTGTCGGAGGCGGGCTCGAACGCCGCGCGGGGACATGTTGCCAGCGTCGACGAGACGACGAGCTATGGCGTGGCGAACAATTTGACTGTCACGCAAGTTGCGAGCCCGTCAGTGACGCTCACGCATGCGGACAGTGCCCTACCTCAAAAACCCATGAACCTTCATGCGCCTTTCTGCATCTTCGGCCTTCATTCTTGCCACAAGGAGTATGGACAGGAGAGTGCGCATGCGCGGTCCTCGCGAGGGCGATTATCGGAAGATCTTTTGGGCTGCCCCAGCCCCTCCCGAGGCGCCACATTCAGGCTGACGCAGCCATAACCTGCGCCATTGCGGGGGCGTAGGGGGCGCCTGCCTTGGCGCGTTC
>DAISVV010000322.1:0-2144 GCA_036840015.1 Micropepsaceae bacterium
GTGATGCTTGGCAAGCTCTTCATGGACGAGTGTGCCATGGGTTCGTCCAACGAGACGAGCTACTACGGCCCTGTCATCAATCCGTGGCGGCGCAAGGGTTCGGATACCAAGCTCGTGCCGGGTGGATCCTCCGGTGGTTCGTCGGCCTCTGTTGCGGCGCGTCTTGTCATGGGGGCGACGGGCACGGACACGGGTGGATCGATCCGGCAGCCCGCTGCTGTGACCGGCATTGCGGGCATCAAGCCGACCTATGGGCGCTGCTCACGCTGGGGCATCGTGGCGTTCGCTTCGTCGCTGGATCAGGCTGGACCCATGGCACGAACCGTGCGCGACTGTGCCATCATGCTGAAGTCGATGGCGAGCCATGATCCGCTGGACTCGACCAGCGTCGATATCCCGGTGCCTGACTACGAAGCGGCGATGACGGGCAACATCAAGGGACTGCGTGTCGGCATCCCGAAAGAGTATCGCATCGACGGCATGCCGGCGGAAATCGAGGCGCTCTGGCAGAAGGGTATTGCGTGGCTCAAGGATGCGGGGGCCGAGATCGTCGATGTGAGCCTGCCGCACACGAAATACGCGCTACCGGCCTATTACATCGTGGCGCCGGCAGAGGCTTCGTCCAACCTTGCCCGCTATGACGGCGTGCGTTTTGGCCTGCGTGTGCCGGGCAAGGACATCATCTCGATGTACGAGAACACGCGTGCTGCCGGTTTCGGGCGCGAGGTGCAGCGTCGCATCCTGATCGGCACCTATGTGCTGTCGGCGGGTTACTACGATGCCTACTACATCAAGGCTCAGAAGCTGCGGACGCTGATTGCGCGGGACTTCGATGAGGCCTATGCGAAGTGCGATGTGCTGCTGACGCCTACGGCGCCAGGGCCTGCGTTCGGGATCGGCGAGAAGACGAACGATCCGATCTCGATGTATCTCAACGACGTGTTCACGGTGACGGTCAATCTTGCGGGTCTGCCTGGCCTGTCGGTCCCGGCGGGGCTGAACAGCGAGGGACTGCCGCTCGGGCTTCAGCTGATTGGCAAGGCCTTTGACGAAGCCACGCTGTTCCGCGTGGGTGAGGTGATCGAGAAGGCTGCTGGTGCGACGCCGCGCCCGCAGTCCTGGTGGGAGGTCTGATCCATGGCCACGACACGAACGGAAACCGGTCCGCTGATCGATGGCGCCACGGGCAAGTGGGAAATCGTGATCGGCATGGAGGTCCATGCGCAGGTCCTGTCGAAGGCGAAGCTGTTCTCGGGTGCATCGGCTGAATTCGGCGCCGACCCCAATGCCCATGTCAGCTTCATCGACGCCGGCATGCCGGGAATGCTGCCTGTCATCAACCGCTTCTGCGTGGAGCAGGCGGTGCGCACGGGGCTTGGCCTGAAGGCGCAGATCAACAAGCATTCGGTCTTCGACCGGAAGAATTATTTCTATCCGGACCTGCCGTCCGGCTACCAGATCTCGCAGTACAAGCAGCCCGTGGTGGGCGAGGGCATCGTCCTCGTCGACCTGCCCGGCGGCAAGACGATCGAGGTCGGGATCGAGCGGCTGCATCTCGAGCAGGATGCCGGCAAGTCGCTCCACGACCAGCATCCGGACCAGTCCTTTGTCGACCTGAACCGTGCCGGCGTTGCGCTGATGGAAATCGTTTCGCGGCCGGACCTTCGCTCCGCTGAGGAGGCGGCTGCGTATCTTAAGAAGCTGCGGGCGATCCTGCGTTACCTGGGCACGTGCGATGGCAACATGGAGGAAGGCTCCATGCGTGCCGACGTCAACGTTTCGGTGCGCAAGCCGGGTGGCCCATTGGGGACGCGCTGCGAGATCAAGAACGTCAACTCGATGCGCTTCGTGGCGCAGGCCGTGGACTATGAGGCCCGCCGCCAGATCGACATCATCGAGGGTGGCGGGACGATCAAGCAGGAGACGCGGCTCTTCGATTCCAAGAAGGGTGAGACGCGGTCGATGCGCTCGAAGGAAGAGGCGCATGACTATCGCTATTTCCCGGATCCCGACCTTCTGCCGCTTGAGTTCGACGATGCGTTTGTCGCCCGCGTGAAGGCCTCGTTGCCGGAACTGCCGGATGACAAGAAGGGCCGGTTCATGAAGGACTATGGCCTGAACGCCTATGACGCGGGCGTGCTTGT
>DAISVV010000323.1:0-1830 GCA_036840015.1 Micropepsaceae bacterium
CGCACGAGCGAGCGAGGCGTCACGCCCTTGCCGGTGCCCTCGGCAACCGGCTTCACGAAGAGAGGGTATGGAATGGCCGCAAGCCGCTTCGTCCATTCGGTCCGCCCCAGATCCTCTGCCCGCTCGCAAACGAGGAAGGGGGCCGTCGCCACGCCGGCCGCCTGCAGCACGGCCTTCGTGTGGCCCTTGTGCAGGCACAGCGTCAGCACGCTGGCATCGGAGAATGTGCACGGGATGCCATAGGCCTCGAGCAGCGCCGGCACCTGTGCCTCGCGCGCAATGCCGTGCATGCCCTCGGCGATGTTGAAGACAAGATCCCAGCGCTCACCTGCGGCAAGCCGCGCCACAAGGTCGCGCAAATTGCCGATGCGATCGACCGCATGGCCGTGCGCAGCAATCGCGCGGGCAAGCCCCTCGATCGTGTCTTCCTTGTCGAACTCGGCGGTTTCTTCGAGCGAGTAGCCCAGGCGGAGATAATCCGACCGGAGATCGTAGGTGAGGCCAACGCGCATGGGCACCTGTGGGGATGCAGGGAATGGTGACCCCGAGACGATTCGAACGTCCGACCTACAGATTAGGAATCTGCCGCTCTATCCTGCTGAGCTACGGGGTCATTGCGGGGCGCATCATTTGTCGATTGCACTTGCAGGTCAAGCCGCATCCTTGGCGCCCACCAAGTAAAAAGCCCGGGCCAATCAGCCCGGGCTTTTCATCATCGGTTATGCGTCAGCTCTCAGGCCGCCCGCTGCAGCGCGACCTCGAGCCGCTTCACGGCAGCGTCTTCGTCGATGCGCTCGACCGCCGCGACCTCGCGGGCCATGCGGGCAAGTGCCGCCTCGTAAAGCTGGCGCTCGGAGTACGACTGCTCCGGCTGCCCGCTGGTGCGGTGCAGGTCGCGCACAACTTCCGCGATCGAGATCAGGTCGCCCGAGTTGATCTTGGCTTCGTATTCCTGCGCGCGGCGGCTCCACATCGTGCGCTTGATGCGCGCACGACCCTTGAGCGTCTGCAGCGCCGAGGCCACGACATCGGGCGAGGACAGGCGGCGCATGCCGATCGCCGAGGCCTTCGCCACGGGAACGCGCAGGGTCATCTTGTCCTTGTCGAAGTTGATCACGAAGAGCTCGAGCTTGATGCCCGCCACTTCCTGCTCGACCACCGACACGATGCGTCCCACGCCATGGGCCGGGTAGACGACCCAGTCATTCGTGCGGAACTCGGGCTTCTTCTTTTCAGGCTTGGGCACGATAGCAACCGGCGCCTTGAGGCCGGCCGCTGCGGGCGCAACGGCCTTGGGTGCCAGCGCGGGGCCAGCCGCCGGCTTCGGCGCAGCACCCGTCGAGGGCACCGCCTTCAGTTCCACCTTCGGCGCAGGCTTCGCGTCGGCCTTCGGCGGCACCTTCACGTCCGCCTTCGGGACCGCTTTCAGTTCAGGCTTCTTGCTCTCGGGCTTGCTGGCCGTGGCCTTCAAGTCCAGCTTCGCGGCTGCGGGCTTCGCGGCGACTTTTGCCGGCCCCTTCGCGGCTTTCGCCTGCGTTTTGACAGCCTGCTTTTTCGTGCTCATCCAGTTGTGTCTTTCTCGCTCAACACCGGTAGCGTCGCGGGAAGAGCCGGATGCCGTCAGGATGCGGGGGGAATTCGGTCTCCGAACGGGCAATACGAGCCAGAGCCAAGCCACCGCCAGGACGCCCTGGCGCACGCTCAACCGGTACGCGTTCCGGAGGTTGGACCTTTAAATCCCCACGTCGTCTTGTCGACTTTCAGCTTTCTGTCGTGCGTTACCTAGTGATGAAAATGTAACACGAAAAGGGGGAAAAATAAAGGCGGGCC
>DAISVV010000324.1:0-1696 GCA_036840015.1 Micropepsaceae bacterium
ACGCTGACGGCGCTGGCGGCGCTGGCGCAGCGCGGGATCCGGCCGGGGGCGGTCGTGCTCTCGGGGTTCCAGGCAGGGCCGGTGCCGCTGGAAGAGACGCAGGCCTCGATCATGAGGTACACGGACGTTCCGGTGTTCTGTGTCGGGCGCGGGGCCGGTGTGCCTGCGGCGCTGGTCGAGATGGTCAGGGCCGGATGAGGATGGGTGTGCCGACACGCACGGCGGCAAAGAGTTCCTCGATCTCGGCGTTGGTGATGGCGATGCAGCCGGCCGTCCAGTCGCTGTAGAAGCCCATCGTGTTCAGCGTCGAGAGGCCCTGCGGCGTGCCGTGGATCATGATCGCGCCACCCGGCGAGAGGCCCTTGCGTCGCGCCTTCTGCGTGTCGGCCCGGTTGGGGTAGGAGATTTTCAGGGACAGGTGGAAGCTCGAACGCGGGTTCTTCGCGTCGATGGTGTAGCGGCCCTCGGGTGTTCGCGAGTCGCCCTCGTGCTGCTTGTGGCCCACGGGGTTGCCACCGAGCGCGATGCGATAGGTCTTGAGTGCGCGCTTGCCGTTATAGACGGTCATCAGCCTCTTTTCCTTTTCGACGACGATGCTTGTGACGGGATCGTCCAGTCCCTTGGCGCCGGCGGTGCCAGTCAGGAGCATGGCGGACAGGACGAGGGCAGCGATGGTGCGGATCATGGGCTGGGGATCCCTTGATGGAGGCCCCACCATTTTCTCCAGAAAAGCGGCGCGCGTATGGCGGGAACCTTACAAAACGTTGAGGCAGGCCGGGGTTTCACGCAGCGCCCGGCCTCTAGTCTGAGGGGTGGCTTGGGGGGACCCCCTCGCCTCGGGTTTGCGATGGAGGCGTGGGATGTGGCGTTTGCTTTCGACGGTGGTCATGGTGCTGGCGGCATCGGTGGCGGTCGCAATGGCCGGTGACGGGTCGGGCACGGATGCGCCTGCGAAGCCTTGCCTGAACCAGGCCCCTGCAAGCCCGGGCGCGGTGGCGCCACGCTGGGTTACGATCACGCTCTTTCGCGACACGCGCTTCGAGGGGCGAGGCTGCACTTTCGATGGCGACATCCCGGACCTGAACGCCTATGCTTTCGCAGGCGTTGCCTCGAGCGTCCGGATCCAGGGCGGTCTCTGGCAGCTTTGCGAGAAGCCGCATTATCGCGGCTTTTGCATCGAGCTGGAGCGATCGCAGTCGGACTTCAACCTGTTCGGTTTCAATGACCGGGCCCGGTCGCTCAGGCGCCTGCGCTAGACCGTGCCATGAACAGGAGACAGGACCCTTGGGCAATATCGAGGACATCTACGCGCCGGACACCGGCGTCAATCGCAGGCGTATCCTTGTCTCGAGCCTGACCGCCGGGTTTGCGCTGTCGGTGCAGCCCGTGGCTGCATCAGCCATCGTCACGGATGCGACGGGGCTCGAGGCGGGCGATATCGAGATCCCGGTTTCGGACGGTCGGATCCCGGGCTATCGCGCGCGGCCTGCGGGGCGTGGGAATCTGCCGGTGGTCATCGTCATCCAGGAGATCTTCGGGATCCATGCGTGGATCAAGGACATTTGCCGGCGGCTTGCCAAGGAGGGGTATCTGGCGGTTGCGCCCTATCTCTATTCGCGGCAGGGCGATGCGATGGCCTACACGGACATCAAGTTGCTCGTTGAACAGGTGGTCTCGAAGGTCGATGACACGGTCG
>DAISVV010000325.1:0-1531 GCA_036840015.1 Micropepsaceae bacterium
TCCTCTGAGTGTTCCCGTCCCGAAATGAAATGGCATGCAAACTGCTTAGCCGAAGAGACGCAGCCGGGCACGTGAATTGTTCTGGTCAGCCCTGCCGCAGGATCGTGAGCCATATCATGTCGTCCTCGACGCGCATCGCCCGGGAAATCCGCGACAGCTATTGGTCTATCAATGTCGCCGGAAAGGTCTACGGTCCCTACACCGGTGAGCAGATTTCGGGGTTTGTGAAAGAAGGCCGGGTGGCGCCACACTCGGTCGTCCGCCCGGGGGAAGCGGGGCCCTGGATCACGGCGATCGATGATCCCTTCCTGATGCAGCTCTTCGTTGCTGAAACGCCGCGCGAGCTGCGCCAGCCGGTTGCGTCCGTTCAGGCAGGCAGCGGTGTTGCCGCGACCCCTGCCGCCGACGACGCGGTGCGGGCGGAGCCGCAGGAGGAGACGAACCTTGTGATTGTCGCCGAGGTGCGCGCGGGCAGTCCGGCGCTGATCGGGCTTGATGCAGCCATCAGGGCGCTCGGCGCCTTCTACCGGCTGACGCATAATGCGTGGATCCTGCGCTCGCGCCTGTCGGCCGGGGCCGTGCGAAACGAACTCACCCGCCAGCTCGGCGGTTCCGACCGGCTGTTCGTCGCCGATGCGCGCAACAGCAAGACAGCATGGTTCAACCTCGCCGCAGATGCCGACATTCAGATCGGCAAGGTCTGGTCGCGCAATACGTAGCGCGTGCCTGCACGATTCACGGGATGACAGTGTCGCGGCTGCGGGGTTAGGCTGGTGCGCCTCAACATCCCCTTGCCGGAGAGTGACGCCCATGGACCTGAACGAGAGCGCGTCGGACATCGCCTTCCGAAACGAGGTGCGCGCGACGATATCGAAATTGCTGCCTGCTGACCTCAAGGCCAGGTCCGATGCCGGCCTTCGCATGACCGTCGAAGATGGACGGCGGTGGCATGGCATCCTCGCGGGGCACGGCTGGGGCGCGCCGGGTTGGCCCGTCGAGATCGGCGGTTGCGGCTGGGACCACACGCGGCTCTACATCTTCGACGAGGAGATGGCGCTGGCGGGCTGTCCGCCGCTGTCGCCCTTTGCGGTGAAGATGGTAGGGCCTGTGATAGCGGCTTTCGGTACGCCGGAACAGAAGGCGCGCTTCCTTCCACCGGCCGCCAGTGGCGAGCACCTCTGGTGCCAGGCCTACTCGGAACCGAATGCTGGGTCAGACCTTGCGACTTTGCGGACCATGGCTGTGCGCGAGGGCGACCATTTCGTCGTCAACGGCATGAAAATCTGGAATTCCTACGGCCACAAGGCCGACTGGATGTTTGCGCTGGTGCGCACCTCAACCGATGGCAAGCCGCAGGAGGGCATTTCGGTCCTGCTGATCGACATGCGCTCGAAGGGGATCAGCCACCGGCCGATCATCACGATCGATGGTGCGCATATCCTCAACGAGATCCGCTTCGAGAATGTGCTGGTGCCGGCCGATAACCTGATTGGTGAGCCAAACAAAGGATGGCCCTGCGCGAAGTTCCTGC